>NZ_JAGGOW010000150.1 GCF_018614135.1 Streptomyces sp. ISL-66
CCGGCTCCGGCCCCGGCCCCGGGCTCCGCGGCGGCCCGGGCGGCCTCGGGAGCACGGGCCGCCGGAGTGTCGGTGGGGGCGCCCGCGTCCGCGTTCGCCGCCGCCTTCGCTTCCCTGTTCGCCCCCGAGTCCCTGTCCGCGCCGAGCCGGGCCAGGAACTTCGCGTACGCCTCCCGCTTGCGCCCCCTAGGGTCCGTGCGCCCCGTCTCCCAGGAGCGGACCGTGGTCGCCGTGACGCCCATCGCCGCCGCGAGCTCCTCGTGCGTGAGCTCGGCGGCTTCGCGCAGGCGCCTGCGTTCCTTCGGGGTGGGGAGGCCCAGCTCCGTGACGCTTTGTGTCATGCCACACTCCCCGCGACCCGGACGCCCTGAGCGAAAAAGTACATAAACGTATATTGAGCGACACCACGGACAATCGCCTGTTACCCGGCCATAGCGCGTGTCGTTGGCACCATGGCGGCGTGACCCAAGTGACCGAACGCGGGACCTCGTTGCCCGCGCCCTCCGGGGCCCCAGCCCGGCGCCGCTCACCGGCGGCCGCCGCATGCGTGGTGGGCGGGGCCGTGGCCGCAGGACTGGGGCTCGGATTCCTCGCCGTGCTCGTCATCGTGCTGTGGATCAGTTCCCCCTACCCCGACAGCGGTCCCGGCGGCGCCCTGCACCTCGCGGCGGGCCTCTGGCTGCTGGCCCACGGGACCGAACTGGTGCGCTACGAGACCCTCTCCGGCGTGCCCGCGCCCGTGGGCGTGACCCCGCTGCTGCTGATCGCGCTGCCCGCGCTGCTCATCCGCCGCGCCGCCCGGCTCGGGAGCGCCGCGCAGGAGGAGCGGGGCGCGGAACCGCTGCCCGCCGGGGTCGTGTTCTCGGCCGTCCTCTGCGGCTACCTCGGCGTCGGCGCCTTCGCCACCGTGTACGCCGCGGGTGGGCCGATGCCCGCCGACCCGCTCAGCGCGGCCTGGCACCTCCCGCTGGTCGCCGCGCTGGCCGCCGCGGGCGGGGTCTGGGAGGCCCGGGGCAGGCCGCTCGGGTCGCTGCCCGCCCGGTTCACCCGCCCCCGCTACGAGATCGCGCTGCGCGCCGGAGCCGGCGGGGTGTTGGTCCTGCTCGGTGGTGGCGCCCTGGTGGTCGGAGTCTCGCTCGCCTGGCACGGGACCGAGGTGCAGGGCTCCTTCGGGGCCCTGACCGGGGTCTGGTCGGGCCGCTTCGCGGTGCTGCTGCTGGCCCTCACCCTGATCCCGAACGCGGTGGTCTGGGGCGCCGCGTACGCCCTCGGTCCCGGCTTCGCCCTCGGCACCGGAGCCGCCGCGACCCCGCTCGGCTTCGGCGGATCGCCCGCGCTGCCCCGTTTCCCGCTGCTTGCGGCGCTGCCTCCGGAGGGTCCCGGCACGCCGCTGACCTGGGCCGTGGCCGGAGTTCCGGTGATGGCGGGGCTGGCGGTGGGCTGGTTCGCCGTACGCCGGGCGCGCGAGGTCTCGTACGGGGAGGCCGCGCTCACGGCGGCCCTGGGCGCGCTGGTCTGCGCCCTGGCGACGGCCGGGCTCGCCGCGGTGTCCGCGGGGCCGCTCGGCTCCCGGGAACTGGCGGCCTTCGGGCCCGTCTGGTGGCAGGCGGGCGGCGCGGCCCTGGCCTGGAGCCTGGTGCTCGCCGTCCCGCTGGCCGTGACCGTGCACGCGTGGCGGAACCGGCCGGCGCGGGGTCTGTCCGACGCGGGATCCCGGGACGGCTGGCACGACAGCGGCGTACGGGAGGTCCGGTGGGCTGCCCTGCGCCGTGCGGCGGGCACCCTGATCCCGGACTTCTCCTCGGCGGAGCGCGCCGCTGGGGCAACCGCGCAGGAGCACCCGCGGCCGGCGGCGGGCGCGGGGCTGGCACCGGGACCTGGACCGGCGTCGTCCGGGCCCCTTCCCGCACCGCCGAAGCGCTCGGTGCTGGTCGTTCCCGGCCTCAAGCTCGACCTGACCCCGATCCCGCTGTCGGCACTCCCGGCGCCTCAGACGGCTCCGGCGATCCCCGCCCCCGCGACCGCGACCGCGGCCGTACCCGAACCGCCCGCCGGGCCGCCGCGCACGCCCCCCGGGACGCCTCCGCGCCCGCTCGCCCCGCCCGTGGCGGGAGCCCGCGTACTGGCCCGCCGCAAAACCGGCCCGGAGGCCGCGCACGCGAAGCCGGAGCCCCGGTCGGCTCCGGCCGGAGCACCGGAGTCGCCAGGGCAGCCGGACCAGGCCGGACAGCCGGAGCCGCCGGCCCGGCCTGACGGCCCGGCGGCCTCGGTGGCGACCCGGTGAACCGGCCCGGTCACCGCACCGGCTAGTGCGGTGACCGGAAAGGTTCACCGGGTCGCGACGCCCGGCACGGCACCTCGCGGCGTTGTCGGACCACGCAAGTACGTCCAGTACGAGCCGCGGTCCTCCGCCTTGCGATGCACCGCACCGAACGCCGCGACCCGGCAAACCTTCCCGGCCACAGCACTAGCGCTGGACCCGGAGCACCTTGCCGATGAAGTTGTCCGGCAGGAGGTCGTTGCACTTGAGCTCCGCCGACTTGGTGAGGGCGTCCTGCGAGCAGACGTAGAAGTCCTTGTACGTGAGCTGCACCGCGTACGAGGACGCGGCCAGCAGGATCGCCAGCGAAGCGGTGACCAGCCCGCTCACCGCCGCCGTCCGCTGGGGGCGGGCCGCGGCGCCCAGGGCCGCCAGGCCGCCCGGGGCCCGAGCCGGAGCGGCCTCGCCGGTGCTGTCCCCGGACCGGTCGGACCGGTGGGACCGGTCGGGCCCCTCGGACCCGGCCGGCCCCTCGGACCGGTCGGACCGTCCCTCGGGCCCGGCCGACCCGGTGGATCCGTCGGCCGTCGCGGGCTTCACCGGGACGCCCCGGAGCGCGCTGATGCCCCAGTACAGGGCCAGGACGCCCAGCAGCAGTCCCACCGACGGAATCCCGAACACCCCGAAGAAGAAGCCCCACATGCCGGCCAGCAGCGCGTATCGCGCCCGCCGCTGGATCGGGTCGGTGGGGTCCCAGCGGGCCGGTCCGGGAGCGGGGGTGCCGCCCGGTTCCTGTCCGGAGCCGCCGTCACCGCCCGCCCGCGGCTCCCAGGGCTGGTCGGGCCGGCCTTCCGGGGGCGCCGCGAAGGGGTTGTCGTCGGTGGAGGGGTCGGGCTGGCGGCGGTCCGGCATCGGGTGTGTTTCATCCCCTGTGTCATGGACGTCCTGGGACGTCGGAGGCCTGGTTGCGGCGTGTACGCCAGACGCTACCGCCCACCCGCGCCCCCGTCCCTCGGGGGCCGTCCCGTGTGCCGGTATCGTTGCAGGCGGTCGGTGGCTTCGTATGGTCCGCCTATTCAGGCGACCCGGAGTTTCGTACGACCGCACAAGACGAACCACGTGCCCCCAGCTCAGGCGGGGGGCGCCCCCGCCCGAGAAAGGGCTCACTCCCATGGCCCCCTCCCGCCTGGTCGTGCTGGTCTCCGGCTCCGGCACCAACCTCCAGGCCCTCCTCGACGCCATCGACGCCCACCCCGGCGGAGCCGAGGGCTTCGGCGCCGAAGTCGTCGCCGTCGGGGCCGACCGCGAGAACATCGCCGGCCTGGAGCGGGCCGAGAAGGCGGGGATCCCCACCTTCGTGTGCCCGGTCAAGGCGTACGGGAGCCGGGCGGAGTGGGACGTGGCCCTGACGGAGGCCACAGCCGCCCACGCGCCGGACCTGGTGGTCTCGGCGGGGTTCATGAAGATCGTGGGTCCGCAGTTCATCGCCCGCTTCGGCGGCCGGTTCATCAACACGCACCCCGCCCTCCTCCCGGCGTTCCCGGGAGCCCACGGCGTACGGGACGCACTCGCCTACGGCGCGAAGGTCACCGGCTGCACCGTCCACTTCGTGGACTCCGGCGTGGACACCGGTCCGATCATCGCTCAGGGTGTGGTCCAGATCCGGGACGAAGAGGACGAGGCCGCTCTCCACGAGCGGATCAAGGAAGTCGAGCGCGAGCTGCTCGTCGAGGTCGTGGGGCGCCTGGCCCGGCACGGCTACAGCATCGAGGGACGAAAGGTAACGATCCAGTGACCGCCGCAGAGGCCGCAGGGACCGCAGGGACCGCAGAGACCGTGACCGCACAGAGCGAAGGGCTCACCACGTCGAAGCGCCCGATCCGGCGCGCTCTCGTCAGTGTCTACGACAAGACGGGGCTGGAAGAGCTGGCCCGCGGCCTGCACGAGGCGGGCGTCGCGCTCGTCTCGACCGGCTCCACCGCCGCGAAGATCGCCGCGGCCGGGGTGCCCGTCACCAAGGTCGAGGAGCTGACCGGCTTCCCCGAGTGCCTGGACGGCCGCGTCAAGACCCTGCACCCGCGCGTGCACGCAGGCATCCTCGCCGACCTGCGCCTGGAGGACCACCGCAACCAGCTCGCCGAGCTGGGCGTCGAGCCCTTCGACCTGGTCGTCGTCAACCTCTACCCCTTCCTCGAGACCGTCCAGTCGGGCGCGACCCCGGACGAGTGCGTGGAGCAGATCGACATCGGCGGCCCCTCGATGGTCCGCGCCGCCGCCAAGAACCACCCCTCGGTGGCCGTCGTCACCAGCCCGCGGCGCTACGCCGACGTGCTCACCGCCGCCCAGGGCGGCGGCTTCGACCTCACCGCGCGCAAGCGGCTCGCGGCCGAGGCCTTCCAGCACACGGCGGCGTACGACGTGGCCGTGGCCTCCTGGTTCACGAACGTGTACGCCCCGGAGCCGGAGGCCGTGCTGCCCGAGTTCCTGGCCGGCGCCTGGGAGCGCAAGTCGACCCTGCGCTACGGCGAGAACCCGCACCAGGCCGCCGCGCTCTACACGGACGGCCGGCCGGGCGGGCTGGCGGGCGCCGAGCAGCTGCACGGCAAGGAGATGTCCTACAACAACTACGTGGACACCGACGCGGCCCGCCGCGCCGCCTACGACCACGAAGAGCCCTGCGTCGCGATCATCAAGCACGCCAACCCGTGCGGCATCGCGGTGGGCAAGGACGTCGCCGAGGCCCACCGCAAGGCGCACGCCTGCGACACGGCCTCCGCCTTCGGCGGCGTCATCGCCGTCAACCGCCCGGTGAGCGTCGAGCTCGCCGAGCAGGTCGCGGAGATCTTCACCGAGGTCGTCGTCGCTCCCGGCTACGAGCCGGGCGCCGTCGAGATCCTGGCGAAGAAGAAGAACATCCGGGTCCTGAAGGTGGAGGGCGCCCCGCACCAGCCGGTCGAGCTCAAGCCCATCTCGGGCGGCGTGCTGCTCCAGCAGGCCGACCTCGTCCAGGCCGAGGGCGACGACCCGGCCACCTGGACGCTGGCCACCGGCGAGGCCCTGTCCGCCGACGAGCTCGCCGACCTCGCCTTCGCGTGGAAGGCCTGCCGCGCCGTCAAGTCCAACGCGATCCTGCTCGCCAAGGACGGCGCCTCGGTCGGCGTCGGCATGGGCCAGGTCAACCGTGTCGACTCCGCCAAGCTCGCGGTCGAGCGGGCGGGCGCCGAGCGCGCGCAGGGCTCGTACGCCGCGTCCGACGCCTTCTTCCCGTTCCCGGACGGGCTGGAGATCCTCACGGCCGCGGGCATCAAGGCCGTGGTCCAGCCGGGTGGTTCGATGCGCGACGAGCTGGTCGTCGAGGCCGCGAAGAAGGCCGGCGTGACGATGTACTTCACCGGGACCCGCCACTTCTTCCACTGAGTCACGGCCCCCCCCGACAACGGCGAAGGCCGCGACCCGCAGTTCGTGCTGCGCGGGTCGCGGCCTTCGCCGTGAACGGGGCCCGACGGCCTCGCAGGTGTGCGGTACGTGCCTTGGTGCGGCGGGCTCAGTACTGCCGGCTTAGTACTGCGGGCGCCGGAAGTAGGCGCCGGCGGCCGAATTGGCCAGACCGACGATGATCCACACGCCCAGCGCGAGCGAGATCACCGCGAAGATCAGGGACAGGATGACGCCGGGGGCCGCCTGGTCGCTGCTGGCCACGGCGATGTTGCCGAGCACGCTGAACGCCGCGAAGAGGGACTGCACCGAGCCGAAGATGATGCCGGAGACGCGGACACCGCCCCGGCCCTTGGAGAGCTTGGCGGCTGTCAGGATCGGCCACAGCGAGATGGCGATGAGGATGATGCCGACCACGACGATCACACCGCCCGCCAGCGCCCCCGCGTCACTCGCCGAGGAGCTGGAGGAGTCGGCGAACATCGAGGCGAAGAAGGCTCCGCCGAGCAGCGCCAGCAGGCCGAAGAGGGCCTGCAGGGAGCCCAGGATGAACAGGATGACGCGGGCGGCCTTCACCCCGCCGGGCATCCCCACCGGGCCACCCGGGTACCCGACCGGACCGCCCTGGTATCCCTGCGGGGTCTGCTGCGGGTAGGCGTAGCCACCCTGCGGCGGGACGCCCTGCGGGGCCTGCTGCGGGTAGCCGTAGCCGGGCTGGCCCTGCGGGGCCTGGGGCTGCTGTCCGTACGGATTGTTCGGGTCGCCGAAGCTCATCTTGGGGTGTTCCTCCGTGGAAGTGCGGGGACGCACGGCAAACGCACGGAGGAAATCTGCATCTTTGCGGTCCGCCCCCCGGCACTGCCCGCGGCACTCTGTCCGTGCATCGTCCTCGGACACGCGAGGAGTTGTCCAGTTGGTTCCGAGGGGGGCCGTCACTTGTTGTGCAAGTGCAATGAACCGCACGCGTCCGTGAGCGCCCCGCCGGGGGCCTTGACTGGAATCGGGGCCGCTCCATCCGGGAGGATGGGGCCATGACCGCCCAGATTCTCGACGGCAAGGCCACCGCAGCCGCGATCAAGTCCGAACTGACCGCCCGCGTGGCGGCGCTCAAGGCCCGGGGCATCACCCCCGGCCTCGGTACGCTGCTGGTCGGTGACGACCCGGGCAGCCGCTGGTACGTCAACGGCAAGCACAAGGACTGTGCCGAGGTCGGCATCGCCTCCATCCAGCACGAACTGCCCGCGACGGCCTCCCAGGAGGACATCGAGGCGGTCGTGCGCGAGCTGAACGCCGACCCCCAGTGCACGGGCTACATCGTCCAACTCCCGCTCCCCAAGGGCATCGACACCAACCGGGTCCTGGAGCTGATGGACCCGCTGAAGGACGCCGACGGCCTGCACCCCACGTCACTCGGCAGGCTGGTCCTGGGCGAGCCGGGCCCGCTGCCCTGCACCCCGTACGGGATCGTCGAGCTGCTGCGTCACCACGGCGTGGAGATCAACGGCGCGCACGTGGTCGTCCTGGGCCGCGGCATCACCGTCGGACGCTCCATCGGCCTCCTGCTGACCCGCAAGTCCGAGAACGCCACCGTCACGCTCTGCCACACCGGTACGCGCGACCTCTCCGGCCTGCTCCGCCAGGCCGACATCGTGGTGGCGGCGGCCGGTGTGGCGCACCTGGTCAAGCCCGAGGACGTGAAGCCGGGCGCGGCCGTGCTCGACGTCGGCGTGAGCCGTGACGAGAACGGCAAGATCGTCGGAGACGTGCATCCCGGTGTCGCGGAGGTGGCCGGCTGGATCTCCCCGAATCCGGGCGGCGTCGGACCGATGACGCGGGCGCAGCTGCTCGTGAACGTCGTCGAGGCGGCGGAACGGATCGCCCCCAGTGCGGGCTGAAGGAGCGGAAGGCGCTGAAGTGGCCGAAGGGGCGGGCGTGGTGGGCGCCGCGGGCGCCGGGCCCGCCGGGGGCAAGTCCCGGCGGTTCCCCTCCATCACCCGGGACACCGCCCGCCCGGAGGGCGGCGGGCGGGCCGCGCACGGCGACGCGCCGGCGCCGGCCCGGCAGTGGCCGATGCTGGCCGTTCTCGCCGCGACGGCGGCCGGGCTGCTGGTCACCGCCACGGGTCACGCGCGCGGCGGATGCCTGATGATCGGCATCGCGCTGATCGCGGGGGCGGTGATGCGGATGCTGCTGCCTTCCGTGGGCATGCTGGCGGTGCGGTCGCGCTTCACCGACATGGTCACGTACGGGCTGCTGGGTACGGCGATCACGTTGCTCGCGCTGGTCATCGAGCCGAAGCCGTGGCTGGACATTCCGTTCCTGGAAAGCGCGGTCCGGTTCACGGTCCGCTGACGGGCTGACGGGCTGACGGGCTGACCGGCCCCTCCCCGCCCTTCCACCCTCCACACCCGACCCCGTCCGGGGGACCCCCGGACGGGCTCCGCCCGAACTCGCGAAGACCCGGGCTCCGCCCCGGAATCCCGCGCGTCAAAGGCCCATGGGGCCGGGCCGGGAGTGATCGTGTGCCCTGCGCCACACGGGGCGGGGGATTGGGGCGGGCCCGGGTCGGATAGCCTGACGGGCGGATGTCTCTTCACGTCAAGATTTACCGGGCCATGGAGCGGCGTCCTCCCAGCACATGGGGCAGGGACGCCCCACCGCCAGCTGTCTAACGGAGAAGGCCATGACCCGCACTCCCGTGAATGTCACCGTCACCGGCGCCGCCGGCCAGATCGGCTACGCGCTGCTCTTCCGCATCGCCTCCGGCCACCTGCTCGGCGCGGACGTGCCGGTCAAGCTCCGTCTTCTGGAGATCCCTCAGGGCATGAAGGCCGCCGAGGGCACCGCCATGGAGCTCGACGACTGCGCCTTCCCGCTGCTCGCCGGCATCGACATCTTCGACGACCCGAACAAGGGCTTCGAGGGTGCCAACGTCGCGCTGCTCGTCGGCGCCCGCCCGCGTACCAAGGGCATGGAGCGCGGTGACCTGCTCTCCGCCAACGGCGGCATCTTCAAGCCGCAGGGCGCCGCGATCAACGCGAACGCCGCGGACGACATCAAGGTCCTGGTCGTGGGCAACCCGGCCAACACCAACGCGCTCATCGCGCAGGCCGCCGCCCCGGACGTACCGGCCGAGCGCTTCACCGCGATGACCCGCCTGGACCACAACCGCGCGATCTCGCAGCTGGCCGCCAAGACCGGCGCCGCCGTCTCCGACATCAAGCGCCTCACCATCTGGGGCAACCACTCGGCGACCCAGTACCCGGACATCTTCCACGCGGAGATCGCCGGCAAGAACGCCGCCGAGCTGGTCAACGACCAGGCCTGGCTGGCCGACACCTTCATCCCGACCGTCGCCAAGCGCGGCGCCGCGATCATCGAGGCTCGCGGCGCGTCCTCGGCCGCCTCGGCCGCCAACGCCGCCATCGACCACGTCCACACGTGGGTCAACGGCACCGCGGCGGGCGACTGGACCTCGATGGGCATCCCGTCGGACGGCTCCTACGGCGTCCCGGAGGGCATCATCTCCTCCTTCCCCGTCACCACCAAGGACGGCAAGTACGAGATCGTCCAGGGCCTGGACATCAACGAGTTCTCCCGTGCGCGCATCGACGCGTCCGTGGCGGAGCTCGTCGAGGAGCGCGACGCGGTGCGCGAGCTCGGCCTGATCTGAGCCCCTCCGTACGGCCGCTCGCAGCCCGGACCACCACTCCGGGCCCGCGGGCCCCGTACGCCCCGTACGCCCCGTACGAAAACCGAAGCGCCCCGGCCCGAGACAAAGGCCGGGGCGCTTCGGCGTGATGCGCTCGGGCGGGTGATTCCCACCGGCCCCGGCGCCGGCCGCTACTTGTACATGCCCGGGGTGTAGTGCCCCGGGACCAGGCGGGTGGTGACGCCGATGCGGTTCCAGACGTTGATCGCCGCGATCAGGCCGATCAGCTGGGCCAGTTCCTTCTCCTCGAACTGCTTCGCCGCCCGCTCGTAGACCTCGTTGGGAACGAATCCGTCGGTCAGGACGGTCACGGCCTCCGTCAGCTCGATCGCGGCGAGCTCCTTCTCCGTGTAGAAGTGCCGCGACTCCTCCCACGCGGCGAGGAGCAGCAGCCGCTCCACGTCCTCGCCGGCCGCCAGGGCGTCCTGGGAGTGCATGTCGACGCAGAAGGCGCAGTGGTTGATCTGTGAGGAGCGGAGCTTGACGAGCTCGACCAGGGCCGGGTCCAGCCCCTTGGACGCGGCGGCGTCCAGGGCCACGGCGGCCTTGTAGAACTCGGGGGCGAGCTTCGCCAGCTGCATGCGGGGGGTGTGCTCGGGTGCGTTCCGGGTGCTGTCCGTGTTGTTCATGGTCTTCACCGTACGAGCCGGGCGGCCCGCGTATATGGTCCAAATCCATGACGGAATCTTGGGCCACTTTCGGCGCCGACCTGCACGTGGAGCTCTCCGCCGGGCGCGGTCTGCGCGCCGGACTCGCCGAGGCGCTGCGCGAGGCCGCGCGCAGCGGCCGGCTCGCGCCGGGCACCCGGCTGCCCTCCTCGCGCTCGCTCGCCGCCGACCTCGGGATCGCCCGCAACACCGTCGCCGAGGCGTACGCGGAGCTCGTCGCCGAGGGCCGGCTGACGGCCCGGCAGGGCTCCGGGACCAGGGTCGCGGAGCGGGCCCCGGAGCGGCGGTCCGCGGCGGCCGCACCCGTACGGCGGCCCGTCCGCGCGAAGACCTCGTACAGCCTGATGCCCGGTTCCCCGGACCTGGGCGGCTTCCCGCGGGCGGCGTGGCTGTCGGCGGCCCGGCGGGCGCTGGCCGACGCCCCGAACGAGGCCTTCGGGTACGGCGATCCGCGCGGGCGGGTGGAGCTGCGGGAGGCGCTGGCCGGGTACCTGGCACGGGCGCGCGGGGTGTACGCGGATCCCGAACGGATCGTGCTGTGCGCGGGGTTCGCGCAGGGGCTGCTGTTGATGACGAAGACGCTGCGCGCCCGGCGGGTCCGGGAGATCGCGGTGGAGGGGTACGGGCTCGACGTGCACCGGGACCTGCTGACCGGAGCGGGGCTGCGGACCCGGCCGCTGGAGGTGGACGCGGCGGGGGCGCGCACCCAGGACCTGGCGTCGCTCGCGGGCTCCGGGGCGGGCCAGGGCGCGGGGGCGGTGCTGCTGACACCGGCGCACCAGTTCCCGACGGGCGCCGCGCTGACGCCCGTACGGCGGGCGGCGGCGGTGGACTGGGCCCGGTCCACGGGCGGGCTGATCCTGGAGGACGACTACGACGGGGAGTTCCGCTACGACCGCCAGCCGGTGGGCGCGCTGCAGGGGCTCGACCCGGACCGGGTGGTCTACATGGGAACCGCGAGCAAGTCCCTGGCGCCGGGGCTGCGCATGGGATGGATGGTGGTGCCGGCCGGGCTGATGGACGAGGTGCTCGGGGCGAGGGGCCGGGACGACTGGAGCTCCGGCGCACTGGACCAGCTGACGCTCGCGGAGTTCATCCGGTCCGGAGCGTACGACCGGCACGTGCGCGGGATGCGGCTGCGCTACCGGCGGCGCCGCGACGAGCTGGTGGCGGCGGTCGGGGACCGTGTGGGGGTCTCGGGCATCGCGGCGGGCCTGCACGCGGTGCTGGACCTCGCGCCGGGCGGCGAACGGGCGGCCCTGCGGGCGGCCGCCTGGCAGGACCTCGGCCTGCAGCCGCTGTCGTCCTTCCGGCACCCGGAGGCGGCCGGGGCGGCGCGCGAGGCCCTCGTCGTGGGCTTCGGGACGCCGACGCAGAGCGCCTGGGCCCCGACCCTGGCGGCCCTGGTGGCGGCGCTCCCGTGAGGGGCGGGGCGGGGCCCACCCGGGGCTCCGCCGGAGGATCCGCCCCCGGCTCCGGTCAGGGGGCCGGACCGCCGGACGGGTCCGTCGCCGGACCGGCTGGGTCGGCGGGGTCGGCTGGGTCGGCGGGGTCGGCGGGGTCGGCCAGATTGGCCGGATCGGCGGGGTCGGCCGGATCAGCCGGAGCCGTCGGATCCGTCGCCGCCGTCGCAGCCGCCGGGGGTTCGCCGAAGCGGGCCAGGGCGAGGGCTCCGGCGACGGCGACCACGAAGCCGGTGACCGCCAGCCAGGTCAGGCCCTCACGGGTGCGGTCGCCCAGCCAGGCCACGCCCACGGCGGCCGGGCCGATCGTCTCGCCCAGCACCATTCCGGCCGTCGCCGTGGTCACCGAGCCGCGCCGCAAGGCCGAGGTGAGCAGCAGGAAGGCCGCGCCGCCGCCCAGCAGCAGGGCGTACAGGGCCGGGTTCCTCAAGGCCGAGAGGGAGACGTCGTCGATGAGCCGGACCGCCACCTCCACCACCCCGAAGCCGGTTCCGGCCGCCAGCCCCAGCGTCAGCGCCCGGCTGCGGTCCGGCAGGCCGCCGGCCGCGGCCCCGGTCGCGAGCACGAGCCCCGCGACCGCGAGCAGCCCCAGTTCCAGCGCGAGCGACCCGGCGCCGGAGCCTTCCTCGCCCGAAGCCAGCCCGAGCATCACCAGCCCCGCGCACACCACCCCCACCGCGGCCCACTCGGTCCCGCTGAGCCTCACCCGCAGCAGCCGCGCCGCGACCACCGCCGTCACCGCGAGGCTGGCGGCGAGCGCCGCGCCCACCGCGTAGAGAGGGATGTGGCGCAGGGCGACGATCTGGAGGACGAAGCCGATCCCGTCCAGGCCGAGTCCGGCGAGGTAGCGCCACTGGCGCAGCGCCCGCAGGAGGAGGGCGGTGTCGACCCCGGAGCCCGTTCCCGGTTCGGCCGTCCGTGCCGCGACGGCCTGGAGGACCGAGGCGGTGCCGAAACACATCGCCGCACCGAGCGCGCAAATCATCCCAATGAGCACGAAGCGACTCTAGGTCACGGATCCGTGGACGGCCGGATTCCATCGGCCGGGGGCCTGGATCTAGTCTGTCGGCAGCACGCCACTAGGGGGAGCAGCGGACATGGACAGCAGCAGCAGTACCAACCAGCGCCGCATGCGGTCCGGCGCCGTCGTGCTCGGCGGCGTGGGCCTGCTCGCGGCCACGCTCGTGGCCTGCGGCAACAGCGACGAGCCGGACCGGCGCTGCGTCGACCGGACCACGCTCGACAAGCTGGACGACAAGTACTGCAAGAGCAACGGCAACGGCAGCGGCACCAGCCGGGGCACGTACTACTACGGCGGCTCCGTGCGCGGCGGCAAGGTCTCCGGCGGCAGCTTCGACAAGTCCGCCGTCACCCGCGGCGGCATCGGCGGGCACAAGAGCTCCGGCTCCAGCGGCGGCTGACCGAGACACCGAGGGACTGCACACCCATGAAGCGGCACACCATAGAGCCCCGCCCCGACTGGCAGCACACCGTCGAGGAGCAGGGGCTGATCTACCCGCTCACCCGCTACCCCGACGACTCCCTGCGCCCGTACTGGGACGAGAGCGCCTACTACTCCTTCTCGCTGCCCGAGGTCGAGGCACTGGAGAACGTGGTCGAGGAGCTCCATGCCATGTGCCTGGCGGCGGCGGAGCACATCGTGCGCCACGACCGCTTCGCGGACCTCGGCATCACCGACCCGAAGCTGGCCGCGCTGATCGCCGAGTCCTGGCGGCGGCGGGCCGAACAGCCCTCGCTCTACGGCCGCTTCGACCTCCGCTACGACGGCGACGGCCCGGCCAAGATGCTGGAGTACAACGCGGACACCCCCACCTCGCTGGTGGAGGCGGCAAGCCCGCAATGGTTCTGGATGGAGGAACGGTTCCCCGGCGCCGACCAGTGGAACTCCCTCCACGAGCGGCTCGTCGACGCCTGGCGCCGCCAGGCGGAGCTGCTGCCCTCCGGCACGGTGCACTTCGCGCACTCCGAGACGGACGAACTCGGCGAGGACCTGATGACGGTCGCCTACCTCAGGGAGACCGCCGAGCAGGCCGGCCTCGACGCGCGGGCGCTGTCCGTCGAGCGGATCGGCTGGGACGCCCTGACCGAACGGTTCGTGGACGAGAAGCTCGGCTTCATCCGCGCCTGCTTCAAGCTCTACCCGTGGGAATGGCTGGTCACCGACGAGTTCGCCCCGCAGGTCCTCGGCACGTACGACCTCGGCGGCGGCTCCGGCACGACCGCCTGGATCGAACCGCTGTGGAAGATGCTCCTCTCCAACAAGGCCCTGCTGGCCGTCCTGTGGGAGCTCTTCCCGGAGCACCCGAACCTGCTGCCCGCCTACCTCGACGGCCCGCGCGAGCTCGCCGGCACCGGCTACGTCGCGAAGCCGCTGCTGGGGCGCGAGGGCGCCGGGGTCACCCTGCATCCGGTGGGCGGCGAGCCGTTCGCGCCGGAGCCGGACGAGACGTACGTCTTCCAGGCCCTGGCCCCGCTGCCCGACTTCGACGGCAACCGGGTGGTGCTCGGCGCGTGGGTCGTCGAGGACGAGGCGGCGGGGCTCGGCATCCGCGAATCGGCGGGGCTGGTCACGGACGAGTACGCCCGCTTCCTGCCCCACGTCATCTTTTAGCCGGACGGGATCTTCTAGCCCTCCACTAGCCCCCCGCTAGCCCTCCGCGAGGACCGACCTGAGCTGGTCCAGGCCCCAGTCCAGGTCCTCCTTGCTGATCACCAGCGGCGGTGCGATCCGGATCGTCGACCCATGGGTGTCCTTGACCAGCACCCCGAGCTCCATCAGCTTCTCGGAGATCTCCCGGCCGGTTCCGTGCGCCGGGTCGATGTCGACGCCCGCCCACAGCCCGCGGCCCCGTACGGCGGTCACCGCGCCGCCGCCGACCAGCAGGTTCAGCTCCCGGTGCAGGTGGTCGCCGAGTTCGGTGGCGCGCTGCTGGTACTCGCCGCCGCGCAGCATCGCGATGACCTCCAGGGCCACGGCGCAGGCGAGGGGGTTCCCGCCGAAGGTGGAGCCGTGCTCGCCCGGCTTGAACACGCCGAGGACGTCGCGGTCGGCGACGACCGCCGACACCGGGACGACGCCGCCGCCCAGCGCCTTGCCGAGGATGTACACGTCCGGTACGACGCCCTCGTGCTCGCACGCGAAGGTCCTGCCGGTCCGGCCGAGCCCCGACTGGATCTCGTCCGCCATGAAGAGGACGTTCCGCTCGCGCGTCAGTTCCCGTACGCCCCGCAGGTATCCGGCGGGCGGGACGAGGACGCCCGCCTCGCCCTGGATCGGCTCCAGGAGCACGGCGACGGTGTTGGAGGTGACGGCGGCGGCGAGCGCGGTGAGGTCCCCGTACGGGACGATCTCGAACCCCGGGGTGTAGGGGCCGAAGTGGTCGCGGGCCTCGTGGTCCGTCGAGAAGGACACGATCGTCGTGGTGCGGCCGTGGAAGTTGTCGGCCGCGACCACGATCTTGGCGTGGCCGTCCGGGACGCCCTTGACCTCGTAGCCCCACTTGCGGGCGGTCTTCACCGCCGTCTCCACGGCCTCCGCGCCCGTGTTCATGGGCAGGACCGCCTCCTTGCCGCACAGCGCGGCGAGTTCGGTACAGAAGTCGGCGAAGCGGTCGTGGTGGAAGGCGCGGGAGGTGAGGGTGACCCGTTCGAGCTGGGCGCGGGCGGCGTCGAGCAGACGGCGGTTGCCGTGGCCGAAGTTGAGGGCGGAGTAGCCGGCGAGCATGTCGAGGTACCGGCGTCCCTCCACATCGGTCATCCACGCGCCTTCCGCCGTGGCGACCACGATGGGCAGGGGGTGGTAGTTGTGCGCGCTGTGCGCGTCGGCGGAGCGGATGGCATCAGAAGTTGTCGACACGGGGTCTCCGATCGTCCGTCAAGGCCAGTGACGAGGGTGGCGTCACTGTGCATCTTCGCTCGTATACCGGACGGAGAAACCTTTTTCGTGGCGTGCCGCTAAGGTGTGCGGTACGCACGGCGACTGGCGTACGGAGAACCAACTCCGGGGGAGTCGTGCGCGCAGGACCGCATACAGGGCCGCTCGCCTGGGCCTCGCGGGGACGAGATCTGACATCGACCCCGGAGGAGCCGCCATGAGCGCGAGCCACCACCCCGCCCTTCTTGCCACCGACCCCGAGCTGGCGTCCTTCGTCGCCGCCGAGGAAACGCTGCAAGCGCAGACCCTGCGGCTGATCCCCAGCGAGAACTACGTGTCCGCGGCCGTGCTGGAAGCCTCCGGCACGGTGCTGCAGAACAAGTACAGCGAGGGCTACCCCGGCCGCCGCTACTACGAGGGCCAGCAGAACATCGACCGCATCGAGGCGCTGGCCGTCGAGCGGGCGAAGGGCCTGTTCGGGGTGGACCACGCCAACGTGCAGCCGTACTCCGGTTCCCCGGCCAACCTCGCCGTGTACCTGGCCTTCGCGAAGCCCGGCGACACCGTGATGGGCATGGCCCTGCCGATGGGCGGGCACCTGACGCACGGCTGGGGCGTCTCGGCGACCGGCTCGTGGTTCCGGGGCGTCCAGTACGGCGTCCAGGCGACTGCGGACCCCGAAACGAATGGCCGCATCGACTACGACGCCGTACGGGACCTCGCGCTGGCCGAGCGCCCGAAGCTGATCTTCTGCGGCGGCACCGCCCTCCCGCGCACGATCGACTTCGAGGCGTTCGCGTCGATCGCGAAGGAGGCCGGCTCGGTCCTCGTCGCCGACGTGGCGCACATCGCGGGCCTGATCGCGGGCGGGGCGCATCCGTCCCCGGCCGGGCACGTGGACGTGATCTCGACGACCACGCACAAGACGCTGCGCGGCCCGCGCGGCGCGATGCTGATGTGCCGCGAGGAGCACGCGAAGGCCATCGACAAGGCGGTCTTCCCGGGCCTCCAGGGCGGCCCGCACAACCAGACGACGGCCGGCATCGCGGTGGCCCTCCACGAGGCGGCGCAGCCCGCCTTCGTCTCGTACGCCCACGCGGTCGTCGCCAACGCGAAGGCGCTGGCCGCGGCGCTGCTGGAGCGGGGCTTCGACCTGGTCTCCGGCGGTACGGACAACCACCTGATCCTGATCGACCTGACGGGGAAGGACGTCCCGGGCAAGATCGCCGCGAAGGCGCTGGACCGGGCGGGCATCGTCGTGAACTACAACACGGTGCCGTTCGACCCGCGCAAGCCGTTCGACCCGTCGGGCATCCGCATCGGCACGCCGTCGCTGACCTCCCGGGGCCTGGGCGTACCGCACATGCCGGTGGTCGCCGACTGGATCGCCCGTGCGGTGTCCGCCGCCGCGACCTCGGACGAGCCCGCGCTGGCCGCGATCCGCGCCGAGGTCGGGGACTTGATGGCCGCGTTCCCGGCCCCGGGGCTCCCGCTGTCGTAAAGCCTGCGGCCCGGCTTCCTGGGGCTCCGCCCCAGACCCCGCGCCTCAATCGCCGGCGAGGCTGGATTTCGGCTGGCGCCGTCAGCCCCGCGGGGCTGGATTGCCCGGAGGGCAATTTCAGCCCCGCCGGCGTCTGAGGCGCGGGTGTGGGCTGTGGGCAGCGCCCACGAAGCCCCGCGCAGCGGCATCCCCCTGACCTCCGGCGGAAAGCGGTCGCTCGGCCGAGGCGGGATCCGGACGGGCCGCTACCGCTCGGTACCCGGGCAGGGGCGGGGCGGGGGCGGAGCGGCACGCCGGGTTCCGGCCAATGGCGGGCCCGAGCCCGTCATCGCACCTGAGAGAATGGGGCCATGGCTTCTGATCGTCCTCGCGCGCTCTCCGGCATCCAGCCCACCTCCGGTTCGTTCCACCTCGGGAACTACCTCGGAGCCATCCGTCAGTACGTCGCACTGCAGGAGACGCACGACGCCTTCTACATGGTCGTCGACCTGCACGCGATCACCATGCCGCAGGATCCGAAGGATCTCCGCGCGAACACCCGGCTCTCCGCCGCGCAGTTGCTCGCCGCCGGCCTGGACCCCGAGCGCTGCACGCTCTTCATCCAGAGCCACGTGCCCGAGCACGCGCAGCTCGGCTGGGTCATGAACTGCATCACCGGCTTCGGCGAGGCCAGCCGGATGACCCAGTTCAAGGACAAGTCCGCCAAGCAGGGCACGAACAACGCCACCGTCGGCCTGTTCACGTACCCGATCCTGCAGGTCGCCGACATCCTGCTCTACCAGGCCGACGCCGTCCCGGTCGGTGAGGACCAGCGCCAGCACATCGAGCTGACCCGCGACCTCGCCGAGCGCTTCAACCAGCGCTTCGGCAGGACCTTCACCCTCCCCGCGGCGCACATCGTCAAGGAGGTCGCGAAGATCTACGACCTCCAGGACCCGGCGATCAAGATGTCGAAGTCGGCGTCTTCCCCGAAGGGCTTGATCAACCTCCTCGACGAGCCCAAGGCCACCGAGAAGAAGATCAAGAGCGCGGTCACGGACACCGAGGCCGTGGTCCGCTTCGACACCGCGAACAAGCCCGGCGTCAGCAATCTGCTCACGATCTACTCCACCCTCACGGGCGAGTCGATCCCCGCGCTCGAAGCCGCGTACGAGGGCAAGGGCTACGGCGCGCTCAAGACCGATCTGGCCGGCGTGATGGTCGATTTCGTCACACCGTTCAAGCAGCGCACCCAGGCGTACCTGGACGACCCCGAGACCCTGGATTCCCTGCTGGCCAAGGGTGCGGAGAAGGCTCGGGCGGTCGCCGCGGAGACCCTGGCACAGGCGTACGACCACCTCGGTTTCCTGCCCGCGAAGCACTGACGGGGACGGAAGAGGAAGAGGGCCCTGGCGAATCGGGGGGTGCTGGCGCCACACTGGGTCGGCAGCACCGCCCGGCACCCGGGCCGCGCGCAGTCAGACGTACAGGACCCAAGGCGGAGGAGAGATACGTGGGGACCGTAACGCTCGGCGTTTCGATCGCGGTCCCGGAGCCGTACGGCAGCAGCCTCCAGCAGCTGCGCGCCGGCTTCGGGGACGCCGCCGCGCACGGGATCCCCACGCACGTCACCCTCGTACCGCCGACCGAGGTGGCCGCGGAGCGGCTTCCGGAGATCCGTGCCCACCTGGCCGAGGTCGCGGCCGCGAGCGGTCCCTTCGCGATGAGGCTGGCCGGCACGGGAACCTTCCGGCCCCTCTCGCCGGTCGTCTACGTCCAGGTCGCCGAGGGCGGCGCGGGCTGCACCCGGCTCCAGGGCCGGGTCCGCGACCCGCAGGGTCCGCTCAACAGGGAGCTGGTGTTCCCGTACCACCCGCACGTCACCGTGGCCCACGGGATCTCCGAGGAGGCGATGGACCTCGCGTTCAGCACCCTCGCGGACTACGCGGCGGAGTGGACCTGCGGCGGTTTCGCCCTCTACGAGCAGGGCTCGGACGGGGTCTGGCGCAAGCTGTGCGAGTACCCCTTCGGCCCGGGCGCGGCCGGCGTTCCCGCGCAGCCCGGCTCGTCGACCGACAGCGGGGCGAGCGCGGCTGGCGAGAAGACCGTACGCCGTTCCTGACGCAGGAACCGGAACCGGAAGCTGATCCTTCGCAGGACCAGGGCGTGGAACGGCCGAGCCGTCGGGCGAAAAGTCACAATCGACGACCGTAGTCTCCAAAAGCGGCAATCCTGGCTATTTCCGACAGCTCATTTACGGTGACCGTATGGACTGGCTGACGAAACTCCCGGTGATCGGATCCACGGTGTCCGCTCTCATGCGGACCCACCTCTGGCGCTCGTACCAGCGGCTCGACCGCGTGCACTGGAGCCGGCTCGCCGCCGCGATCACCTTCATCAGCTTCCTCGCGCTCTTCCCGCTGATCACCGTGGCCGCCGCGATCGGCGCCGGACTGCTCAGCAAGGAGCAGCTGGACCGGCTCCAGAAGAACCTCGCCGAACAGGTCCCCGGCATCTCCGACCAGCTCGACATCAACGCGCTCGTCGCGAACGCGGGCACGGTCGGACTGGTCGCGGCGGGCGTGCTGCTGTTCACCGGCATCGGCTGGGTCGGCTCGATGCGCGACTGCCTGCGAGCCGTCTGGGAGAAGGACGACGAGGACGAGGGCAACCCCTTCGTCCGCAAGGGCAAGGACGCCCTCGTCCTCATCGGCCTCGGCGGCGTCGGACTGGCCTCGGCCACCGCTTCCACCGTCGGCTCCAGCGCCGTCGGCAAGGCCGGCGACTGGCTCGGCGTGCCGCGCGACGGCGCGGGAGGCGGCCTGCTGCGGGGCGGGGCCTTCCTCGTCGGGGTCGTGGCCGCCTTCCTGCTGCTGCTCTACGTCCTGACCCTGCTCCCCGGCGTCGAACCCCCGCGCCGCCGCCTGATCGAGGCGGCCCTCCTCGGCGCGGGCGGCTTCGAGCTGCTGAAACTGCTGCTCAGCGGCTATGTGCGAGGGGTGGCCACGAAGAGCATGTACGGGGCCTTCGGCGTGCCGATCGCGCTGCTGATCTGGATCAACCTCACGGCGAAGCTGCTGCTGTTCTGCGCGGCGTGGACCGCGAGCCGCGACGACGCGGACGGGGACGGGGACGGGGTGGAGGAACCGCAGCCGCAGCCGGGCCCGGAGCCCCAGCCGGACCCGGAGCCCCAGCCGGGCTCCGAGCCGTCCGGATCCGCCGGGCCGGCCGAGCCCCCGGCTACGCCGGGCCGCTCGAGCGGCGGCCGCGGCCGCGCGGCAGGCGCCGGTTGATCACGTACGCCCCGCCGGCCACGACGGCCAGCACCCCGCCGGTGATGCCGAGGGCCGTGCCCATGCCGGCGCCCGGGGCTCCGGCCGCCAACGGGTTGTTCTCGTGCGACTGGGCCGGGGAGCCGAGCGAGGAGGTGTCCGCGCTCTTCGGCGGCACCAGCTCGCCCACCGGCTTGACCTTCCCGATCGCCGCGAAACCCCAGTCCAGGAGGTCGGCGGTCTCCTCGTAGACGGAATTCGCGCCACCGGTATCCGGGTTCATCACCGTGACCAGCAGCTTCTTCTTGCCCTGCTGGGCGGCGCCGGTGAAGGTGGAGCCGGCCATCGTGGTGTTGCCGTTCTTCACCCCGGCGATGCCCTTGTACGGGGGCAGACCGCCCGCGCCGGTCATCAGCCGGTTGGTGTTCTGGATCTCGAAGGTCTCGCGGGGCTTGCCGGGCTCCTGGCGCCCGGGGAACTTCGCGCTGGCCGTGCCGCAGTACTCCCGGAAGTCCTCCTTCTGCAGACCGGAGCGGGCGATGAGGGTGAGGTCGTAGGCGCTGGAGACCTGGCCCGGAGCGTCGTAGCCGTCGGGGGACACGACGTGCGTGTCCAGGGCCTGGAGCTCCTCGGCGTGCGCCTGCATGTCCTTGACGGTCTTCTCGACGCCGCCGTTCATGGCCGAAAGCACGTGCACGGCGTCGTTCCCGGAGCGCAGGAACACCCCGAGCCACAGGTCGTGGACGGTGTACTCCGCGTCCTCCTTGAGCCCCACCAGGCTGGATCCGGAGCCGATTCCGGCCAGCTCCTGCTCGCTGACCTTGTGGACCTGGTCCTTGGGCAGTCCCGGGAGCACGGTGTCGGCGAAGAGCATCTTCATGGTCGAGGCCGGGGGGAGGCGCCAGTGCGCGTTGTGCGCCGCCAGGACCTCGCCGGTCTCGGCGTCGGCCACGATCCACGAACGGCCCGTCAGGTTCGCCGGCAGGGCGGGAGCGCCGGGCAGCAGGTTGACCTGCGTACCGGGCTGCCCGAGCGCCGCGCCGCCGACCGAGGACATCGAGGCGGGCGGCGCGGCTGCCTTGGGCGGCTGCCCCTTCCCGTCGGCCTGCGGCGTGGGCGTCGGCGCCGCGTGCGCGGGCGGCGCGAACAGGGCCGGGACCAACAGCACGGGAAGCACGGCGGAAAGGACCGTCAGCGCGGTCTTCTTGGCATACACGCAGGTGAAAGTACATCCCGATGGTCCGACTATCGGCACGGACCGGCCAACCCGCCGCAACCACTGCCGGGACGGCCCACCCCGGCGCGTCCTTCCCGGGGACCAAACGGATACTGAGCTCATGAGACTCAGCCGCGCCGCCTCCTGGTTCCTGCTCGCCTTCGGAGTGTGGAGCTGGTTCATCTGGGTGTCTTTCGTCCGGAACCTGTGGAAGGACGGCAGCGGTCTGGCCTTCGACGGCGCCGGGGACCCGACCGGATACTTCTGGGTCCACCTTCTCCTGGCGGTGGCGTCCTTTCTCCTGGGGACGGCCGTAGGAGTGATCGGGTTGCGCGGGGTCCTGGCCCTGCGGCGCGCATCACGTGGGGAGCGGGGCGCGTGACCATCGCCCTGTTCGCCGTCGTGGCCCTCGCCGTACTGACCCTCCTGGTCCTGGTGCACCGCTGGCTGTGGATCCGCCTGGTCCGCGACACCACCGCCCCGGAAGGCCGGGCCCGCCGCGCGGGCACGGCGGTGGCCTTCGCCCTCCCGCTGCTCGCCGTGGCCGCGCTGGTCGCGGGCCGGGCCGGAGCCCCCTTCTGGCTGGAGCGCACGGTCGCCTGGCCGGGCTTCCTGTGGCTGGCCGTCCTGCTGTACCTGAGCCTGGCGATGCTCGTGGCCGAGCCCGTCCGCGCGGTGTGGCTCCGCCGGTCGAACGGCCGCACCCCGGCGGCCCCGGGCGCCCCGGAGGCATCGGAGGATCCGGCTGCCGAGCCTGCCCGAGCCGCTGTCGGAGCCGAAACCGGGGCAGGTTCCGGAGCCGGAGCAGAAGCCGGAGCCGGAGCCGGAGCAGAAGCCGGAGCCGCGCCGCCGGTGCGGGGCGCGACCCCGCAGCTCACCCTCACCGTCCCCGCCGGGCCGTCGGCCCCCGCCCCGGTCGGGGTCAGCCGCCGCCGCTTCGCGCGGACCGTGGCCGGCGCGGCCGGCGCCGTCGCGGTCGGGACCGTCGGCTACGGCACCTACGGGGTCCTGCGCGGACCCCGCGTCAAGCGGGTCCAGGTGCCCCTGGCGAAGCTGCCCCGCGCGGCCCACGGCTTGCGCATCGCCGTCGTCAGCGACGTCCACCTCGGCCCGATCCTCGGCCGCGCCCACACGCATCGTCGAGACCATCAACCGCACGCAGCCCGACCTGATCGCCGTCGTCGGTGACCTCGTCGACGGCAGCGTCCACGACCTCGGGCGCGCCGCCGAGCCGCTGCGCGGACTGCGCGCGCGGCACGGCTCGTACTTCGTCACCGGCAACCACGAGTACTTCTCCGGCGCCGCCCAGTGGGTCGACCACGTGCGCGAGCTGGGCCTCACGCCCCTGGAGAACGCCCGGCGCGCGCTCCCGTACTTCGACCTCGCCGGGGTCAACGACGTCGCGGGCGAGAGCGAGGGCCACGGTCCGGACTTCGGGGCGGCCCTCGGCGACCGCGACCGCACCCGTACGGCCGTGCTCCTCGCCCACCAGCCGGTGGTCATCGGCGACGCCGTCCGGCACGGGGTCGACCTCCAGCTGTCCGGCCACACCCACGGCGGCCAGCTCTGGCCCGGCAACTACGTCGCCGAGCTCGCCAACCCCACCGTCGCCGGGCTGGAGCGCTACGGCGACACGCAGCTGTACGTCTCGCGGGGCGCCGGCGCCTGGGGGCCGCCCGTCCGGGTCGGTGCGCCGTCCGACATCACAGTGGTCGAACTCGCCTCATATCAGGCGTGACCCGCATTAACCGGCCAGGAAACGCCGAGAATCGGCCTTCCCGAGGCTGAAATTCCGTGATTGGCTTGACCGATAATCGGATAGCTGGTTGCGCGCGGCGGTGTACGCGCGCGCAGCACGTGGGGTGGAGTCAAGGATGTTGCGGTCTGTCCGCTCGAAAGTCATCGCGGCCGGGCTGGTCCTCGGCGTCGCCGGAGTCGCCACCTGGCAGCTGTTGCCGCAGGACGACGGCGGCGGCAAGGCGATCCGCGTCGGCACGAGCGACGTGGTCTCCTCGCTCGACCCCGCCGGGGCGTACGACGCGGGTTCGTGGGCGCTGTTCAGCAACGTCTACCAGTCCCTGCTGACCATCCGGACGGGCTCGGACACCCCGGTGCCCGACGCCGCCTCCTCCTGCAAGTTCGTCGGGGACAAGCTCACCACGTACCAGTGCGAGCTGCGCCCGGACGTCATGTTCTCCAACGGCCGCGCGATCACCGCCGAGGACGTGAAGTACTCCTTCGACCGGATCAAGGCGATCAACTCCGACCAGGGTCCGGCGCCGCTGTTCAACACCCTGGCGTCGGTCAAGGCCGAGGGCAACACCGTCATCTTCAACCTCTCCGCCGGGGACGCCACCTTCCCGTTCAAGATCGCGACGGGCGCCGCCTCGATCGTGGACAAGGACAAGTACCCGGCCAAGGCCCTGCGCGAGGGCGACAAGGTCGACGGATCCGGACCCTTCACCCTGGACGGCTACACGCCCGGCACGAGCGCCGAGCTCAAGCCGAACACCGCGTACAAGGGCCAGGCCAAGATCTCCAAGTCCCCCGTCACGGTCCGGTACTTCAAGGACTCCGCGGAGCTGGAGCAGGGCTGGAAGGACCACGCGATCGAGGTCGCCCACCGCGACATGCCCCCGGCCGTCCTCGCCGCCCTCAACCCGGGCCTGGAGGACACCCGCTACCAGGCCTCGGGCGGCACCGAGACCCGCAGCATGGTCTTCAACGTCCGAGCCGGCTCCCCGGTGGCGCAGCCCGCCGTCCGCCAGGCCGTCGCCGCCGTCCTGGACCGGGCCAAGGTGGCCGCGGACATCTACAAGGGCACGGTCACCCCGCTCTACTCGCTCGTCCCGGCGGGCATCGCCGCGCACAACACGCCGTTCTTCGACGCGTGGCCCTCGCCGAACGGCCTCACCGCGAAGAAGCTCCTCAAGGACGCCGGCATCACCAACCCCGTCGCCATCACCCTCGGGGTCAACGTGCGCGGCTCGAACGTGGCCGAGGCCGAGGAGATCAAGAAGCAGCTGGAGTCCACCGGGCTGTTCCACCTGACCGTCAAGCCGGTCCAGGAGTGGGCGGACTTCCAGAAGGGCTACGCCGCGGGCGAGTACGACGCCTACACCATCGGCTGGATCGCCGACTTCCCGGACGCGGACAACTTCCTCGCCCCGCTGGTCGGCGCCGACTCCTCGATGAACAACGGCTTCTCCGACAAGACCGTCGACGAGCTGATCACCCGCACCCAGTCCTTCTCGGACCGGGGCGCCGCCGCCAACGACTTCCGCGACCTCCAGAAGCTGGTCGCCCAGCAGGTCCCGATGCTGCCGATCTGGCAGAAGAAGGACTACGTCATGTCCCGCGAGGCCGTCACCGGCGCCCAGCACCTCTCGGACGGCACGGGCGTGTGGCGCCTGTGGGAGCTGAACCGGCTCTGACCGGGCGGGCCGCGGGCCCACCCGGTCGCCGGAGCCGCGCGGCGCCGTCCGTCAGATCCACTCCTCCCGAGCGGTCTGGGCGGCGCCCTCGGCGGTCCCGGTGTTGACCACCCCGGCCGCGTCCATGATCAGGATCCGGCACTCCTCCTCGGCGACCGGCCGGTGGTCCAGGCCGCGCGGGACGACGAACATGTCGCCGGACCCGAGCCGTACGCTGTCGCGGTCCTTGAGCTCGATGACCAGATCACCGCTGACGACGATGAACAGCTCGTCGCCCTCGGGATGGTTGTGCCACACGAACTCGCCCTTGACCTTCACGGCCTTCAGTTCGAGGCCGTTCGCCTCCAGGATCGTCTTCGGTTCCCAGTGCGCGCTGATCTTCGAGAGCTTCTCGTCGATGTTGACCGTCGTGTCGGGCCTTGCCATGGATCCTCCTGTGCAGAGTGCTGTGCTTGTGTCGTTCGTGCCCGGCCTGCCCGCGGGGCCTGCCGTACGGGGCCTGCCCCGAGCCGGTCGGGCTCAGCAGGTCCCTTCCACCCGGCCGAAGACGGCCGGGCGCAGCCGCGGCCCGTTCGGGCCGATCGAGTGGATGCCCACCAGCGCCACCGTGCGGTCCCCGTCGCGCAGCAGCCGGCCCCGTACCGCGTAGGGATCGCCCGCGGCGAAGGGCGCCTTGAAGACGGCCGCGACCCGGTCCACGCTGTGCCCGGCCGCGGACATGCCCGCCTCGGCCACCAGCCGCGTCGCCATGTCCTCCATGGCCGCCGTGTACTCGCCGGTGAAGACGAACTGGTTCACGTCCGTGTGCTGCAGCCCGTACGTGCCCCGGACCTCGACCGGCTCGGCCACGGCCTCGGCGAACCCCGGCCCCGTCTCGCTCAGTGACTCGACCGTGGGGTGCGGCTCCTTGAGCACGTGCAGGCGCAGGTGCGCCAGCTCCGGCTGGGGCTCCCGTACGAGTCGCTCGGCCACCGGCCCGAAGGGGCGGACCAGGGTGAGGACGACCCGTCCCTCCCCGCACGGGCGGGGCTCTTCGGAGAGCTGCTCGCGGTAGCGGCGCGGGTCCCCCGTCCCCAGGGGGGTGGAGAAGGCGTACCGGATGTCGAAGCCCAGCCTGCTGGTCGGCCGGCCGAGCCCCTCGCCGGAGAGTTCGGCGTGCCGCGTCTCGACCGCCGTGTGCAGCGGCGCGGCCACGGCCGCCGGGGCCCCGCCGCGCCGGAAGTCGAGGTGACTGACCACGGAGGCCATCCCGCGGCCGCGCATCGCGCCCACGTCGACCGACCGGCTGATCCCCTCGTACATCAGGGGCGCGAACCAGCCGACCAGGGAGCGCACCTTGATCCTGAACCCGGCGTCGAGATCGGGCACTTCGAGCGGGATCCGGCTCTGTGTGGTGACCGATTCGCCCGGCGCGGCGGCGGCCGGGTCCGTCGCGGTCACGTGGCCGGAGGGCTGGGAGGCTGGCATGACGGCTCCTGCGAGGTCGTGGTGGCGCGGCTCTCGGACGGTTCGGCTTCCGGGAAGGCCGAACGAAGGAAGGCGACGACGCGTTCCCCGTACGCGCCTTCGTCCACAAGGTGGTTGGTGAGATGGCGGCCGCGCCGGACCCGCCAGATCTCCCGGGGGCCGGCGTAGTACAGGTCCAGGAAGCGGCAGCCCTCGTCGACGTCGAAGAAGGTGTCCCGCTCGCCCACGATGTACATCAGCTTCGTGTGCCGCAGGCCGCGCGCGGAGCGCACGGCCTGCCGGTACAGGGCCTCGGCGCCGGTGCGCAGGACCACCGCCCGGATGACGGCCCGGTCCACCGCCGCGCGCAGCCGGGGCGAGCGGCTGGCACGGCGCTCCGTGCGCAGCAGCTCGCGCAGCATGTCCTGCCAGCGCACCAGCGGCGTGGAGTCGAGGATGACCGCCGGATAGTGGCGGCCCGCCGTGCCGGCGTGCGCGATGGCCATGTTCCCGCCGAAGGAGCACCCCATCAGGGCCGTGCGGGAGGCCAGCAGCGGGTCGTCACCGTACCGCCGCCGCGTGTACCGGGCGACGGCCTCCAGATCGCGCAGCGGCGCCCGGAGGCTGTTCCCGCCGGGCCGGTGCGAGGCGCCGCTCTCCCCGCAGCCGCGGAAGTCGAAGGTCACCACCGCGAGGCCGTGGCCGTACAGCAGCCGGGCCTGGCGCAGCACCCGGGACTTGCTGGCGCTGCGGGCGTGCGTGAGGATCACCACCCCCCAGGGCGCCGCGGGCGTGAAGGCCCAGCCCCTGATCGCCACCCGGTCCGAGGTCTCCACCTCGAAGGACTCCGGCCGCAGCCCGTGGTCCGGCGGCCGCTCGAAGTCGGCGGCCGCGACCGGAGTGCGGAACCGGCGGTAGAGCCGCAGCGGGTAGGCGAGCGTGCCGGCGCCCGCCCGGGCCCGGGCCGCGGTGGCCGTCACGGCCGCGGTACGGGGGCGAGGTCGACCTGTGTGTCCTTCAGCAGCGGCTGCCACGTGTGCGGATCACACTCCTCGGAGCTCGTCAGGACGTTGGGGTGGGTACCCGCCCGGTCCGGGTGGAAACTCAGGTAGAGGTGGCCCGCCGGCACGTCCTCGCTCGGCTCCGCGGGGCACACCAGCGAGCCGATGTCGTTGGTCAGCCGTACCTGGGCGCCCTTGGCGATCCCCAGCCGCTCCGCGTCCACCGGATTGACGTAGACGCTGTTCTGCTCCGGCCACAGCGCCTCCCCGGTCGCCGTGGCCGAGTTGAACATCGCCACGTCGCGCCGGTAGGACTTCGGCCCCATCCCGCCGCGGCCGGTGATCAGCACGAAGGCACGGCTGTTGCGCTCGGAGAAGGGGACCAGGCGCTCGGGCGGGGGCACGTGCAGGCGGGCGGGATGCCGTTCGGCCGCGAAGACGCCGGGGAAGGACACCTCCCCGTCCGGGTCCGACCGTACGTAGCGCCGCTCGCCGCCCCACTGGACGCCCTCGCCCCGGCGGATGTCCGCGAGGGTGATCGGCCGGCCCGCGCCGTCCGCGAACTCGTTGTAGAAGCCGCGCGACGCCGTCTGGATCTCGTCCCACACCGCCTCGCTCAGCACCTCCCCGTACTCGTCCACGGGGTAGTCGAAGCCCTCGTCGAGCCCGCGGGAGGTCAGATCGCCGCTGCCCCGCGCCACCAACTCCTCGATCTCCTCCGGGGAGAGCTCTTCGGCCCGCGGGGGCTCGGACCCCTCCAGCCGCTCGGCGATCCGGCGCGCCACGGCGGACACGATCCGCACGTCGCTCCAGGCCTCGAACGGCGGCTCCTCGATGCTCTCCATGTACTGGAGGCGCCGCTCGCCGTTGAGGAAGATCCCCGAGGTCTCGTGCTTGGTGCGGCACGGCAGCACGATGTCCGCGTACTCCAGCATCTCGGGGTTGTAGTACGAATCGACGTAGATCACGCACAGGTCCATCATGCGTTCGCGCCACTGCGCGAGGTTCGGGAAGTTGCGCGCCGGGTTCGTCCCGAAGACGAAGAGGGTGCGCAGCCGTTCGGACGTGGCGAACGAGGCGACGGGCAGGCCCTGGTCCGGGCTGATCTGCCACGCCGGCAGCCCCCACAGCTCCGCCATCTTCGCCCGGTGCGCCGGTTCCGACAGGCGCATGCGGAACGGCAGGAGCCGGCCCGAATACCCCATGGCGAGCTCGGCGGAGGCGTTGGACTGGCCGGCGAGCCGCACGTGACCGCGGCCCGGCGCGCCCAGCTGGCCCGTCAGCAGGTGCAGGTTGAGGATGGAGGCGACCCCGCTGCTGCCGACCGTCTGGTTGATGCCGACCGAGCTGGTCGTCACCACCCGGTCGCTCTCCCACAGGCGGCAGGCGCGCAGCACGCGCGAGCGCATCTCCTCGTGGGGCATGCCGTCGGGCGTGATGCGCGGGATGACCTCGTCCACGGAGAAGGGCCCCTGCGCGACGAAGCGGAGGAACTCCTCCAGGCCGTCCGGGTCGACGGCCCGCCCCAGGTACTCCTTGTCCAGGGCGCCCGCGTCGAGCAGGTGGCGGGCGAAGAGCAAGTTGAGCAGGACGTCGCTGCCGCTGCGGACGGGCAGGTGGATGTTGTCCGGGTTGTCGGCCTGGAGCTTGTCGACCGTCGCCGTACGGCGCGGATCGATGACGACCTTGACGGCGCCGCGGTTGCGGCGCACGTAGCGCTGGAAGACCGTGGGGTGGTTGATCGCCGGGTTGTGGCCGTAGAAGAAGATCGCGTCGGCGCTGCGGTAGTCGTCGTAGGCCGCGAACGGCCCCTCGTTGCCGAAGACCAGCTCGTGCCCGCCGGCGTTGTTGGCCAGGCACTGCTCGGCGTTGGAGCAGATGTTGTTCGTCCCCAGGTGGCCCTGGAAGAACTTCTTGGCCACCCAGAGCGATTCGAGCGTCATCTGCCCCACGCCGTAGCAGGCGAGGGAGTCGCGGCCGAACTCCTGCCGGTCGGCGAGGAGGGTGTCGGCCACCATGTCGATCGCGTAGTCCCAGGAGATCTGCTCCCAGCCGTACGGGGTGCGCAGCAGCGGGCTGGTGAACCGGGCCACGTGGGTGGGGTCCGAGCCGAGGTGCTTCTGGAAGTAGTGGGCTCCCTTGACGCACACCCCGAGGCTGCCGGTCGCCCGCACCTTGCCGTCGGGCTCGATGGTGACCTGGTCCACGACCCCGCAGAAGGTGCACAGCGTCCGCTTCGCGCCGGGCCGTTCGACGACCGGCGGTCCGGCTGGTGGTGGCCCGGCCGCCACAGGCCCGGCCGTCGTCGCCCCGGTCGTGGGCGGCTTCGCCTGCTCAGCCACGGTCCAGCCCCATCAGGTCGTCGGCGAGCACGGCGGAACCCAGCGTCCAGCCGCCGTCGACCACGAACTCCTGGCCGGTGACGTACCCCATCGACGGCGAGACCAGGGCGGTGACCACGGCGGCCACGTCCGCGGGAGTGCCGAGCCGGCCGAGCGGGACGTGCCGCGCGACCGCGTCCTTCCAGGCGTCCGTGCGCCGCGCCGTGGGGCCGCTGTCGATGAACCCCGGCAGGACGGTGTTGCAGGTGATCCGGTAGCGGGCGAGCTCCGCCGCCAGGCTGCGGCCGAAGCTCACCAGCGCGCCCTTGGACGCGGCGTACGCGGTCAGGCCGGGCACGCCGGCCCGGGAGACGGCCGAACCCACGTTGACGATGGTTCCGCCGCCGCCCTTCATCAGGCGGAAGGACACCGCACGGCAGACGTTCGCGACGCCCTGCACGTTCGCCGCGAACAGCCGCTCCAGGTCCTCGGGCCCGGACCGCAGCAGCGGCCCCTCCGCCATCTCGCCGAAGCAGTTCACGACGGCGGAGAAAGGGCCGGCGTCCTTCCAGACCGCCGAGACGAACCGCTTGCAGGACTCCGGATCGCCCACGTCGACGGGGAAGCTCTTGACGCCGAGCCCCTCCGCCGCGTCCACCGTGTCCGGATCGCCGCGCCGGCCGACGACCACCTCGTGGCCCGCCCCGGTCAGGGCCCGCACGACCTCGCCGCCGATGCCGCCGGGACCGATGACGAGCGCCCTCACACCATCCTCCGGCCGGTGGTGGCCAGCGCCGACTCCCGCTCGATCTTCTTGCGGACCAGACCGCGGTAGATCGACTTGAAGTGGCGCGTCTTGGCGAGCGAGAACTCCCGGTTGTAGAACTCCTCGTAGACCTTCAGCGTGCCCGCCTCCAGCTCCGCGGGCGTCATGTTCTTCGGCTGGAACACGGCGTCGAAGACGGTGTAGTACGACCAGGGCTTGTCCGGCAGGACCCGCCCCTCGCCCTCCATGTCGTCACGCAGCGGCGTACCCGGGAAGGGCGTCACGCAGGAGATCTGGACGCCCGCCAGGAAGTTCTCCTTGATGAAGCGCGAGGTCTGCTCGAAGGAGTCCTTCGTGTCGGTGTCCAGGCCGAGCGCGAAGGCGCCGTAGACGCCGATCCCGTGGTCCTGGATGGTCTTCGTCGCCTCGACGTACTTGTTGAGCGCCCGGAACTTCCAGTTGCGCTTGTCGATGCCGTTCAGCGTGTCCTCGGAGACGCTCTCGAAGCCGATGAGCATCGTCATGCAGCCGCTCTCGTGCATGAGGTCGAGGATCTCCGGGTCCTTGTAGAAGGACACGTCGGACTGGCCGCTCCACTTGATGCCGAGCGGCTTGAGGCGCTGGAGCAGCTCCTTGGTGCGGTTGCGGTCCACGACGAAGTTGTCGTCGGAGAAGAGGACGTACGGGCTGTCCCAGCGCTCCCGTACCGCCTCGACCTCCTTGATCACCTGGTCGATCGACTTGTAGCCGAGCTTGTCGCGGTAGCGGATCGTCGCGGCGCAGAACCGGCAGCTGTGCGGGCAGCCGCGGGAGGTCTCCACCCAGATGCTGGGGTAGTAGCGGTCGTGCGCCAGCTCGTAGCGCGGCGCCGGCGCCTGCGCCATGTCGGTGCGCTTCGTCTGCCGGTACATGGGCTTGAGCTGCCGCTGCTCGAAGTCGTGCAGCAGCTCCGGCCAGACCGCCTCGGCCTCGCCGACGCACACCGCGTCGACGTGGCTCATGACCTCGTGCGGCAGCAGGTTGGCGTGCAGGCCGCCGGCGACGACCGGGATGCCGCGGGCCCGGAACTGGGCGGCTATCTCGTACATCCGGTCGGCCTGGGCGGTCATGCCGGTGAGGGCCACCAGGTCGGCGTCCGCGTCGAAGTCGACCGGCTCGATGTTCTCGTCGATGTAGCGGACGTCGTACGAGGGCGGGGTCAGCGCCCCCACGATCAGCAGACCGGTGGCGAACCCGGTCCACGTGTAGTCGAAGAACTGGAACTCGCGGGACTGCCGCTTGAACTTCTGATGGTTCTCGTTCCTCCCGAAGAAGGAGGCCGTGGGGGAGATGAGGAGCAGCTTGTACTTGCGGGCCATGGAAACACTCCGGTCGGCTGGATTCAGTCCTTCGAGGCGGTCGCGTTGCGGCAGAAGCCGAGGAAGTCCCGGACGGTGCTGATGTCGAAGAGGTCCTGCTCGTCGATCTCGATGTCGAGCTCGACCTCGGTCCGCACGACGATCTCCAGCAGGATGATCGAGTCGACGTTGCGCAGGCCCGACACCGGGCTGTCGAGCTGCAGCTCCTCCGGTTCGATGCGGGCGATCTCGGAGATCACCTTCCGGATGGTGCGCAGGACGTGGTCCTCGGCCTCCGCGGCCTCGGGTGCGCCGGCTTGCGTGGTCATTGCTGCCGCCCTTCCTCGGTGCTGCCCGCGGTGCGGGTTCCGTCGGCCGGTGTGCGCACCGGCCGGATGCTGAAGGTCTTGCCGACACCGCCGCGCAGTCCGCCGAGGCCGCGGGGCATCGGCAGGTAGTCCGGCTCGGGGATGTCGATCTCCATGCCGGTCGCCAGCCGGGCGGCCTTGAATCCGGGGACGTCCTTGTTGTGCAGGGCCAGTTCCTGGTGGCGGCGGGCGTCGCCGTACGCGGTGAAGGCGATCTCCGTGATGGTGTCGCCGGGCTGGACGACGTACCGGCTGCCGATGGCGGGGACCGCCGAGAGGGGACGCGCCGGGGCCGCGGGCGGTTCGGCGGCCGCGGGCGGTTCGGCGGGCGGGGCG
>NZ_JAGGOW010000151.1 GCF_018614135.1 Streptomyces sp. ISL-66
GATCTGGCCGGCCAGCAGCCAGGTCGCGGCAGTGGGGTCGATCCGCCAGGCCATCCGCGCGGTCTGCGCGAGCGCGGCGGGCAACCGCGCGGCCATCTTGCGGAGCGAGAGGTGCTCCATGACCTCGTTGTGCGCGCCCCAGGCGAACGTGAACTCGGGTGGGTCGGCGGGTGCTTGCTCGCCTTGCTCCGCCGGTTTCGCCTGCGTCCTCGATGCCGTCTTCTCCGCCACGTGCAGCTCCTTCACGTCGTCGTCGACACGGCGGTCCGCCACCCCGGGGGACCGCTGAGTGAGGGAGTAGATCCGAGCGCGGAGGGCGGAGTAACCAGAACCGGCCTTCGTCGCGCGCCCGCCGCGGCGGGCGCGCGAGGGACTCGGGACCGGCCCTGCGGGAGCCGCCCGGAGCCGAGAACGGCCGGATACCGACGGAGCGCGGGGGAAATGCCTTGCACGCCCTGCGCGCACGCCGTGGGCGCTCCACAGGATGAAGTTCCCCGGAAAGCTCCCCGGGCTTTCGCCCGCAGGAGGTACTGCGCGAAACGGACGGACACCAGCGGCGTGCAGACTGCCCCGGGGCGGGCCGAAGTCGCCCCCACCCGTGGAGAGGGGAGCCCTGATGGAGGACTTCGGCCGACGCCGGTTCCTGGCCGCCGGAGCCGCCGGAGCTGTCGGAGCCGCGGGAGCAGTCGGAGCCGCGGGAGCGATCGGCGTCAAGGCGCTCACCGGTGTCGCGGCCGCCGCCACCCGGGCGGCGCGCGATCCGGCGAGCGCGGCGGGCTACGTCGACGTACAACTGCTGCACATCACCGATCTGCACGGCTACCTGGCCGCTCCCCCGGCCCGGGACTCCGTCATCACCGGCGCGGGCGGCCGCACCCATGCCGTCGGCGGGGTCGCGTACATGGCGACCCATCTGGCGCGCCTGCGGGCCGGGCGGGCCAACTCCTTCTTCTTCGCGCCGGGCGACCTCTTCTCCGGCTGGGAGTTCCCCGCGTTCACCCTCGCCGACGAGCCGACGATCGAGGCCCTGAACCGGCTCGGACTGGACTTCGCGACGGCCGGCAATCACGAGTTCGACCGTACGCCCGGCTTCCTCGTCCAGCACATGGAGCGGGGGCTCCCCCATGAGGGAGCCGGACGGACCAACTCGTTCCCGGACTCGGGCGGCGCCCGCTTCCACGGCGCCGACTTCCGCTACTACAGCGCCAATGCCGTGTCCGGGGCGACCGGGGAGACCGTGCTTCCCCCGTACAACATCGAATGGGTCGACGCGCCCGGGGGCCGGCGGCTGCCCATCGGCTTCATCCATCTGACGGCCCTCGCCAGCGAGTCCTTCCCGAACTCCTACCAGCCCGGCCTCACCACCCTCGACGGGCTGTCCGCCGCCAACCTCTGCGCCGCCCGCCTCAAGGCGCTCGGGGTCGGCGCCATCGTGCTCAGCATGCACGACGGGGCGGTGGCGGGCAGCGATTTCGACTCCGGCAGCGAACCGGGCGGACCGGCCTACGAGCTGGCGCTGCGCGCCTCCCCCGACATCGACGCGATCGTGACCGGGCACTGGCACAGCGCCTTCAACATGATGCTGCCGGGCCCGGACGGGCGGCCGCGGCCGTTCGTCGAGGCCGGCTGCCACGGGCAGATCATCGGCGAGATCACCCTGCGCCTCGACCCCGACACCGGTACGGTCGTCCGCGCGCTCACCACCTCGGTCAACCATCCCAACACCCGTGACGTCGACCCCGATCCCGCGCTCCGGGAGGTCGTCGATCACTGGACCGGCTACGCCGCCCGGCACGCGGCGAGAACCATCGGACGCCAGCGCGCCTCCTTCCGCCGCCGGCTGTCCCCGGCCGGGGAGAGCACCATGGGCAACCTCGTCGCCGACTGGGCGCTGTGGGCCGCGGCCCAGCCGCCGGACTCCTTCGACACCAGTCCCCGGCCGGAGCGGTCCGGCGCGGACCTGGCGCTCATCGCGCTCGCCCCGCGGATCGGCCGGAGCGTCATCAACACGGACCTGCTCGCCGGACCAGCCCTGGACGACCCGGTCGCCTTCGAACGGGCCTGGAGGGCCGTCGGCTACGGATGCCCCCTGGTCAGCGCCGAGGTGAGCGGGCAGCAGCTCCACGACGCACTGGAGCAGCAGTGGGCGCTGGACGGCGCCGGCGTGCTGACGTACGCGCCGCTCGCGGTGTCCGGCAACGTCAGCTACTCCTTCGACGCGGCACGCCCCGCCGGGGACCGGGTCGCGCCGGGCGACGTGGTCATCGACGGCGCCGCGCTGCGCCCGGAGGCCGCGTACCGGGTGGTGACCACCTCGTACACGCTCACCGGGCAGGACGGCTATCCCGCCCTCGGAGGCTATCGGGAGCCGGCCCGCCACCGGCGGGACGTGGAGAGCTTCCCCGCGTACGTCGCCGCCCTCGGCGTCCTCGAGGCCGTCTCCACGGGCCGGGTCACCGCCAAGGACGCGTCGCTCGTCGCCGGCCGGGAGGGGCGGCTGATGGTGCCCGCCGATCCGGTGCCCGGAGTGCCCGCGCCCGTCGCGGCCGCGGAGGAGGCCGCCCGGGACGGGGGCCGTCGGCCCGTCTGCTGACCGCGGTCGGCTGCGCCCGGCCGGCGGTGCCCGTCGGCGAAGAGCCCGTCGGGGAAAGGCCCGTCGGTGAGGGCCCCGTCGCCGGTGCCCGTCGGCCGCGTCGTCGCTCAGCGGGCCAGCGGCAGCCTGGCCACCAGACGGGCTCCCTTCGGCGAGTCGCCGACGCGCAGGGTGCCGCCGAGCCGGAGGGCGATGTCGCGGGCGATGGCCAGGCCGAGGCCCGTGCCACCCTCGTCGCGGGCGCGGGCGTCGTCGAGCCGGGTGAACCGCTCGAAGACCCGTTCGCGATCGGCGGGGGCGATGCCCGCGCCGTCGTCGGTGACCTCCAGGACGGCTTCGCCCCTGGCCCGGTCGACGCGCAGCGCGAGCACGACCCCCTGCTCGGCGTGCCGTTGTCCGTTGTCCAGCAGGTTCGTCACCAGCCGGGACAGCCAGCCGGCGCTGCCGCGCACCGTGATCCCGGGGGCGATGTCGGCGCGGACCGGGACCCGGTCGCAGCCGCGCCCGCGGGCGGCGTCCCGGGCCACTGCCGTGAGGTCGACGTCGGCGGCGGGCGGCGGCTCCGAGGTGTCGAGACGGGCCAGCAGGAGCAGGTCGGCCGCGAGGTCCTGGAGCCGGACGGTGTCCTCCAGCGCGCCGCTGACCAGTTCGCCCCACAGGGCCGGGTCCGGGTGGGCCTGGGCGACCTCCAGCTGCGTGCGCAGGACCGTGATCGGGCTGCGCAACTCGTGGGAGGCGTCCGCGATGAAGCGGCGCTGGCGGATCCCGGAAGCCTCCAGCCGGTCCAGGGTGGCGTTCATCGTGACGGCCAGGCGGGCCACTTCGTCGCGGCTGCGCGGTACGGGCACCCGGCGGTGCAGTGCCCGGTCGCTGATCTCGGCGACCTCGGCCCGGATCGCCTCGACGGGGCGCAGCGCCCAGCCCGTGACCCGCCAGGTGATCGCGGCCACGACGAGCACGAGCAGCGGGACCGCGATGAGCAGCGCCGCCATGATGGTCTCGTCGGCGGTGTCGGCGTCCCTGAGCGAGGTCCCGGCGTAGACGGTGACCAGCCCGTTCGCGGTGACGGTGGTGACCTGGACGACCCGCTGGCGGTGGGCTTCCCGGACGCGGACGCCCTTCCAGGTGTCGCGGACGGTGCCGGGGATGCGGGGCGGCGCCGGGGCGAGGGCGGGGCGGCCCTCGAGGTTGGGGCTGGCCGCGAGGACCCGGCCCTGTGCGTCCACCACCTGCACGAAGTCCGTTCCCCGGGCCGGGGGCGGTACGGAGTCCAGCCGGCCCGCGGCCGCCAGGGCGGCGATCGTGACGGCCTGCTGTTCGGCGTCCGCCTGCGCGCTCCGCGTCAGGTTGGCCTCCAGCGCCCCGAGCAGGGCGACGGAGGCCGCGCCGAGGGCCAGCGCCACCACGGCGGACGCGCCGAGGGTGGCCTGGGCGCGGACGGATCTGGGGCGCAACCGGTACGCGGCTTCGCGCAGCCGGGCGAGGGCGCGGCGCCGGAGCGGGCGGGACAGCGGGTCCGGGTCCGGCCAGGGGCCCGGCCCCGAAACGGCCGTCCGGGACCGGGGCTCGTGGGATTCAGCCACCGTCGGCCGCCAGCCGGTAGCCGGCGCCCCGGACGGTCTCCACGGCGGACCGGCCGAACGGCGCGTCTATCTTCCGGCGCAGGGCGCTGACGTGGACCTCGACGACATTGAGGTCTCCCTCGTAGGCGGCGTCCCACACGTTGTCCAGGATGTCCCGCTTGGGCACGACTTCTCCCGCGCGGCGCGCGAGGTGCACGAGGACCGCGAACTCGCGCGAGGTCAGCCGGGCTTCGACTCCGCCGCGGGTGCAGACCCGGCGGGCCGGGTCGATGAGGAGGTCGCCGAACTCCATGACCTGCGGGCTGCGGCGGCCGGTGCGCCGGATCAGGGCGCGCAGCCGGGCCACGAGGACGACGTAGGAGAAGGGCTTGGACAGGAAGTCGTCCGCTCCGGTGTCGAGGGCCTCCGCCTCGTCGTACTCGCCGTCCTTCGCGGTGAGCATGAGGATGCCGGACTCGCAGCCCGCCGCGCGCAGCCGGGCGCAGACGCGGTACCCGTTGAGGCCGGGGAGCATGATGTCGAGCACGATGGCGTCGTAGTCGTGCTCTCCGGCCATCCACAGGCCTTGCGGGCCGTCGTGTGCCGTGTCCACTGTGAAGCCCTCGGCCCGAAGGCCGCGTTGCAGGGCCGCGGCCAGTCGCCGCTCGTCCTCGACCACCAGTACGCGCATGGGGCAAGGTTCGCAGGTCGGGCCACGGGCTTGCTGAAGGGTTCTTCAGCTCGCTTCAGCAGAGCTTCAGGCTCGTGCTCGCACGATCGGCCGAGCCGGGCGCGTCGCCCGGAGAACGCGAGGAGCATCCAGATGACTCAGTCCACTCCCCAGCCGCCCGATTACCCGGCGGGTCCGGGCGGGGGCAGTGCCGCCGAGACCGGCAAGGCGCCGGGGCGCGGCGCCCGGTTCGCCCGGTTCGCCCGCGAAGGCCGGGGCCGCTGGGTGGCCCTGGGGCTCGTGGTCGTGGCGGCGGGCGGCGCGGGGGCCGCAGCCGTGGCGGTGGCGGACCACGAGCACGACGTCCGGCGCACGCGCGCGGAGCGCGTCTGGGACCGGTTCGACCTCGAACGGCAGACGGACGGTTCGATGGCGCCGGCGCTGCCCGCGCGCCCCGGGAAGCCGGCCAAGCCCGGAGGCCCCGGTCTCAAGGACGAGAAGGGCGGAGTCCGCAAGGACGGCGCGGAGAAGCCCGGGCTGCCGGACGGCCCCGACGGGACCGTCGTGGACCGGCCCGACCGGGCCCCCGTGCCGCTTCCCGCGCTGCCGGCGGCGCAGGCCCTGGAGAAGGCGGAGGCCGCCGTACCCGGCGGCAAGGCAGAGGCGCTGCGCGTGGTCGCCCAGGAAGGCGGCGGGAGCGCGTGGCGGGTCGTGGTCCTCGGCTCCGACGGGGTCCGGCACGCGGTGACCCTGGCCGGCGGCGACGGCGCGGTCACGAGCAACACGGTCACGGGGAAGGGCGCCGGGGCGGGGCGCTGAGCGGGTGCCGGGCGCGCCCGGCACCCCGCGCCCCGCGTCCGGTGTCCAGCCCGCCAAGGCTGAGCGAGTGCCGGACGCGGGGCGCGCTGCCGGCTCCGGTCGAAGGCCCGACCCGGTACCGGCACCCAACCCGGTGCGGACACCGGACGCGGGGCGCGCGCCGGCCCGTTCCTATGACCCCGCGGACGGATCCAGCAGCCGGACGGCCATCTCCCGCATCTCGATCTTGCGGATCTTGCCCGTCACCGTCATCGGGAACTCCTCCACGACGTGGACGTACCGCGGGATCTTGAAGCGGGCCAACCGGCCCTCGCAGTACGCCCGGACGGCCTGCGCGGTCAGCGGCTCCGCCCCCTCGCGCATCCGTACCCACGCCATGAGCTCCTCCCCGTACTTCGGGTCGGGTACGCCGATCACCTGGACGTCCAGGATGTCCGGGTGCCCGTGCAGGAACTCCTCGATCTCGCGCGGGTACAAGTTCTCGCCGCCCCGGATCACCATGTCCTTGATCCGGCCGGTGATGCTCAGGTAGCCGTCGCCGTCCATGACGGCGAGATCGCCCGTGTGCATCCAGCGCGCCGCGTCGACGGCCTCGGCGGTCCGCTCGGGCTGGTCCCAGTAGCCGAGCATGACCGAGTAACCGCGGGTGCACAGCTCACCCGGTTCGCCTCGCGGGACGGTCCTGCCGGAGGCCGGATCGACGATCTTGACCTCCAGGTGGGGTCCGACGCGGCCCACCGTCGAGACCCGGCGCTCGACCGGGTCGTCCACCCGGGTCTGGGTCGACACGGGGGAGGTCTCCGTCATCCCGTAGCAGATGGACACCTCGCGCATGCCCATCCGGTCGATGACCTCCTTCATCACCTCGACCGGGCAGGGGGAGCCGGCCATGATGCCCGTGCGCAGGCTGGAGAGGTCGTAGGACTCGAAGTCCGGATGGGCCAGCTCGGCGATGAACATGGTGGGGACGCCGTAGAGCGAGGTGCAGGACTCCGCTTGTACGGCCGCCAGGGTGGCGCCCGGTTCGAAGGCGGGTGCGGGGATGACCATGGCCGCGCCGTGGCTGGTGCAGGCGAGGTTGCCCATGACCATGCCGAAGCAGTGGTAGAAGGGGACCGGGATGCAGACCCGGTCCAGTTCGGTGTATCCGCACGTCTCGCCCACGAAGAAGGCGTTGTTCAGGATGTTGTGGTGCGAGAGCGTCGCGCCCTTGGGGAAGCCGGTGGTCCCCGAGGTGTACTGGATGTTCACGGGATCGTCCGGGCTCAGGGCGGCCTGGGCGCGGACGAGGTCCGCCGGGTCGCCGTGGCGGCCGCGCTCCAGCAGGGAGTTCCAGAGCGGGCCGTCCAGCAGGGCCACGAACTGCAGCCCCCGACAGCGAGGACGGACTTCCTCGACCATGGCGGCGTAGTCGGAGGTCTTGAACCGGTCGGCCGCCACCAGCAACCGGATCCCGGACTGGCACAGGACGTACTCCAGCTCGTGGGAGCGGTAGGCCGGATTCACGGTGACGAGGACCGCCCCGATCTTGGCGGTGGCGTACTGCACCAGCGTCCACTCGGCGCGGTTGGGGGCCCAGATCCCGACCCGGTCGCCCTTGACGATGCCCAGGTCCAGCAGTCCGAGGGCGAGGGCGTCCACGTCGTCGGCGAACTCCGCGTACGTCCACCGGCGTCCGGTCGCCACCTCGACGAGGGCGTCCCGGCCGGGGAACCTGAGTACGGTGCGGTCGAGGTTCTCGCCGATGGTGTCGCCCAGCAGCGGCACCTCGCACGCCCCTGACGCGTAGCTCGACTCGACGGACGGCACATGGACCCCCTGGGCTCGGTGGCGGGCGCCGGAGCCCTTTCGCGCCGGCGCCCCTCATGATCCTCGCGGGCCGCTCCGGGGGCCAGACCCCGGCGGGTGACGGCCCGCCGGTCCGCCTCGCCCACCGATTCCGTCCAGGCGTGCGGCGCCACGAGGTCATCGCGCGGCGGTGACCCGGGAGGCTTCCGGTCGTTGTAAGGGCGGTCAGCGAAGTGGCCCCGGGAGTCCCGGACCCGAGATCGGGGTCCGGGACTCCATGCCGTCGCGGGAACTCCCGGCGCCCTTGCGACCGCGCGTCGACCGCCGGCAGCCAAGTACTCGCACCACGTCGGCTCATGGGACGACGGATTGGACAAGTGGCCGATCTTACTAACACGATGGGCCCGCAAGTTCGCGGCTTGCGCAGGGGGGCAAACCCGCTCAGGTCATCACGTCCCTCCACTCGGGCCGCTCGTCCCCGCCACACCCTGGAGAGACTTCGCCATGAGCTTCGGCGACCCGAACAACCCCTACAGCCAGCAGCCCCCGCAGGGCCAGCCCGGCTACCCGCAGCAGGCGCCGCAGGGTGTGCCCCCGCAGTACGGCTATCCGCAGCAGCCCCCGACGGGCGTTCCCCCGCAGCAGCCGTACGGCGCGTACCCGCAGACCGGCATGCCGGGCATGCCGGGCGCCGGGATGCCGCCGCTGGCGCACTGGGGGCTGCGCTTCGGCGCGCTCCTGCTCGACGTCCTGATCACGGTGGCCCCGATGTACGCCCTCGGCCTCATCGACATCGCCATGAGCGACGACCCGGCGACCGCCGAACCCGGGGTCTTCTTCCTGATCGGCGTGCTGTACACGCTCGGCATGAGCATCTTCCAGCTGTACAAGGAAGGCTCGACCGGCCAGACGATCGGCAAGAAGGCCCTGGGCATCAGCCTGCGCCGCGAGGCCGACGGAAGCGTCCTCGGCTTCGGCATGGCCTTCGTGCGCAGGCTGGCGCACTTCCTGGACTCCATCGCCTGCTACATCGGCTGGCTGTGGCCCCTGTGGGACGAAAAGAAGCAGACCTTCGCCGACAAGGTGTGCGGCACCGTCGTCGTCAAGGTTCCCAAGAACTAGGGCGGTGACCGGCCGAAGAAGAGAGACGGCCCAGAGCCACCGCCGGTCCGGTGCGTGAGCACCGGCCGCCACGATCCGGGGCCCGTCCGCACCATCCGGACGGGCCCTGAGTCGTGGGCGCGCGCTCAGCCTTCCGGCGCGGAGCGGTGGGCGAAGCGGTCTGCCGCGGCGCGGCCGCGGGACTCGACGGGGACCACGCCGGTGGCAGCGCCCAGCCCGAAGGGCGGCATGTCCGCGTAGATGGACTCGTACGAGCCCTCGGGCGCGATGTACGTCTCGTGCCACAGACCCACGTGCCCGCGCATCTTCCCGGCGCGCTCCTTGCGGTTCATCATCGCCCAGGCCCGGCGGTGGAACATGTCCGGCGAGGCGGCGTAGGCGTACAGCTTCTCCTTGGACTCCCAGTACTGGACGACGTAGTACGTACGGGGCGAGGCGGTGAGCAGGACGTGGCCCAGGAGTCCGCGGCCCTCGTCCCGGGCCAGCTCGCGGAGCATGCGGGGCATGGCCAGGAGGACGGGCAGCCAGTGGTGGACGGCCCAGAAGTGGTTGATGCGCATCCCTATCAGCAGGACGACGACATCGCCTTCGGCGGCGGCCGTGGTGCGGCCCGGTAACGGCTTTGCGGACACACGGCCTCCAGATGGCCTGGTTGGATGACGGCACTGTCCATGCGCCGAGTTGGATAGTGACACTCTCCAAGGAAAGGTTCAAGAGATGCGGCTGGCGGAGCTGAGCGAACGGAGCGGCCTGCCCACCGCGACCATCAAGTACTACCTGCGCGAAGGCCTGTTGCCGGCGGGACGCCGCGTGGGCGCGACGACCGCGGAGTACGACGAGGGGCACCTGCGGCGGCTGCGCCTCGTGCGCGCGCTCATCCAGGTCGGCGGACTGCCGGTGGCGAAGGTCCGGGAAGTCCTCGGCCACGTCGACGACGAGTCGCTCGGCCGGACGATCCGGCTCGGCGCCGCGCTCTGGGCGCTGCCGCAGGGGCCGGAACCGGCCGAGGAGGACGAGGCGGCGGCGAGCGCGCGGCTCGAAGTGGACCGGCTGCTGGAGCTGCTGGGCTGGTCGACGGCCCGGGAGCTCGGAGCCCTCTCACCCGTCCACCGGTCGCTGGTGGTGGCCGTGGCCACCCTGATCCGCCTCGGCTACCCGTGGGACGCGGAACTGATGGCTCCGTACGCGGAGCTGATGCACCAGGCGGCCGTGCGCGACCTGGACTTCGTCGAGACCCACCCCTCCGAGACGGAGAAGGTGGAGACGTCGGTCGCGGCGGCGGTGCTCTTCCAGCCGGTGCTGAAGGCCCTGCACCGGCTGGCGCAGGAGGAGGAGTCCGCGCGGCGGTACGGCTTGTAGGCGGGGACGCGGACGGGGGGCACGGAACCGGGGGCGGCGCGGACGGGCGGGCTCGGAAGCGGGGCGGGCGCGGACGGAGCGGGCGCGGTACCGGGCGCCCGCCCCGTCCGGGGTGACTACGGCTTCGGGAGGGTGCAGCCGGCCCGGTTCAGGTCGATCTTGTTACCGGGACCCACGCAGGGGACGATGATGTACGTCTGCTGCGCGTAGTTGATGCCCTGACGGACCGTCACGGTGCCGTTCTGGTCCACCTCGCACGGGTTGTTCTCCGTGCACCGCCCGCCGTCCTCATTGCCCGTGTTGTTGACGGCGACGACCTTGCCCGTCGTCGTGTCGATCACCGGGGAGCCGGAGGTGCCGCCGATGGTGTTGCAGGCCGAGGTGTAGCGCAGCGAGTCCTTCCAGGTCCACTCGCCCTCCTTGAGGAGGTAGCTGAACCCGTCCACGTTGCAGCTGTAGGTGCGCTTCCAGTACCCGGAGACCACCTTGATCGCGGTGCCCTGTACCGGGTGGGCGTCGTTCAGCGTGAGCGCGTTGATGCCGTACTCGCTGCTGATCTGCGCGTACGTCTTGGTGAGCTGGTAGATCGAGATGTCCGTGTCGGTCATCGTCGCGTACGAGATCTTGCTCGCGCGCAGCGTCGCGACCTTGGAGCCCGATGCGTTGAGCAGCGAGAAGGAGCGGCTGGACGCCTTGTCCTTGATGACCTGGCCCGCGGCCGGCATGCCCGACTCCAGACAGTGGCCGTTGGAGAGCACGAGCGCCGGGTCGGTCGGCAGCGAATTGGGCACGCGGACGACCGAGCCGGAGCAGTTGCTGAGCGCGACGGTGCCGGCGTAGGTGACCGCGACGGTCGGGGTGGCCGCGCCGTCCCGGGTCGACTGGGCCACGGCCGGGGCCGCTGCCGCTCCGGTGAGGAGCAGAGCGAACGCGGCGGCGGCGAGAGGCTTGTTCATGTGGGGGTTCCCCTCTGGTGACAATGTGATGCGACCGAAGATCCTCCGGTTGTCATGCGCATTGTTGGGATCTCTGCCTCAACTCACAAGAGGGCCTGCCCAGTTGAGCCCGCGAGCGGAAACGGCCGCATTCAGACTTGCGCCGCGGCGCGGTCGCCCGCAAAGCGCTCGCGCAGCGGGAGGCCCGCCCGGAGGGGGCCAAGTGCCTTTCCCGTCCGATCCCTTGACGGCCCCGGAGGCGGAGAGCACAGTGACGACCGGCAGGGCCTGAGAGCGCTCTCAAGCATTCTCAAGCGTCACTGCGGCCGTGCCGGAACCGCCCGCTCCACCGACCCCCCACATCCCCCGCATCCCCCGCATTCCCCAGCACCGCTCCATCCCCCCACATCGCCTCAGAGAGGGCATCCATGCGTCTGACATCCGGCAGAGAACGGCGGTCCGTCCGACGGGCCGCCATCGCCGCACTGAGCACACTGGCGGTGGCGGCCGCGGCCGCCGCGGTCGTCACCCTGCCCGCCAACGCCAACGCCAGCGCCGGCGCCGGCGCCGGCGCCGCCGCCCCGCCGGTCCCCGCGGGCTGGTCCCAGGTCTTCCTGGACGATTTCGACGGAGCCTCGGGCTCCGGGGTGAACGCCGCGAACTGGCAGTACACCACCGGCACGAGCTACCCCGGCGGCCCGGCCGGCTTCGGCACCGGCGAAGTCGAGACGATGACCGCGAACGCCGCCAACGTCTCCCTCGACGGCGCCGGAAACCTGCGCATCACCCCGCGCCGGGACGCCGCGGGCAACTGGACCTCCGGCCGCATCGAGACCAAGCGCTCCGACTTCCAGGCCCCGGCGGGCGGCACACTGCGCACGGAGGCCCGTATCCAGATGCCCAACGTCACGGGCGCCGCGGCCAAGGGGTACTGGCCCGCGTTCTGGATGCTGGGCGCGCCCTACCGCGGCAACTGGTGGAACTGGCCCGGCATCGGCGAACTCGACATCCTGGAGAACGTCCAGGGCATCAACAACGAGTGGGCCACCATGCACTGCGGCACGAGCCCCGGCGGCCCGTGCAACGAGAAGTCCGGCATCGGCGGCCAGCGCGTGTGCACCGGCACGACCTGCCAGGGCGGCTTCCACACCTACGCGGTGGAATGGGACCGCTCCCTCGCCGTGGAGGAGATGCGGTTCTACCTCGACGGGGTCAACTTCCACACCGTCCGGTCGAACCAGATGGACGCCACGACCTGGACCAACGCCACGAACCACGGCTACTTCATCATCCTGAACGTGGCCATGGGCGGGGAGTTCCCGGCGGCCTTCGGCGGCGGACCCGACGCGGGGACCCAGCCGGGCTACTCGATGGTCGTCGACTACGTCTCGGTACTCCAGTCCACGGACGCTACGACCACTCCCCCGACCACCCCGCCCACGACCCCTGCGACCACACCTCCGACGACCCCTCCCACCACCCCGCCGGCGGGTGGACGCAACGCCTACGCCCCCATCCAGGCCGAATCCCACGACGCACAGGCCGGGACGGCCGAGGAGACGACCACGGACACCGGCGGAGGCCAGGACCTGACGGGCCTCGGCAACGGCGACTGGGCCCTGTACAGGGCCGTCGACTTCGGCACGGGCGGCCCGGCGACCCAGTTCCACGGACGCGTCGCCAGCGGCGCCGCCGGCGGGGTGAGCGGGCTCGTCGAGGTCCGGCTCGACAGCCGGACGAGCACGCCCATCGGCAGCTTCGCCGTGGCCGGCACCGGCGGCTGGCAGAGTTGGAAGACCGTACCTGCGAACATCACGGGCGGCACGGGCACGCACGACGTGTACCTCACCTTCACGAGCGGCCAGCCGGCCGACTACGTGAACCTCAACTGGTTCGACTTCGGGCACTGAGCGGACCGAGGAGCACACCGGTGAACACGAACGTGAACACGCACACCCCCATGAACACGCCGCGACCCCGGCTCCGACCCCGGCCACCGCACACCGGGTCCCGGCCCAGGTCCCGGTCCGTCCTCCTGCTCCTGCTGACCGCCTTCCTCTCCCTGACGGGCGCCCTCCTCGTCGCCCCGAACGCCACCCTGGCCGCCTCCGACTACACCCAGGGCGTCACCACGCAGGGCACGGGTCAGGTCCGGATCTGGTTCGCGCCGACCACCCCGGCCGCCCTGGTGGACGTCCACTACCTGCCGGGCGGCGGACCCGGCCAGCAGAACTTCCGGATGGCGAACAACGGCGGCACCTGGGAGCGGAGCGTCTCCGCACTGGCCGCCGGATCCACGCTCGAGTACTGGTTCACGTACGAGAAGGGCGGCCCGCTCCACGACACCCCGCACTTCACCGCCACGGTCGACTCCGGGAGCGGGGGCGGGGGCGGAGGGGGAGGCGGAGGGGGCGGGACCGGGAGCTTCCCCATCGCCTTCCAGAACAACACGCGCGGCGCGTATACCGACGCGCAGGTGTACGTCACCATCCTCGGCCAGGTGACCCCCGGCCAGTGGTCGTACATGAAGCCCGACGCCGCCATGGCCCACATCAGCCACCTCGACGCCGACGCCCCCGGCCACCTGGTCAAGAAAGGCGTCAACTACCCCAACATGTCCTTCACGCTCGCCCGGGTGGGCGGTACGGTCCCCTCCCCGGCCTCGATCCGCGGGGGCCGGATCTACGTCTCCCTCGGCTCCCCCCTCTACATCCCCGTCTCCCCCGACGACCAGGGCTGGGGCGGCCCCGACCTGCGCAATCCCGCTGATCCCAACAGCGACGTGTACTACGACTGGTACGAGTACAGCTACGTGCACGGCCAGGTCGCCTTCGGCGGGAACACCACCATGGTCGACCAGTTCGGCTTCCCTATGACCTCCCGGCTGCGCCAGACCTCCAGTGGGTACGACACCACCCAGGGCATCACCCTGACCCGCGCCCAAGTCATGCAGCAGTACGCGGAGGCCGTGGGAGGCGCCTTCAAGCCGCTGCAGAACGCCTACCGGATCGTCGCGCCGCGTTCCTCCGGCCTCTTCCTGCCGGGCGGCGCGCAGGCGAACCACCTGAAGGCCTACATCGACCAGACCTGGAGCCTCTACACCGGCCGCCAGTTCACCCTGACCCGGCTCGGCGAGACCTTCTCCGGGCGGGTGAGCGGATCGGTGCTCACCTTCAGCAAGAACGGCGCGGGCTCCTTCGTCCTGCAGAAGCCGACCTCGTCCGACGTCATGGCCTGTGCGGGCGCGCTGGCCTCGGGCAACGACACCGAGAAGCAGCTCGGCGCGGAGTTCTGCGCCGCGTTCACGCGGGGCGTCGCCCTGGACACCACCGCCTGGTACACCCCGTCGGCGTACTACGGCGGTTCGGCGAAGAACGACTACGCGGGCTTCTTCCACACCGTGGGCCTGAACCAGCGGGCCTACGGCTTCCCCTACGACGACATCAACGACCAGTCCTGCGTCCAGATCCTCGCCAACTCCGACCCGCCGACCGGGCTCACCCTCGGCATCGGCTGGTGAAGGCGGTCCGTGCGGCCGGGAGCGCTCTCAGCGTTCCCGGCCGCACGGGTTACCCTGCTGTCCGACAGGGCCCCTCGACAGGGGGCCCTCGGCAGGGCCCACCACCGGGCCACGACCGGGCCCACGACGGCCCAGGGCGCCAGCCCGCCGCCGGACACGCATGAGGAGCGCCCGTGGCCGAACAGCTTCCCGCAGACCGGCCCACGCTGGAGGCGGTCGCGGCGCGCGCGGGGGTGTCCCGGGCCACCGCGTCCCGCGTCGTCAACGGCGGCGACGGCGTCCGCTCCCATCTGGTGGACAAGGTCCGCACGGCCGTCCGGGACCTGGGCTACGTACCGAACCATGCGGCCCGCACGCTGGTGACCCGGCGCACCGGGGCGGTCGCCGTGATCATCGCCGAGCCCGAGATCCGGATCTTCTCCGATCCCTTCTTCTCCCGTCAGATCCGCGGCATCAGCAAGGAACTGACCGCGCACGACATGCAGTTGGTGCTGCTCCTGGTGGAGGACCGCGGCGACTACGACCGGATCGAGCGCTATCTGGCGGGCGGCCACGTCGACGGCGCGCTCGCCTTCTCGCTGCACACCGACGATCCGCTGCCCGCGATCACCCGGCGCATCGGGATGCCCACCGTCTACGGCGGGCGGCCCGGCTGGACCGGCGCCGCCGCAGGGTCCGCGGGCCCCTCGGAGCACGGCCCGGTGGCGTACGTCGACGCCGACAACCGCGGGGGTGCGCGCGAGGCCGTACGGCACCTGCTGTCCCTGGGGCGGCGACAGATCGCGCACATCGCGGGGCCGCTGGACCAGACGTCGGCGACCGACCGCCTCGACGGGTACCGGGACGTGCTGCTCGATGCCGATCCGGCGCTGATCGCCGAGGGGGACTTCACCGCGGCGGGCGGGGCCCGCGCGATGGCCGAGCTGCTGGAGCGCTGCCCCGGGCTCGACGCGGTGTTCGCCGCGAACGACCTGATGGCGACGGGCGCGTTGGGCGTACTGCGCGAGCGGGGCCGGTCGGTGCCCGGGGACGTGGCGCTGGTGGGCTTCGATGACGCGGAGCTCGTTGCGGAGAGCACCGATCCGCCGCTGACGACCGTACGCCAGGACATCGAGGGCATGGGGCGGCTCATGGCCCGGCTGCTGCTGCGGACCCTGGACAAGGCGCACGGCGCCGGCCGCCCGGGCGGCCGCGGCGTGCCGGCATCGGTGATCACCCCGACGTCGCTGGTGCGGCGCGGATCGGCCTGAGACCACTCAACTCGCCCTCCTCCCCCGGGTGAAGGGGACCAATCTCAGCCGTCCCGCGCAGGACTCTTGACGGGGCGCCGGTGCGGGGTGCACGCTCCAGTCGCGTTCTGAGAGCGCTCTCAAATCTCTCCCGGACCCTCTCGGAAGAGTCGCACCGCCAAGCCCAGGAGGCCGCACCATGTCCACCCCCCGAGCCGCCGGAAGAGCCGCGCTCCGCCTCGGCGCCGTCGCCCTCGCCGGAACCCTGCTGGCCGCCTGCGGCTCCGGCTCCGGCTCCGACTCCGACGGGAAGTCCACCGAGGGCGCGGACGGCCACGTGACGCTCACCATCGACCTGTTCGGCGCGTTCGGCTACCAGGAGGCGGGGCTCTACGCCGAGTACGAGCAGCTCCACCCGAACATCAAGATCAAGCAGACCGACACCGAGGACGAGCAGGACTACTGGAAGGCGCTGCAGACCCGCCTCGCCGGCGGCGGCGGGCTGGCGGACGTGCAGGGCCTCGAAGTGGGGCGCATCGCGTCGGTCACGCAGAAGCAGGCCGACAAGTTCACGGACCTGAAGGAGTACGGGGCCGGCGCACTCCAGAGCGAGTTCGCCGCCGCGAAGTGGGCGGCCGCGACGACCAAGCACGGCAAGGTGCTGGGCCTCGGCACCGACGTCGGGCCCGAGGCCATGTGCTACCGCAGCGACCTGTTCGAGGCGGCGGGTCTGCCCACCGACCGAGCGGAACTGGCCACCAAGTGGGCGACCTGGGACGGCTATCTGGAGCTCGGCCGCCAGTACAAGGCCAAGGCGCCGGCCGGCAGTTCCTGGCTGGACAGCGTGGGCAGCCTGAATGCCGTCATGGTCGGTCAGGCGAAGGAGCGCTACTACGACGCCTCGGGCGCGCTGATCTACGAGAACAGCCCCGCGGTGAAGTCGGCCTGGGAGGCCTCGGTCAAGGCCTCGGCGGACGGGCTCAGCGCCAAACTGGACCAGTGGTCGCCGCCGTGGAACCAGGCCTTCTCCTCCGGCTCCTTCGCCACCATGCCCTGCCCCGCCTGGATGCTCGGCTACATCAAGGGACAGGCCGGCGACGCGGGCAGGGGCAAGTGGGACGTGGCGAAGCTGCCCGGCGGGGCGGGCAACTGGGGCGGCTCGTACCTGGCGGTTCCCCGGGCCGCCCAGCACAAGAAGGAGGCGGCCGAGCTGGTCAAGTGGCTCACCGCGGCCGAGCAGCAGACCAAGCTCTTCCGCAAGCAGGGCAACTTCCCCTCCGCCGTCAAGGCCATCGGGCAGGTCTCGGACGCCAAGGACCCGTACTTCTCGGACGCGCCGATCGGGCAGATCTTCGGTGAAGCCGCCGAGAAGGCTCCCGTCCAGGTGCTGGGGGTGCACGACAAGGACATCGCCGATCAGATCAACAACGCGCTGAGCGAGGTGGAACGCAAGGGCACGCCGCCGGAAACGGCCTGGTCGAACGCCAAGAAGGCCGTCAAGAACGCCCTGGGCTGAGCGGCGTGAGACCTGCCGCCCGGCGGGGCTTCGCCCCGTACGCCTTCGTCGCCCCGTTCTTCACCCTGTTCGCCGCCTTCGGGTTGTTCCCGCTCCTCTACACGGCGTACGTCTCCGTCTACCGCGTCGAGCTCCAGAACCCCGGGGAGATGGAGTGGCGGGGCCTGGACAACTACACCGCCCTGTTCACCGATCCGTTCTTCTGGACGGCTCTGCGCAACACCTTCACCATCGGCTTGCTCTCGACGGTGCCGCAGCTGCTGATCGCCCTGGGCCTGGCCCACGTCCTCAACTACAAGCTGCGGGCCCTGACCTTCTTCCGCACGGCCCTGCTGTTGCCCTACGCGACCTCGGTGGCCGCCGCCTCACTGATCTTCGCCCAGCTCTTCGGACGGGACTTCGGGCTCGTCAACGACCTGCTGGGGCTGGCCGGTCTCGGTCCGGTGGACTGGCAGAACGGTACGGCCGCCTCGCAGATCGCCGTGTCGTCCATCGTCGTGTGGCGCTGGACGGGCTACAACGCGCTCATCTATCTGGCGGGCATGCAGTCCATACCCGGCGAGCTGTACGAGGCGTCCGAGGTCGACGGGGCCTCCAAGTGGCGCCAGTTCCTCCACGTCACGCTGCCCGGCCTGCGTCCCACCATCGTCTTCACCGTGGTGGTGTCCACGATCGGCGCCACTCAGCTCTTCGGCGAACCGCTGCTCTTCGAGGGGTCGATGTCGGGGGGCATCTCGCACCAATACCAGACGCTGGGCCTGTACATGTACGAGCAGGGCTGGGGCTTCTTCCACCTGGGCCGGGCGGCGGCCATCGCCTGGGTGATGTTCCTGCTGATCGTGGCGCTCGTCGGGGTCAACACCCTGCTCGTGCGCCGCCGTTCCCGCAAGGAGGCAGGCCGATGAGCTCCACCTCCACCGCCCGGCGCGGTGGCCGGCTGACCTACGCCGTGCTGGCGCTCGCCGTGCTGGTATCGGCGTTCCCGCTGTACTGGTCCCTGGTCGCGGCGAGCCGCTCCAACGCCGACCTGGCCCGGCCGATGCCCTCGCTGTTGCCCGGTCCGCGGCTCCTGGTCAACCTCCAGGCGGTCCTGGACGAGGCCGACATCGGCAAGGCCCTCCTCAACTCCCTGATCGTGTCCGGCGCCATCACCGTGGGGACGGTGCTGTGTTCCACGCTGGCCGGCTTCGCCTTCGCCAAGCTGCGGTTCCGGGGGCGCGGCGCACTGCTCAGCGCGGTCGTCGCCTCGATGATGATCCCGCCGCAGCTGGGGGTGATCCCGCTGTTCATGCTGATCGTGGAACTGCACTGGGTGAACCAGCTCCAGGCCGTCGTCCTGCCCGGACTGGTCTCCGCCTTCGGCGTGTTCTTCATGCGGCAGTACCTGGCGCAGTCCCTGCCGGACGAGCTGATCGAGGCGGCCCGGGTCGACGGGGCCTCGTACGCCCGTGTCTTCTGGTCGATCGTGGTGCCGGTGGCCCGGCCGGCGATGGCCGTGCTCGGGCTGCTGACCTTCATGACGGCCTGGAACGACTTCTTCTGGCCGGTGGTCGCCCTGTCCTCGTCGGAGCCGACCGTGCAGGTCGCGCTGCGTCAGCTGGGCGGCGGCTACGTCCACGACCAGTCCGTGATCATGGCGGGCACCCTGCTCGGAACGCTTCCCGTGCTGCTGGTCTTCGGCCTGCTGGGCCGGCAGATCGTCGGCGGCATCATGCAGGGCGCGGTAAAGGGCTGAGCCCGCGTCCTCCCTCCTCACCTCTCCCAGGAGTCCTTCCATGACCACTGTCGACGCGTCCCCCGCCACGGGGGCGACGCTCCGCTTTCCCCCCGGGTTCCGGTGGGGCACCGCGACGGCCGCGTACCAGATCGAGGGCGCGGTCGCGCTCGACGGGCGTACGCCCTCGATCTGGGACACCTTCAGCCGTACCCCCGGCAAGGTGCTGGGCGGCGACACCGGGGACACCGCCGCCGACCACTACCACCGGATGGCCGAGGACGTGGCCCTGATGAAGCGGCTCGGCGTGAGCGACTACCGCTTCTCGGTGGCCTGGCCCAGGGTGCAGCCGACGGGTCGCGGGCCCGTCGTACAGCGCGGGCTGGACTTCTACCGGCGGCTGGTGGACGCGCTGCTGGAGGCGGGGATCCGGCCGGTGGCCACGCTCTACCACTGGGACCTGCCGCAGGAGCTGGAGGACCGCGGCGGCTGGCCGCACCGCGATACGGCCGAGCGGTTCGCCGAGTACGCGGGGCACATCGCGGGGGCGCTCGGGGACCGGGTGGCGAGCTGGACCACCTTCAACGAGCCGTGGTGCGCCGCCTTCCTCGGCTACGCCTCCGGGGTGCACGCCCCGGGCCGCACCGAGCCGGAGGCCGCGTTGCGGGCCGCGCATCACTTCAATCTGGCCCACGGGCTGGGCGTACGGGCGCTGCGCGCGGCCCTGCCCGGGCCGGCGGAGGTGTCGCTGACGCTCAACCTGCACGCGGTGCGGCCTCTGACGGATTCGGCCGCCGATGTGGACGCCGCGCGGCGGATCGACGCGGTGGGCAACCGGATCTTCCTCGATCCGGTCTTCCGCGGGCGGCTTCCGCGCGATCTCGTCCGGGACACCGCCGCGCTCACGGACTGGTCGTTCGTCCGGGACGGGGACCTCGCGGCGGCCTGCGAGCCGATCGACTGGCTGGGCCTGAACTACTACTCCCCCACGGTGGTCGCCGCCGCCGCCCCGGTCTCCCCCGGCACCGAGCCGTCGCCGTGGCCGGGTGCGGAGGGGCGCGTGCGCTTCCTGCCCGCGCCCGGTCCCCGTACGGCGATGGACTGGCCGGTGGACGCGAGCGGACTGTACGAGCTGCTGACGCGGCTGCGCGACGAGCTGCCCGGTGTGCCGCTGCTGATCACGGAGAACGGTGCGGCCTACGCGGACCATGTCGATCCGCAGGGCGGGGGCGCGGTGCACGACCCGGAGCGGATCGCGTACCTGCGGGGACACCTGGCGTCCGTGCACCGGGCGATCGAGGACGGGGCGGACGTGCGCGGTTATTTCGTGTGGTCACTGCTGGACAATTTCGAGTGGGCGTACGGCTACAGCAAGCGGTTCGGCATCGTCCACGTGGATTTCACCACGCAGCGGCGTACGCCGAAGGACAGCGCGCGCTGGTACGCGGAGGTCATCGCCCGCGGCGGGCTCGAACCGTGAGGCTCAGCCCAGCAGGTCGAGGTACCGGGCGTCGACGCGGCCGGAGCCGACGGTGAGGTCCAGGGTGCGCGGGGAGGCCGGTTCGGCCAGGCCCGGTCCGAGGTCGATGCGGCCCGAGCCGGTCTGCTGGGCGACCCGGAAGGTGGTGGCGTCGGGGACGGTGAGAGCCAGCCGGCCGCTTCCGATGTCGGCGGTCACCTTCTGCGGTGGGGCGACGAAGTCGACGGTGGCCAGGCCGGAGCCGATGACGAGCGCGATCTCGGGCGCGGTGAGTGCCGTGGCGACCACCCTGCCGGAACCCGCGCGGGCTCGGACCGCGCCGCGCAGCCCGGTGAGCTGGACCTGGCCGGAGTCGACCCGTGCGTCGACTGGTCCGCCGAGGCCGCCGATGTCGATGCGGCCGGAGGTCGCCGTGACCGTGACGGGGAGGTTTGCGGGGACGCCGATGCCGAGTTGGACGGAGCAGGAGAGTCCGCCGGTCAGCCAGGAGTCCTCGTCGGGGCAGCGGGGGGTCAGGGTGAGGGTGCCGTCTTGCCAGCTCTCCTCGATGACGGGCTTCTCGTGTGACCAGGCGACCTCGGCGCGGTAGCCGACCTGTTGGTCCCCGCGCGGGCGGACCGTGATGTTCGCGCCGCCGCCGCCCGCGATGCGCAGGGCGCTCACCGGGTGCCCCGCGCTGCCGCCGTGCAGGGTGGCGGTGCGGGTGGCACCGTAGGCCCCGGCCTGCCAGGCGGCGGGGAGGACGACGAAGACCGCGCCGAGCAGGGCGGCGAGGATCCAGGGAAGGCGGCGCTTGGGGCGTGGTGGCGGCGCGGCCCCGGCCGGGGTGGCGGTCTGGGTCGCGGTGGGAGCCGCCGCCGGGGTCACGGGGTGCCGTCCAGGAAGCGCAGGACCGCGAGGACCCGGCGGTGGTCGCCGTCGGCGACGGGCAGGTCGAGCTTGGCGAAGATGTTGTTGATGTGCTTGGCGACGGCGCTCTCGCTCACGACGAGTTCGGCGGCGATGCCGGCGTTGGAGCGGCCTTCCGCCATCAGCGCCAGTACCTCGCGTTCGCGCGGGGTGAGGCGTTCGAGGGGGTCGGGGCCGCCGCGGCGGCGCAGCAGGAGCTGGGCGACGACCTGAGGGTCGAGCGCGGTGCCGCCGCCCGCGACGCGCCGCAGGGCGTCGATGAACTCCTCGACGTCGGCGACGCGTTGTTTGAGGAGGTAGCCGATGCCCGCGCCGCTCTGGGTGGCGAGCAGGTCGGCGGCATAGCGCTCCTCCACGTACTGGGAGAGGAGCAGGACGGCGGTGTCGGGGCTCTGCTGCCGGATCATGAGGGCCGCGCGGACGCCTTCGTCGGTGAAGCCGGGCGGCATCCGGACGTCGACGAGGGCGAGCTCGGGCCGGTGCTCTTCGACGGCGGCGAGCAGGGACTCGGCGTCACCGGTTTCGGCGGCCACCTCGAATCCGGCCATTTCGAGGACTTTCACCAGTCCGATGCGCAGCAGGACGGAGTCCTCGGCGATCACAGCCCGCACGGCAGCTCCACAGTCACGGTGGTCGGGCCCCCGACGGGGCTGTCGATCATGATGGTTCCGTCGACCGACCCTACGCGCTTGCGCAGGCCGGTCAGGCCGGTGCCCGCGGCGGGGTCGGCGCCGCCCACTCCGTCGTCGGTGACGGTGAGCCGCAGCAGGTCGGCGGCGGTGCGGGCCACGTGGACCGAACAGCGTTTCGCGCGGGCGTGTTTGGCGACATTGGCGAGGGCTTCGGAGACGACGAAGTAGGCGACGGCTTCCACGGTGGGGCCGGGGCGGACGGCGAGGTCCACGGTGAGCTCGACGGGCAGGGGGGCGCGGGCGGCGATGCCGGACAGGGCGGCGTCGAGCCCCCGGTCCTCCAGGACGGCCGGGTGGAGGCCGCGGACGAGGCTGTTGAGCTCCTCGATGGCTTCCTTCGCCTCGCGGTGGGCCTCGTCGATGACGGCCTTGGCTTCGGGGGGCAGCCCGGGAAGGGTGGCGCGGGCTATGCCGAGGTTCATGGCGAGGGCGACCAGGCGCTGTTGGGCTCCGTCGTGGAGGTCGCGCTCGATCCGGCGGCGTTCGAGGTCAGCGGCGTCCAGGACGCCGGCCCGGCTCTCGGCGAGGTCCTCGACGCGGCGTTCCAGTTCGCGGGCCCGGTTGGGGCCCAGGAGCACGAGTGCGGCGCCGGCGTCGAGTCGGGCGAGGAGCGCGGCGAACCAGGGCGCGGCGAGGAGCAGGAGGCCGCCGAGCGTGGTGAGCAGGTCGTACTGGCGGCTCCAGTCCGAGCCGCCGGTCTCGGGCAGCGTCCAGGACCAGGCGTACACGGTGGCGCAGACGGCGCCGGCGGCCCAGGTGAGGACCAGCAGTGCGGCGCCGAGGGCGGCGAGCGGGCTGACGAGGAAGTGGTAGCCGTACTGCCGCCAGGTCGCCTCGGAGCGCAGCCGTTCGGTCAGGCCGCGGATGCTGTGCCAGGGGTGTTCGCGGGCCGCGGGCGGAATGTCGACGCCGAGGAGCGACCAGCAGCGGTTGCGCTGGAGGACGGTGAGCAGGGGTGACAGGGCGAGGACGAGGAGCAGCGGGACGGAGCTGTGTGCGGGGGTGCTGAGGAGGAAGAAGAAGCCCGCGGCGAGGGGCAGGGCGGGTGGGATCGCGGCCGCGGTGAAGGCGGTGTTGCGCCAGGCCCAGGCGGACCAGGGCGCATGTGCCGTGGTCCAGGTGAATGTACGCCGCAGCGCGCCGGAACTTGCCATGCACGTACGGTAATCGCCCTGGCCAGGGCGTTGCCACCACGCTGGTGCCCGGTCGGGGGTGTACCTGGCACCACCCCCGGTTCGGACCGTGGGGCTACTGATTCGGGCGGCCCGGCGGACGAGTCTTGTGGTGTGCCCGGCGGACGTTCCGCGGGGCGGAAGGAGACTCGCAGCCATGGCCCTCGTCGCCCCGCAGGTTCGTCCCCGTCCGGCCGTCCGTACCGTTCGTCGTTCGGTCGTCCGGACCGCTCCCCGTACGGCGACGGTGCTCACCGGAGCGGGGCTGGCGCTGGTGCCGTGGATGCTGGTCCTGGCCAGGACGCTGCCGCAGAGCGCCGAGGTGTCCAACTGGGCGACCGCGTGGATAGGCCTGGACGTGCTGCTGGCGGCGGGGCTGACGGGGACGGGGCTGCTGCTGCGTCGCCGGGACGCCCGGGTGGTCCCGGTGTCGGCGGCGACGGCGGCGCTGCTCGTGATGGACGCCTGGTTCGACGTCACGACCTCGGCCGGGAGCGAGCAGGCGCTGGCGCTGCTGCTGGCGGCCGGGGTGGAGCTGCCGCTGGCCGTGCTCTGCGCGACGGTGGCGGCCCGCCGTGCGTGAGCCGGGGCCGTGCGTGAGCGGCCACGGTGGCGGGCCCCGCACCAGGTGGGTGCGGGGCCCGAGGCCTGCCGGTCGCGCGCCGTGCCGCGTACGGCTATCGCGTACGGGGGCGCTCCCAGCGGTAGAACTCCTGGGCCATGGCGTCCTTGGGGCTGCGCCAGGTCTCCGGGTCGTGCGGGCTGATGTAAGCGGTCAGCCGGTCGCTGAGCTCCCGGAATTCGGGGTGGTCGGTCACCTGGGCGATGGCCGGTCCCGGGGGGCGCTCGGACTCGATGAGGTGCATGTACACGTCGCCGAACTGGAAGAGGCTCCGGCGGCTGACTCCGACGAGGTGGGGCAGTTCGCCCGCGTCCGAGGCCGCGAAGAGCTCGGCGATGTCGGGGGCGGACTGCGGCGCCATGCGGGCGACGATGAGGGCGCGATGCATCGGGAGTGCTGCCTTTCTTCTCAGACGCGGGTGACGGCGGGCGTACGGCTCTCGCGTTCGCGCTGTTCGATCTTGTCCCGGATCAGTTCCAGCTGGATCTTGGAGTTCTGGTTGATGCGCGCGGTCATGCCGGCGTCGTCGATGGGTGCCTGGGGCTTCATCGCGAAGTCCTGGGTCCACACCATCCGGGTGCCTCCGGGCACCTCGAAGTACTGCCAGTGGATGTCCATGTGCTCGAACGGGCCGGTCTCGACGCGGCGGGCGCGCACGGTGCGGGTGACGGGGTCGGGGGTGCGTTCGGAGACCCAGCTCCACACCGTGCCGTTCTCGTCGGGGTGCATGGTCAGGCGGAAGCGGGTGGTGAGCCCGTCCTCCTCCAGGATCTCCAGCGAGGCGTACTCGCTGAACAGCTCCGGCCAGGCGGGGAGATCGTTGGTCATCTCCCAGACCGTGTCCATGGGCGCCTTGACGGTGATCTCGTTCTCGGTGTGTCCTGCCATCTCAAGCTCCGGTCATCAGGCTGGCGTTGACGAGTTCGAGGAACTCCTTGGGGGTCTTGCAGCGGTCCGCGTCGGTGGGCAGGGCCCGGCCGCGCTTGTTCTCCAGCAGGCCCACGATGCCGAGCAGGCCCAGCGAGTCGAGGCCGAAGTCGTCGAACTTGGAGTCCGGGCGCCTCTGCATCTCGGCCGGGTCGACGGTGATGCCGGCGCCGGACTTCATCAGGGCGGCCAGTTCCTCGACGGTCAGTCGTTCGGACATGAGCGGGCTCCTTCTGTCTCTAGGAGGGGTTACGGATCACGAGCGCGGCGTTGGAGCCCATGAGGCCCCGGCTCAGGACGAGCGCGGTGCGCAGCTCCGCGGGGCGGGCGCTGCCGGTCACCACGTCGAGGTCGTGGCACACGTCGAAGACGTTCGGCGTGGGCGGGACGACGCCGTGCTCCAGGGCGAGGACCGCGGCGGCGGTATCGAGGGCGGGGGCGGCGCAATAGGCCCTGCCAGTGCCCGTCTTGGGTGCCGTCACCGGGACGGTGCGCCCGTGTCCGCCGAGGGCCGAGAGGATCGCGGCGGCTTCGGCCCGGTCGGCCTCGGGGGTGCCGAGCGCGTCGGCGAAGACGACGTCGACTTCCTCGGGGGCGCAGCCCGCGTCCCGCAGGGCGCCCGTGATGGCGCGGGCGAGTCCCTCGCCGGACTCGCCCGCCGTCTCGGGGTGGTGCGGGCTGGTGAAGGTCGCGGCGTGCCCGGCCAGGACGGCCCGGACGGACGCGCCGCGGCGCAGGGCCGACCGCTCGTCCTCGACGAGGAACATCGCGCCGCCTTCGGCGGGTACGTAGCCGCAGGCCTTGTCGGTGAAGGGCCGGTACGCCCGCTCGGGGTCCTCGTGCGTGCTCAGCGCTTCGTACCCGAGCTGGCAGACGATGGAGTAGGGCGCCAGGGGCGCTTCGGTGGCTCCGACGAGCATGGCGCGGCTGCCCTGGCGGATCGCCCGGGTGGCGTGCGCGAAGGCGTCGAGTCCGCCGGCCTCGTCGGCGGCGACCACCCCGCACGGGCCCTTGAGGCCCCGGCGGATGGAGATCTGCCCGGTGCTGGCGGCGTAGAACCAGGCGATGGACTGGTAGGGGCCGACGTAGCGCGGTCCTTGCTCCCACAGGTGCTGCAGCTCCCGCTGCCCGAACTCGCCGCCGCCGGAGCCGGCCGCGGTGACCACGCCGATCGAGAAGGGGTCGTCCTCGTAGTCGGCCCGGCCGAGCCGGGCGTCCTCCAGGGCCAGGTCGGCCGCGGCGAGGGCGTGGTGGGTGTAGCGGTCGGTCTGGACGAGGAAGCGCTCCTCGACCATCGAGGCCGCGTCGAAACCTCGTACCTCGCCCGCGACGCGCAGCGGCAGGTGCTCGCAGCCCTCCCGGGTGATCCGGCCGAGGACGGCGGTGCCCGATTGGGTCGCCTTCCAGAAGGCGTCGGCGCCGATGCCGTTGGGTGCGACGACCCCGATGCCCGTGATGACGGTGCGACCGCTCACGAGACCACCTCCTCTTTGGGCCGGGTCATGACGACTGCGGACTGGAAGCCGCCGAAGCCGCTGCCGACGGAGAGCACGCTGCGCAGCGTGCGTTCTCGGGCGACGCGCGGGACGTAGTCCAGGTCGCATTCGGGGTCGGGGGTCTCGTAGTTGGCCGTCGGCGGGACCACCTGGTGGGTCATCGCCAGGACGCAGGCGGCCAGTTCGATCGCCCCGATGGCGCCGAGGGAGTGCCCCACCATGGATTTGATGGAGGTCATCGGCGTCTTGTAGGCGTGGTCGCCCAGGACCCTTTTGACCGCCGCGGTCTCGTGGCGGTCGTTCTGCTTGGTCCCGGAGCCGTGCGCGTTGACGTAGTCGACCTCGTGCGCGCCTATCCGGGCCTGTGCGAGGGCGGTTTCGATGGCGCGGGCCATCTCCAGGCCGTCGGTGGTGAGCCCGGTCATGTGGTGGGCGTTGCCGAAGGTGGCGTAGCCGCCGATCTCGCAGTAGACGGTCGCGCCGCGGGCGCGGGCGTGTTCCAGCTCCTCCAGGACCAGGACGGCCCCGCCTTCGCCGAGGACGAACCCGTCGCGGTCGGCGTCGAAGGGCCGGGACGCGTGGGCGGGGTCGTCGTTGTTCGGCGAGGTGGCCTTGATGGCGTCGAAGCAGGCCACCGTGATGGGCGAGACGGGTGAGTCGGAGGCGCCGGCGATGCACACGTCCATGCGCCCTTCGGCGATGGAGTGGACGGCGTACCCGATGGCGTCGAGGCCGGAGGTGCAGCCGGTGGAGACGGTCTGGACCGGGCCTCGGGCTCCCGTCTTCTCCGCGACGGCGGAGGCCAGGGTGGCCGGGGTGAACGCCCGGTGCAGGTGGCGTCCGGCGAGCCGGTGGTCGACGTCCCACCAGGCCCCGGACTGGCTGACGGCCACGTAGTCGTGTTCCAGGCGGGTGGTGCCGCCCACGGCGGTGCCGAGGGAGACTCCGGTGCGCCAGGCTTCGTCGGTGCCGAGGTCGAGTCCGGCGTCCCGCAGTGCCTCGCCGGCCGCGACCAGGGCGAACTGGATGTACCGGTCCGCCCGGGCCGCTTCTTCGGCGCCGAGGCCGTGTTCGGCGGGATCGAAGTCGACCTCCGCGGCTATCCGGGAGCGGAAGCCGGTCGGGTCGAAGAGGGTGATGCCGCGCGTCGCCGTACGGCCGTTGGACAACAGGTCCCAGAAGGCGGAGGTTCCGATCCCGCCCGGGGCGACGACGCCGACCCCGGTGACGGCCACCCGACGGCGGGTCATGAGACCACCGCCGTGCGGTCCGGAGGACGCTCCCACGCGGAGCCTTCCGGGTGGACGGCTTCCTCCGTGTCGACGTGCCCCAGTTTCGGGTCGGGGGCGAGCGGGCCGAGGTGGAAGACCATGCGGGCCTCGGTGTCACCGACGTTGCGGAAGCGGTGGCGCACGTTGAGGGGGACGAGCAGGCCCTGGTCGGTGCGCAGCGGGTGGGCCTCGCCGTCGAGGTCCACTTCCAGCGTGCCGCTGACCACGTACACGAACTCCTCGGAGTACGGGTGGTAGTGCTCGGCGATGTGCTCGCCCGGGGCCATGACGGCCAGGCCCATGAAGCCGCTCGTGCAGCCCACCGACGTCGGGGTGAGCACGGCCCTCAGGTCGCCGCCGCGCCTGGTGTTGGGCTGGGTCTCGCTGAGGTCCACGATGTGCGGTGGGCGTTGTTTCGTCATGGCGGTGTTCCTCCTGGCGTGGGAAGCCTGGACGGGGCTGGTGGGTGGAGGTCCGGGGTGGCGCCGCTGCGGGTCAGCGCTCGGCGGGGGCCCGGCGGTCGGTGATGAGGCTCATGGTGTGGCGGACGGCGGACGCGGACCCATGGTCGTCGGGGGAGGTCATCAGGCGGGCGAGGACGGCCGCCTTGCGCGGTCCGCGGACGCCGAAGGCGGTCTCCAGCCCGGAGCCCTGCGGGCCGCGCACGTCGATGAGGCGTACGACGATGTCGTCGCGCTGGAAGATGCTGCTGCTCACCGTGGGGGCGTCGGGCCGGTGGGCGGCGGCTTCGTCCTGGCGGGCCAGGAATTTGGCGAGCGCGGGACCGCAGCCGGGCTTGGCCGGGTAGAAGAGCGCGTGCCTGCGTACGTCGGAGCGGTCCTCGGCGCCGGCTTCGCGGGCGGCGACGTGGTGGACGGCCGGCAGCGCGGCCCGCATGAAGAACATCCGGGCGGACTCGGGGTCGCCGAGGTCGCGGTCCTGTTCGAGGTACGGGTTGATGGCTTCTTCGACGGCCCGTACTTCGGGCTGTTCGGAGACGTGCCGCAGGGCCGACATCAGGTCGCCGCGCACTTCCACCGTACGCACGACGCGGTTGCCGTGCATGAACAGGGAGGTCCGGCAGAGCCGGGTGTGGCCGTCGACGTCGGCGGCGGGGGAGGCGTAGCTGGAGAGGATCTCGGCCACCTCCTTCTCGCTGCCGGGCTTGACCGTGAAGGTCAGGGCGTGGCGCACGATGCCCGCTCCGAGCCGGGGTGCTTCCTGCAGGCGTGCGCCGGAGGTCCGGCGCGCGCCCTGGTAGCCGCGGCCGGTCTCGCGCAGGACGGTGTACTTCAGCGGCCGCATGGAGCGGGCGCAGGCGCCGAGGGGGCGCACCTGCTCGGCGTGGTGCTCGCTGTTGACCCAGGCGAGGTACTGCGGGGCGCTCTCCCACTCGCTGGTGATGAGCCACTGCGAGGGGTTCTCGAAGGACTGGCAGAGCTGGTCGCTGATGTGGCCCGGTTCCGAGGCGATGTCGTGGCGCAGCTGCTCGTAGGCCTCGAAGAATCGCTGCTGGGCTCCTTCGTGGAGGTCCATCAGCAGGACGACGCGGAGCATCGAGCCGTCGAAGGCGGACTGCGACACCCGTTCTGACAGCGTGGTCGTCATCTGCTCGCTCCTTCGTAGGGGGGCCCTTCGTCGAGGGCGTGGCGTTCCGTCGCGTACGAACCCTCGTCCGGGGGCTCCGCTGTGGCTCATCGTCATCCGGTGGCGCACGTACCGCTACATCTCCGGATCAAGCGGGTGACAACCGGCGGATCTCCTGGGCCCGGCCGTCGATCGGGGGCATAAAGAGTCCACTCCCCCACACAGAAACCAGGAGCTCGCAGCTGATGGAAGACACCGCAGATGTTCGCGTACCGGTTCTCGTCGTGGGCGGCTCCCTCGTGGGTCTGTCCACTTCGCTGTTTCTGAGCCGCCACGGCATCAGGCACCTGCTCGTCGAGAAGCACGCCGGCACATCCGACCACCCGCGCGGGCGGGGCATCAACGCCCGGACCATGGAGCTGTTCCGTACGGCCGGGGCTGAGGGCGCGATCCGCCGGGCGGCCTCCGTGCTGGAGAACAACATGGGCATCCTCCAGACGGAGTCGCTGCTGGGCGGCGACCACAAGTGGCTCGTCAAGGCCATCGACCCGGCCGGGGCGCTGAGCAAGTTCAGTCCGACCGGCTGGTGCGTGTGCAGCCAGAACAACATCGAGCCGATCCTCGCGGCGCAGAGCCGCGCGCAGGGGGCCGACATCCGGTTCTCCACGGAGCTGCTGAGCTTCGACCAGGACGCGACCGGGGTGAACGCCCTGGTCAAGGACCGGGAGACGGGCGAGCACGCCACCGTGCGCGCCGACTTCCTGATCGCGGCGGACGGGCCGCGCAGCCCCGTGCGCGAGCAGCTGCGGATCCCCCAGACGGGCAGCGGCGAGCTGTTCCACAACGTCAGCGTCACGTTCCGGTCGCGGCAGCTCGTCGAGGTGCTGGGCGACCTGCGGTTCATCGTCTGCTACCTGATGAAGCCGGGTGCGGACGGGGCGCTGCTGCCGGTGGACAACGACACCCAGTGGGTCTTCCACCTTCCGTGGCACCCGGACCGGGGCGAGACCCTGGAGGACTTCACCGAGGAGCGCTGCGCCCGGCAGATCCGCGCGGCGATCGGCGTCCCGGACCTGGACCTGGAGATCGGCGGCAAGGCGCCCTGGCACGCGGCCGAGCGGGTCGCCGAGCGGTACTCGACCGGGCGGGTGTTCCTGGCCGGTGACGCGGCTCACGAGATGTCCCCGACGGGGGCGTTCGGCTCCAACACGGGCATCCAGGACGCGCACAACCTGGCCTGGAAGATCGCGGCGGTCCTCGACGGGTCGGCCGGCATCGAGCTCCTCGACACGTACGAGGCCGAGCGCCTGCCGGTGGCGCGGGCGACGAGCGAGCGCGCCTCGGCCCGCTCGGCGGAGCACAACCACCCGGGGTACGCGCCGCCGCCGACCATGAGCGGCGGACCGGGCAGCGGGGTCCTGACGACGGCGATGGCGTACGCGTACCCGCGCGGGGCGGTCGTCGGCGCCGACGAGGACCGGCCGATCATCCCCGAGGGTCTGCGGATGAAGGGCGACGTCGGCACCCGCGCGCCGCACATGTGGCTGACCCGGGCCGACGGTGAGCGGGTTTCCACCCTCGACCTGTACGAGCGCTCGTTCGTGCTGCTCAGCGGCACGGGCACGCCGTGGCAGGCGGCCGCGCGGCAGGTCGCCGAACGGCTGTCGGCGAAGCTGGACGCCTATGCGGTCGGATCCGGTCCGGACGCCGATCTGGTGCAGGAGGCGGGAGCCGACTGGACCGAGGTGCACGAGCTGACGGAGGCGGGCGCGCTGCTGGTGCGGCCGGACGGGTTCGTCGCGTGGCGCTCGCAGGGCGCGGTGGCCGATCCCGAGGCGGCGCTGTACGAGGCGCTGGCGACGGTGCTGCGCCGGGCCTGAGCGGCCGCTCCACCGGATGGTCCCCCTGCCGCCGGCCCGTAAGCGGGCCGGGGGCAGGGGCGTTTGCGGGGGCGCGTCAGCCGCAGGCCCAGCAGCCCGCCCAGCAGCCGGAGCCGTGGTGCGCGGGGCGCCTGCGGCGGGCGACGGCGGTGGTCGTGGTGTCGGGATCTTGCCCGCTGCCGGCGGCGTTGCGGCGGGCGAAGCAGGCGACCACCACGGCGATGGCGGCGAGTTCCTCGGGGGCGGCCACGCCCTTCTCCACACGGAGCAGGCTGGCTATCGGGGCTATCGGTGCGTCCTTCAGCATCGGCTCGGCCTCTCGCACAGACGTATCGCAGGACCCCCCTCGCGGAATCACCAGGGACTCCGGACGTAGCCGACGCTAGCGGCGGGCAACGCGCCCGGCATGCCGGGCCGGGCGCGATCGCCCAGGTCAGGGGCGCGCGACCCGCCCGGTGACGGGGCCGTGGCGGTCGGCCGGTGCTGGGCCGTCCGGGTGACGGCGCGTCGGAAATGCCGGTGTCGAGGCCGAGGAGGACGTCCTGGACGCGCCGGCCCCGCTGAGCAAGCGGCAGCGGCAGGCGGCCGCGCGGGAGAACTCCTGAGGGGGAGCCGCGCGCGGCGGCCTGCCGCGTGTGGGGCGCCGGGGCGGATCAGCGGGCCGGGCACTTCTTCCAGGAGAAGTGGTAGACGCTGTTGATGCTGCCGTCCGTCGAGTCGAGGGCCATGTAGCTGGTCTTCGACGCGTCCGAGGTGCCGGTCTCGGCGCGCAGCTCCGTGTTGATGTTGAAGTTGCGCAGTTCGCCGCAGGGGGCGAACACGAGGGCTTCGATGCCCGTGGTGTCGGACGCCTGCCAGTTGTCGTTGAGGGCGCCCCGGTACTTGTGGGTGCGGTACTCGGTCTGCTTCATGCCCTGGAAGTAGTAGCTGGCCTTCTGGGTTCCGATCGCGCCCGCCTGGAGGCTGCCGAAGCCCCGGTAGTCGACCTGCGCGACGGCGTACGTGTACCCCTGCGGTACGTGGACGTGCAGGGAGAGCAGGCAGTTCTTGCGGCCGTCGGTCGGAGAGCTGTTGCCTCCCGCCATGGCCAGGTACTCGCTGTAGGTGACGGTGAAGGCCGAGTTGTCCTCGGCCACGGCGACGGTGGCGCTGCCCGGCCGGCAACCGGAGCCGTTGATCGTGGCGACGTCGACGGTCACCCTGTCCGAGGGTGCGACGACGGAGCCCGGGCCGCCCGCGGCCCCGGCCACGGGAGCGGGTAGGAGCGCGAGGAGGCTGCCGGCTACGGCGGCGGCGCCGAGCGCGGTGCGCAGTGTTGTGATCATCCCGCCATGGAAGCTGGCCGCGGGCGGCGGACCCGTGAATGGATGCGCGGCCTCACTCCGATGGCCGGGCCCGTTCACCGGAGAAACGTTCGGGCAGTGCGTGCGGGGCGGCCGAACGGCCCAAGGTCGGGGCGTCGGCCGCGTCACGGGATGGCTTTCATACCGGTATTTCCTACGATGAGCCTCTCGCTGAACCGTCCGCGCCGAGGAGTCCCATGCGCCGCCTGCAACGGCCCGCCCTGCTGTCCGCCGCCGCGGTCGTCTCCGCCCTGCTCCTCGCGACCACAACCGCCGCCACACCCGCCGTCGCGCACGACACGTCGCACGACGCCGCGCACGACGCGTCGCACGCCGCCGGCGGCCGGAGCGATCCGGGCGAGGCCGCCGTCGTCGGCGCGGACCACGCACGGGCCCACGCCGAGCTGCGCCGCGCGGCCAAGGGCACGGCGGGGTATCCCCAGTCCCGGCGCACGGACAGCCTGGAGGCGCTGCGCCTCTCGCAGCGCGAGGCGAACGCCGCTTTCGACCCGGCGGTCTCGGGCCGGTTCACCGACTACTTCCCCTCCCCCGACTTCGGCGTGCACGTGGCCCAGCTGCCCACCGGGAAGGTGCTGCTCTTCTCCTTCTCCCGGGTGGAGACCGACCCCACCAAGGAGACCGGCCCCACCGACCGGATCGGGCCGACGAACGCGGGCCGTGCCTACCTGTGGGACCCGGCGAAGGGGACGGGGGCCCGGGCGTTCAAGAAGGTCACGCCGCCCGTCGTGCTGATGCCCGACGGCACGCACGCGCCGCGCCCCGCGCCGTTCTTCTGCGCGGGCCACTCGTTCCTCCCCAACGGGATGCTGGGCGTCTTCGGCGGCAACACCGGCGGCAAGGGCGGCAGCGGCGCGAAGCTCTCCTTCGTCTTCGATCCGTGGACCGAGGGCTGGTACCGCAACCGCGACATGGCCGTGGGCCGCTGGTACCCGTCGGTGGTGACCGGCGCCGACGGCCGCCAGATCATCATGTCGGGCCAGTCCGAACGCGGTACGGGGACCCCGACCGCGGTCGTGGAGCGGTTCCCCGCGCTCGGACATCCGGTCCCCTGGCGGCCGTTCGACATCCCGCTGGGCATCGCCTCGCAGCGGCTGCGCTCCGACGCGCCGTTCCGCAACGACTACCCGCACCTCTTCTCGCTGCGCGACGGCATGATCTACGGGCTCGGGCGCGACGCCGACCAGCAGTGGCTCTTCGACCCGCGCGCGCAGACCCGTACGGATCTGCCCCGGCGGCCCGCGGACTTCCGGGGCTACGGCTCCGCCGTGCCCCTGCCGGCCGGCTCGCGGGGCCCGGACTCGGTGCTGGTGCTCGGTGGTGACCCGCGCGACCCGCATACGTACCGGCTGTCGGGCGGGGCCTGGACCACGGAGGAACCGCGCGCCTTCGGCCGGACCCAGGACGACACGCTGATCCTTCCGGACGGGAAACTCCTGACCGTCAACGGGGCGCTGGACACGCGGGATTACGGTTTCGGGCCGTTCAATCCGAAGGCCGATCTGAAGTACCGGCAGACCGAACTGCGCGGCGCGGACGGCCGGTGGCGGCTGGGTCCGGCCCAGCGGCTGCCCCGGGGGTACCACTCCAACGCGCTGGTGCTGCCGGACGGCCGGGTGATGGTCACCGGGGACGAGTTGCAGCAGATCGCCAACGACCCCGACATCAAGGACGGCATGGACGGCTCGATCGAGATCTACGAGCCGCCCTACCTCCACGCGGGCGCCCGGCCGGCGCTCGACCGGGTCCCGGGGGGCGAACTCGCCCACGACGCGGAGTTCTCCGTCGAGAGCGCGGACGCCGCCGGGGTGCGGCGCGCCGTGCTGCTGGCGCCGACCACCGTCACGCACGCGGTGAACACCAGCCAGCGCCATCTGGAGCTGCGGATGACGGGCGTACGCGGCCGCACGATCGGGCTGCGGGCGCCGGCCACCGCGGCCGACGCCCCGCCCGGTTACTACATGCTGTTCCTCCTCGACGGGAAGGGCGTGCCCAGCACGGCGAGGTGGATCAAACTCGGCAGGCGGTGAACCGTTCCGGTCACCGCTCTACCTGCCGTTGATCACGAACTGCGATCCCGGTTCGACCACGACGTCGCCGTCGGCCGAGCCGGTGATGGTGAGGTTCGACAGGGTCGCGCTGCCGCGCGCCCCGCCGTGGGCCCGGATGCCGGCCCCGTTGTTGGACTTGTCGATGCGCACGTTGGTGACCTTCGCGTCGGGCACGGCCCCGCCGCCGGTCTTGAACTGGATGCCGTCGTAGGTCGAGTCGTAGATGTCGGTGTCGCGGATGGTGACGCCAGGGATCGGCTGGTTGGCCGCGAAGAGCGTGATCGCGCCGAACTCCTGGGCCTCGCCCCAGAAGGCGCCGCCGGTGCGGAACAGTCCGTTGCCCGAGATCAGGGTCTGCCCGGAGAAGGGCAGCGGGTCGTGGTCGGTCGCGAGCATGATGCCGGGGTAGTTCATGGTGTCGTAGATCAGGTTGTTCTCGATGGTGTTGCCGTAACCGCCGTAGACGGCGATGCCGTTGGCCCGCCAGGGCAGCTGGATGGTGTTGTTGCGGAAGTGGTTGTCGTGGCCGAGGTCCACCGACTGGTCCTTCACGTACTTGCTCGACCACACCGCGAGGGAGTCGTCGCCGGTGGTCCGGAAGGAGGAGTTGAAGACCGTCGAATTGCGGGTGCCGTTGGCGAAGTTGATGCCGTCGGCGTAGATGTCGCGGATCCGCGTGCCGCTGAACTCGACACCGTCGCCGGGGCCCCACAGGGCGGGGATGTTGTCGTAGTCACGGCCCACCCAGACACCGACGTTCGCGTGCTCGATCCACACGTTGGTGATCTTCGTGTTCTTGCCGAAGCGGCCGTTCAGGCCCACGCCCCCCTCGGCGTTGCCGTCGCCGCCCCGGATCGTGCCCGAGCCGAAGATGGCGATGTCGGAGATCTGCGTGTTGTCGTCGATGTCGAAGCCGAAGTTGCCCTCGTGCGGGTGGTTGATGCCGCCCGCGTTCTGCGGCGCGGTCAGCGTGTAGAGCTGCGAGTACCACATGCCCGCGCCGCGGATGGAGACGTTGCTGATGCCCACCTGGTTGAACTGGCCCCGGTCGAGCGGGTCGTCAGTGAGGATCTTCTGTTCTTGGCGCCACTGGCCCCGCGGGATCCAGACGCAGGCGATCTGCCCGTTCTGGTCGGCGGTCACCGCCTTCTGGAGGGCGGCCGTGTCGTCGATGCCGTCGTTGGGGACCGCGCCGTAGTCGGTGATCGAGGTGCACTCGGCGGGCTTGGCCGCCGCGGGCGCCACCTGCTCCAGGTCCACGAGGTCGATGACGTAGTACGAGGCCGTGTCGCCCGCGTCGCGCTGGAGGCGGAAGGTGCTGCCGGCCGGGTAGCTCTGCGCGAGAAGAGCGTGGGATTCGTCGAAGAGGCGACGGGCGTCGCCGCCGGGGGTGTTGGTCAGGCCCTCGGGGCTGTCGGTGCTGCCGTAGAGCCAGCTGTACTTGGAGGACAGGCTGAGCTTCTGGGCGAAGCTTCCGTTGATGTAGAGGCTGATGGTGGCATCGGCGCCGCCGCCGTTCGCGGCGTCGGGGATCGAGTTGCGCACGACGATCGAGTTGGCCTGGCCGGTCGAGGTGAACTGCACGTACTGGCCGGTCGAGGTGAGGCGGACCGATTCGCGGCCCGAGGACTCGGTGGCGAAGTTGGTGTGGCCGAAGGTGCGCTTGGCGTCGCTCCGCAGCAAGGTGCCCGTGTAGGTCCCGGCCTCCGCCTCGTACTCGGTGTACGGGAGCGCCGCCCCACGGCCGACGACCACGGCCCGGGAGTAGCTGTTGTTGTTCTCGTTGGTCTCGGCGACGAGGCCGGTCCCGTCGGCGGTGGCGGTGAGGGTGGCCCCGCCGCTGACCGCCGTCCAGGTGCCGTTGATCGGTACGTCGACGGTCGCGCCGGCCGCGATCGCGGGGGTGGGGCCGTTCAGCGTGGTGGCGCCCGCGACCAGCCGGGTGACGGTGCCCGCGCCGACGGCGGTGGTGCCGCGGTTGTGGACGGCGACCGTGAAGGAAACCGGGGCGCCCACGGCGGGGTTGGCCGGATTCGTGGTGATGGACAGGGCTTCGAGGTCGGGACCGGGGGCCTGGCCGACGACGAGCTTCGCCGCGGCGGTGCGGCTGTTGTTGGTGTTGTCCTGTTCGACGACGGTGTCGGCCGGGTCGACGACGGCCGAGACCGTGTAGCTGCCCATCGGGCGCTTGCCGACCGAGACCGGGACGGTGGCCGAGGCGCCGGCGGCGAGGGCGCCGACGGGGGCGCTGCCCGCGACCGCGCCCTCGATGCTGACGTTGACGGAGGTGGCCGGCGAGACGACCGTACCGGCGTTGCGGACGGTGACGCCCACGGTGACGGCGTCGCTCTCGGACGGGGCCGCCGGGGACCAGGACAGGTCCGTGACGGTCAGGTCCGGGTTCGGGGCGGCGGCTCCGATGACCTGGAACTCGGCGGCCTGGCCGCCGCCGGCCCCGGTGTTCCCGGAGAACTTCAGCTGGACGTCGGTGAGTCGGCCGGTGACCGGGACGGTCACGGTGTTCTGGTTGCCGGACGGGCTGAACGCGTAGTCGGCGCGGGCCTTGAGCGTGCTGAAGCCGCTCGCCGACTGCTCACGGCCGAGGATCTCGAAGCTCTGGGTGCGGTGGGACCAGGCGGGGTCGGGGTTGAGCTTGAGGACCACCCCGGTGACATCGGCGTTGGAGCCGAGCTTCACGGTCAGCGTGGACTGCTGGCCGGCCGCCTCCCAGTAGCTGGTGACGCTGTCGTCGTTGGCGTTGGACGCGACGAACGACTGGGTGGTGGAGGAGGCTTCGATCGGCTTGGACTTGGCCAGGTTCACCCCGGCCGGAGGGGTGCCCGGGTCACCGGGGTCCCCCGGGTCCCCGCCGCCGTCGGCCGCGTAGACCTCGAACTCCGATATCTGCGCGGCCGGCCAGCCGGTGTTGCCGCTGATGCCCAGCCGGACCTGGCGCACGGTCGCGGCGGGGAAGGCGATGGTCACGGTGTTGGACCGGGCCGGGTTGAACACCCGTCCCGTGGAGGCCGACAGCGTGCTGAAGGTGCTCCCGTCCGTGCTGCCCTGGACGGTCAGCGTCTCGGTGCGCATCTCCCACGAGGCGGGCAGCTTCAGCACGACCTGGTCCACGGAGACGCTGCTGCCGAGGTCGACCTGTATCCACTGCGGGAAGGCGCCCGAGGGGCTCTCCCAGTACGAGCCCTGGTTGCCGTCGGTGGCTGCCCCGGCCCCGTATCCGCCCAGGGATCCGCTCGCGGTGACCGTCTTGCCGAGGGCGAGGTTGGGGCCGCCCGCGGCGGCGGCGAGGGTGGCGGGCAGAAGGCCGAGGGCCATCAGCCCGGCGACCACGAGACCGGCCAGCACGCGCCGGCCGCCTTGCTTCCATCTCATGCTGTCCTCTGTTCCATGAGGGGACCGGCCCGACGCAGCCGCGTCTGCCGCAAACTTGCGCAGTCTTCTCTAGTTTTTGAGTGATCCAGTCGCTGTTATGCGGCCATGGCGCCACAGGTTTCTATCAGCTGACGAGTTTGTCAACGCCTCGCGCACACACGGGTCTTGAACGATCTCCGGTCAGACCGCGGGAGTCCCCGGCACGGGGGCGAGGCGGACCACCGCCGCGTGCCCGGAGCTCCGAAGCAGCAGTTCCCGTTCTCCCGTCACCAAGAGGGCGTCGTACGGTCCCAGTTCGGCGGAGGCTTCCACCTCGGCCGCGCCCTCCAGGGCAACGATCAGGAGGGTCTGGCCCGGCCGGACGGCGAGCGCGAGGTCGCCCCGTACGACGGCGGTGTCGGCCGCCACTCCCCTGCGGTGCATCACGTTGAAGTTCACGACCGGACCGGCCAGCAGGCGGCAATCGGTCGGCTCGTCCCCGGGGAACCGCTGGGGCGCGTACCGCCGGTCCACGAGGCGCCGTACCCCGCCGATCACAAGGTCCATGCCGGCGCCTTCGGCCAGGGTGAGCGTGCGGTCGACGCCCGGGAAGGCGGAGAAGGGGCCGTCGGCGGTGACCTCGGCGAGACTGACCCGCCACCCGAAGTCCTCCATCCCGGCACCCTCGGGCCCGGCGGCGATCTCCCGGGTCACTCCGCCGCCGTTCTTCCACCGGGCCGCCGGGCGGTCGGCCGCCCGCAAGATCCGGATCGCTGCTTCGCTGGTCATGACACCTTTCCGGGCCCGGAGAGATGTCTTCCGGGCCCGGTCGAGCCTAACCAGCGGCCCCGGCGTCCGAGAGGTCGCCCGGCGGCGGGGTCACCGCCGTGGACCCGTCAAGGGGTCAGTTGGTATGCGGGGAAGTTGCCGGGGAGGCGTTCGGCGTCGGGGCCGTTGGTGACGGCGTGGACGAGGAGTTCGCCGCCGACGAAGGCTCCGCGCCAGGAGGCTCCGAAGCCGCCGAAGAGTTCCTCGCGGTCGCCGCGCGAGCGGGGTTTGCCCTGGCCGATCTTGAAAGCCCGGATCTGCGGGGCGAGGCGGCTGAAGGTGGCCGGGTCGTCGGTGGAGAGCGTCGCGACGAGCGCGCCGTTGGAAGCGTTCATCGCCGCCAGGAGCTCGGCCTCGGTATCCACGAGAACGATCGTGTCGACCGGGCCGAAGGGCTCCGCGTGGTGGAGCGGCGAGGAGGCCGGCGGGCTGAGCAGGGCCAGCGGAGCCATGTAGGCCGAGGTGTCCTGACCCGGCAGGAAACGGGCCGGATCCAGAACACCCCGGAAGAGCGGGACCGCGCCCCGCTCGACGGCTTCGGCCGCGTGGTCGGTGAGTTCCTTGGCCTTCGATGCGTTGATCAGGGGGCCGAAGTCGAGTTCGGGCAGCGGGTCGTCGGGGTGGGCGACGGCGAGGGGGTGGCCGGTACGGACCGAGGCGACGGCGGGGAGGTAGGCGGCGAGGAACGCGTCGAAGGCGGTGCGCTGGACGACGAAGCGGGGATATGCGGTGCAGCGCTGCTTGCCGTAGTCGAAGAGTTTGGGAATGACGGTGCCCAGGTTCGTCCAGTCGGTGTGTTCCCAGATGCCCCAGGTGTTGAGGCCCTCCTGTTCCAGGATGTGGCGTTTGCCCAGGTCGGTGACAGCCGTCGCGATCCGGGCACCCGTATCGCGGCCGCCGACGAAGGAGACGCAGCCGATCTCCGCCGACCGGACCAGGGCTTCGGACAGTTCCCCGCCGCTCCCGCTGATCAAGGTGACGGGGATCCCTTCGCGCCGGATCAGGGCGGCGGCCAGGGTGAGACAGGCGAGACCGCCGTCGGTGGGGGTCTTTGCGATGACGGCATTGCCGGCCAGGGCCTGGACCCGCATCGCGTGGACCAGCACCGACATCGGATAGTTCCAGCTCGCGATGTTGGAGACCGGACCATCGAGCGGGCTGCGGCCCTCCACCATGCCCTCGATGTTCTCCACGTACCAGCGCACACCCTCGATGGCCCGGTCCACATCGGCCTGCGCGAGCCGCCACGGCTTGCCGATCTCCCACACCAGCAACAGCGACAGCAACTCCCGGTGCCCGGCCAGCGCGTCGAGGGCCGCCCCGACCCGGGCCCGCCGCTCGGGCAGCGGGACATGCCGCCACGCCCGGTGCTGATCGAGGGAAGCCCGTACGGAACGGGACGCGGTAGCGGCATCCAGACGCGGCGGACCCACGATCGGACTGCCGTCCACGGGGCTGGTGGCGGGCAGCGTACGGCCGCCGCCCTGCCAGGATCCGTCCCACAGGTTCAGGACACGGTCCTCACGGAAAGCCTCCGGAGCCACGGCCAGAGCACGCCTCCAGACATCCGACCAGGCCGTGCCGGACTTGAGGACAAGGGTGGGCTGTGCCATCTGTGAATCTCCGCTCAAGGGGTGGGCGGGGCGGGGAGGTGGCTCGCGTCCGGGCGCCCGCGCACCGGGGCGGCCCCACTCCGAGGCTCCGGGGCGTCTGATCGGTCCGTACCTACTGCGTGTGCGCGATGAACCATCCCACCGGTCAACGGCGCGTCACTCGAGGACCGGCAGGGCGGTCCCGGAGAACCGGCGGGGGCACGGCGGGGAGCCGGACCTCGGCAGGGCAGAAGGCCAGGGCAGCGACAGCGACAGCGTGAAAACGGCGAGGCGCCCCGTCCCCTGCGGATCGCAGGGGACGGGGCGCCTGGTGCCGGACGGACCGGCGGACCGGCTGACCGGCTAACCGACGGACCGGCTGACCGGCAGACCGGCGGATCCGGTCAGACGGCCGAGCCCTGCCCGGCCGCCTGCGCCGCCGGGGCGGCCTCCTGGGCGGTCGCCGTCGGGCTCGCCGCGGCCGGGGCGGCAGCCGGTACGGAGCCCTCGGCGGCCCGGTGGCCCTGGCGGCCGCGCAGGCCCAGTCCACTGATCACCGCGACCAGGCCGAAGGCGACGGCGCCGATGGTGAAGGTGAGGGTGAAGCCGGATTCGGCCGGCAGCGCGGGAACTCCGGCCGGAAGGTGCTCGATCGTCTTCGACGCCAGGATCGTGGTGACGATGGCGCTGCCGATCGCACTGCCCGTGGAGCGGGAGATCGAGTTGATGCCGTTGGCGATGCCGCTCTGGTGGTGCGGAACGCTCGCCATGATGACGGCGGGCATCGCCGCGTAGCCGAAGCTGACGGCCGCGCCGACGATGAGGCCGGCACCGATCACCGAGGCGGTGTGGCCGTGGTCCAGGGCCAGCCAGCCGAATCCGGCGGCGCCGAGGGCGGAGGCGAGGGCCAGGGCGACGCGCGGTCCGCGGTGGCGCACCAGCTGGCCGCCGATCGGGGAGGCGAGGAGCGAGACGATCGCGCCGGGCAGCAGGAACTCGACGGAGGCGCGCAGGATGGAGGCGTCGAAGCCGTAGCCGGTCAGGGCCTTGGGCATCTGGACGAGGTAGGAGACGCCCAGGAAGTTCGCGAACATGCCGAAGCCGACGAGGATGCCGGCCAGGTTGGCCATGAGCACCGGACGGTGGATGAACATCCGCATGTCGACCAGGGGCTCGCGGACCTTGAGCTCGGTCAGCACCCACACCGCGGTCATGACGGCGGCGCCGGCGAAGCTGCCCAGCGTGCGGCCGGAGGCCCAGCCCCATTCGTGACCCTGGGAGATCGGCAGCAGGAGCAGCAGCAGGGCGATGCCGAGGGTGAGCGCACCGAGGAAGTCCGTGCGGCCGCCGGTCTTGTGCCGGGTCGCGGGGACCAGGAAGACGACGGCGAGCAGCGCGAGCACCGCGAAGCCGGTGGCCATCCAGAAGGCGTTGCGGTAGTCCGCGCCGGAGGTCAGCAGGCCGGTGGCGACGAGCGCGAGCCCGCTGCCGAACGCGAGCGTGCCGCTGACCAGGGCCATCGCGCCGGGGAGCTTCTGCGGGCGGACCTCTTCGCGCAGGACGGACAGGGCGAGCGGGAAGATCGCGGTGGCGGCTCCCTGGAGGACCCGGCCGACGATCAGCAGGGGAAGCGAGGAAGCCAGTGCGGCGACGACGGAGCCCGCGACCATGACGCCGAGGACGGCCACCAGCGTCGGCTTCTTGCCGTGCTGGTCACCGAAGCGGCCGAGCAGCGGCGTGAAGACGGCGGCGGAGAGCAGGGTGGCGGTGGTCACCCAGCTGACGTTCGCGGTGGTGGTGGCGAGGTCGTTGCGGATCAGGCCCAGGATCGGGACCGGCAGCGTTTGCATCATCGACACGACCATGGCGGCCAGGCTCAGGGCGAAGACGATGACCGTCTCGTTGCGGTGCCCGCCCTCCTGGGAGGTGGCGGTGGCGGAGGGGGTGGGGCTCATGGCAGGGAAGACCTTCTCAGTGCTTCAGATCACAGATGTTTGACGTCATCAAGTACTTCGACTCCAGTAGACGGTAGACCTCAATAGTTCAGATGGTCAAGTAAAAGGTTGATAATCTGAAGCACCTTGGGTACGCTCGCGGCATGAGCGCCACCACCCCCCACGCCGTCCCGACCAAGCTGGAGCTCCTGGAGCTGCTCGCCGCCATCGGCACCGCCCAGTGGCGCGACTTCGCGGCCGCCGCCGCCCGCCACGGCCTCACCTCCACCCAGGCCAAGGTCCTCGCCCAGCTGAAGGGCCCGCTGCCGATGCGCGGCCTGGCCGCCCTGCTGGTGTGCGACGCGTCGAACGTCACCGGGATCGTGGACCGGCTGGAGGCTCGCGAGCTGGTGCGCCGCGAGCCCGACCCCGTCGACCGGCGCGTCAAGAACGTCGTCGCCACGGACGCCGGCCGGGACGTGATCCGCCGCGTGCGCGAGGAGATGCAGGCCACGCACGGCGCCCTCGATGCCCTGGACGACGCCGAGAGCGCGACGCTCCACGCCCTGCTGGAGCGGCTGCGCCCGACGCTGGAGAAGGACGCCTGAGACCGCTCGACCCGAACGCGCTGGCCAGGGGAAACGCCACCTGACAGACTGCTACGGCTTCAGAACACTCCAGGAGGACACATGTCAGAAGAAACCGACACCCCGCAGGACGAATCGCCGGCCGAGGAAGCCAAGCGGAAGTTCAAGGAGGCCCTGGAGCGCAACGCCGCCAATGCCCAGTCGCAGCAGGCACACCAGAGCCGGGCGAAGATCCAGGGTTCCAGCGGCAACGGCCCCGGTGGCAAGAACAAGAAGGTCCGCCGCAAGACCGGCTGACCGCAGCGCGGTCGCGATGACGCGACGGCGCGACAGCCGACCTCGACGGGGTCAGGGACCACACAGGTTCTGATCCGGTCGAGGGCGGCGCCAGGCCGAGCGCACGCGTTCGCCCGGGCACACGCGGACCAGGGGAACGCACGCGTACGGGGATCACACTCCCGCGATCCGGCGGCTTCGAGTCAATCGGCCGATGCCGGACGTCACCTGCGGGGTGCAGTGTTGCGCCAGTCGAGTGAGGGGCGATAACCCTCGGTGTCCACGGCAGTTGAGCAGCTCGTCCCGCCGAGGGCAGCTATCTCATGCGACAGTGCGACAGAAGAAGGATCCCCCACATGTTCAAGAAGTTCATGGCCACCGCAGCCGCCACCGCCGCCGTCCTGGGTGCCGGTGCCGCCGTAGCCTCCCCGGCGATGGCGATCGGCAACGACCACGGCGTCAACACGGTCAACGGCAACGGGGCCTCGCAGATCTACGGCAACCAGGAGACCAGCGGCAAGATGAGCCCGCAGATGTCCGCCATCCAGGGCTCGCTGAACAAGCTCTGTGTCGGCCTGCCCGCGAAGGTCAACGTCCAGTCGGTCCTGGCCCTGGTCAACGTCGGCATCCAGGACATCAACGTCCTCGCCAACCCGCAGAACCAGCAGTGCACCGAGAACTCCACCCAGGCCAAGGGCGACGACTCCCTCTCGCACATCCTGGACAACATCCCGATCCTCTCCGGCAACGGCGCCGTCGGCAGCTGAACCACCGCGACCGCGCGCCTGCGCCACGCCCTCCGGGGCCTGGCGCAGGCGCGTTGTTTCTTCCACGGCTGCTACTCGGTTGGCGACGACACGTTGTGGGGCGTCAACCGTAGGAAGAAGGGCGCCGCGAACACCCTGGCCGCGCTCGGCACCGCGCCCCCGCCGTAGTGGTTCAGTGCTCGCAGAGGGAGAACTCGCGTTCGTAGAGCTGCTCGTTGTGTTCGTCCACGAAGAACTTCCTTTCCTGCATGAGCTCCTCGCGGTACGTCTTGGCCTGCTCCAGCGTCATGGTCGTGGTGTCGGACCAGGGCTGCTGCGGCGGTACGTCCGAGGTCGAGACGATCCGCTGCGTCGGGTCGACGAGGAAGAACGCGAGGATCTTGCGGTGGCCCGGGCGGGTCGGGTCCGCGAGGCGGAAGGCGTCCACGCGGTGCTGGAGGACGTTGGGAAAGGCCAGGCAGCGGCCCTCCGGGGTCGGTACCGCGCCCAGCACCTGGTTCAGGGCGTCCTCGTCCTCGAGGCCGTAGACCTCGCGCAGCCCGGTGCCGTCGTTCTGTTCGTAGTGCGGGTCGTCGAGGGCGGCGCGGAATCCCAGCCGGCTCTCGGTGATGTTCTCGCTGTCCCAGTAGTAGATGCCGGTCGAGACGATCCGCTCGTTCAGCATGCCCTCGACGTGCCAGGAACCGCCGGCGTACTGGGGCTGGTCCGGTGTGAGGTGGACGGTGGCCAGCTTGACGATGACCTGGAGGCGGCGGCCGCGCAGGTCGATGCGGGCGGCGGCGTCGGGCAGGGCGGGCGGACTGAACTCCGGGGCGTCCGGGACGATCGGGTGGCGGTTCTCGAACCACTCCTCGTACGCCTCGTCCCAGGCGGCGCGGGCCTCCAAGTAGGCGTCGTTGTCGGGGTAGGACGACTTGTGCGGGTACTCCGGCTCGGAGTCATACCAGCTGTAGGGGTCGGCCTCGATCCGCAGGGGCCGCGGGTGGCGCAGATCGGTGAGCACGTTCTCGAACAGCGGGCGCAGGCGCGCGAACAGGTCCGGCAGGACGGACTCCAGTGCGCGGTGCCCTTCGGGGTGGACGTTGTTGACGTACGAGCGGAAGGCGACGGCTCCGTCTTCGCTGACGTCGACGTCCGTGGGCAGCCACTGGAACCGCTCCGAGAACTCGTACTTCGCGTAGTGGTTCGTCGGGTTCTGCCACGCCTGCTCGGGACCTCCGCTCGCCTCCCTCACCAGACAGAACAGGGAGGGATGGACGAGGTCCAGCACCTGGCCGTCGGATCCGGGGTGCCAGTCCCGCGCCGCTTCGGGGGCCTCTTCCAGGACCCGGACCGCCTCGCGCAGCCGGGTCCTGAGCTGCTCGTCGACGAGGGTGTCCGACTGCCAGACACCGTCGACCGCGGAGACTTCGATGCCGGTGCGCGCGTCCCGCAAGGCGGCGTAGTGCTCCAGCTCGGCGAGGACGTAGCGCACCTGAGCTCTGGTCATGCCCTGCGCCATCGCCTCCTGCGTCCACCGGGCGGTGATGCCGGCGTCGTTCATCTTGTCGAACCACGCGGGCTTGGTGCGCAGGTGCGAACTGCACTGCATCATCTGCAGCTCCCGCAACGTCCGGGGCGTCGTGAACGCCGGGGAACGGGTGCTCTGGAAGGGAAGCGGGAAGGCGGACAGGCCGGTCACTACTGATGATCCTCACGGTCGGTGTGCGGTGCCGGGAAGGATAGCCCGGGGCGCTGACATCCCCGCGGCGGCCCCAGGCCCCACACGGCGCGGGGCTGAGGCTGGCCACGGGCGATCCAGCCCGATGGCCGGGTGGTTCCCGGCCACGATCAGCGGCCCCTCGGCGCGCATGGTGCAGCCGGCGTCGTCGTCGGGTCGTCCGATGGGCCTCTGAGGCCGCAACATCAGCGCGTGCGCAGCGTGGTGGCCAGCTGGGCCCGGGACCGGACGTCGAGCTTCTGGTAGATCCTCGTCAGCCGGGCCTCCACGGTCTTCACGCTGACGAAGAGCTTCGCGGCCGCCTCCTGGTTGCTCGCGCCCTCGGCGACGAGCAGCGCGAGGCGGGTCTCGGCCTCCGTGAGGGCCGCCAGGCCCGGCGCCCCGCCGCCGTCCTCGCCCGAGGACGGGGACGGGGCGGACGAGGACTCGCGCGCGAGCTCCGCCCAGGGGGTGGCGCCGGCCTCGGCGAAGGCATCGGCGGCGGCCCGCAGCGCGG
>NZ_JAGGOW010000152.1 GCF_018614135.1 Streptomyces sp. ISL-66
GATCTGGCGCGGGCCGTGGCGTGCGCCCGCCGGGCCGGGGCCCTGAGCGTGTGGCCGCCCGGCCGGCGCCCGGGGCGGAGCGTACTGGCACTGCTGCCCGAAGCACGGCTGGCGGCGGTGCGGGCCGCGGTCGCGGAGGACTTCCGCGACCGGGAGCGACCCGTACCCCGGTTCCTGAACATCGCCGTGGCCGGTGCGGCCCGGCGTGAGGAATGACGCCGCTCACCCCCTGCTCCCACTGCCGGCCCACCACCCACCACGCACACCCATCACCCATCACCCATCACCCACCATGAGGAGAAACCACCCATGCCCCTTCCTCCTTCTCCGAAGGCGAGCACGAGCGCGAGACACCGGGTCCGCCGGTCCGCCCTCGTCGCCGGACTCGGCGCGCTCGGCCTGCTGGGCGCCTTCACCCTCGCCAACTCGCACGTCAGCAGCGGCAGTTCCACTCCCCTCGCGAACGCGGCCGCCACCGCGCTGCCGGCGTACGACCACGTGGTCGTCGTCGTGTACGAGAACAAGCAGTACGGAGAGGTCATCGGCAGCGCCAATGCCCCGTACATCAACCAGCTGGCGGGCGGCGGCGCGAGCCTGACCGGCATGAAGGCACTGACCCACCCCAGCCAGCCGAACTACTTCAACCTCTTCTCCGGCGCCACCCAAGGCATCACCGGGGACGGCTGCTACACCCCGCAGTCGATGACCGCCGCCAACCTCGGCCAGGAGGTCATCGCCGCAGGCAAGACCTTCGCGACGTACAACGAGGACCTTCCCGGTGAGGGGTCCACGGCCTGCACCAGCGGCCAGTACGCGCAGAAGCACAACCCTTGGTTCGCCTTCAAGAACGTCCCGCTGAACACCGGGAAGACCTGGACGCAGTTCCCGCAGGGCAACTTCGCGGCGCTGCCGAACCTGTCGTTCGTGGTGCCCAACCAGTGCAACGACATGCACTCCTGCTCGGTCGCCACGGGTGACACCTGGACGAAGAACAGCCTCGACGCCTACGCGCAGTGGGCGAAGGCCAACAACAGCCTGCTGGTGCTGACGTGGGACGAGGACAACTACCTCGGCTCCAACCAGATCGCCACCGTCTTCTACGGCGCGAACGTCAAGACGGGCAAGTACGCCACCGCCTTCAACCACCACCACCTGCTGCGCACCTTCGAGGACCTCTTCGCCACCGCGACGCACGCGGGCAACGCGGCCAACGTCCAGCCGATCAGCGAGGTGTTCGCCGCGTCCACGGATCCCACGCCGACGCCGACTCCCACCCCGACCCCGACACCCACGCCGACCCCCACGCCGACCCCCACACCCACACCCACACCCACCCCGACCACCGGTGAGCTGAAGCTGATCGACCCCGGCCCGCAAGCCTGCAAGTTCAACCAGTCCTGCACCATCCAGCTCACGGCCACCGGAGGAAAGCCTCCCGTCCGCTACGCCGCCACCGGACTCCCCTGGGGCCTCACCCTCGATGCCACCACCGGCCGCATCACCGGCAAACCCTGGGCCACCGGAACCCTCCAGATCACCGCAACCGCCACCGACACCACGGGAACCACCGCCACCACCACCTTCCCCCTCACCCTCACCTGGTTCTGACCCACAGCGGGACGGAGGCACGGACGGAGGGAGGAGGGAGGAGCGGAGGAACGGAGGAACGGGCGGCGGCGCAGACCACCGCCCGTTCCCCTCCGGATCCGCGGGCGGACCGCCCGGGCCTCAGCCCGTCCCGGCCTCCGAACGAACGACGTGCGCGGCCTCGACCAGGTGCTCCAGCGAGGTCTTCGTCTCGGGCCAGCCACGGGTCTTCAGCCCGCAGTCCGGGTTGACCCACAGGCGCTCGGCGGGGATGGCCTCCAGCCCCTTGCGCAGCAGGGCCGCCGCTTCCTCGGCGGACGGGACGCGCGGGGAATGGATGTCCCAGACGCCGGGACCGACCTCGCGGGGGTAGCGGGCACCGGCCAGTTCGTCGGCGACCCGCATGTGCGAGCGGGCCGCCTCCAGGCTGATCACGTCGGCATCGAGGGCGTCGATGGCTTCGACGATGTCGCCGAACTCGGCGTAGCACATGTGGGTGTGGATCTGGGTCTCCGGCCGGACGCCGCAGGTGCTGAGGCGGAAGGACCCGGTCGCCCAGTCCAGGTAGGCGGCGCGGTCGGCCGCCCGGAGCGGCAGCGTTTCGCGCAGGGCGGGTTCGTCGACCTGGATGACGGAAGTGCCCGCCGCTTCCAGGTCGTTCACCTCGTCGCGCAGGGCGAGCGCGACTTGGCGGGCGGTCTCGCCGAGGGGCTGGTCGTCCCGGACGAACGACCAGGCGAGCATGGTCACGGGGCCCGTCAGCATCCCCTTGACCGGCTTCGCCGTCTGCGCCTGGGCGTACGTCGTCCAGCGCACGGTCATCGGATCGGGGCGGGAGATGTCCCCGGCCAGGACCGGCGGGCGCACGTAGCGGGTCCCGTAGGACTGGACCCAGCCGTGCTGGGTGGCGAGGTAGCCGGTGAGCTGTTCCGCGAAGTACTGCACCATGTCGTTGCGTTCGGGCTCGCCGTGCACGAGGACGTCGATGCCGGTCTTCTCCTGGAAGGCGATCACCTCGCGGATCTCGGCCTCGATGCGGCTCTCGTAGCCGGCCTCGTCCAGCCGTCCGGCGCGCAGGTCCGCGCGGGCGGTGCGCAGTTCGGCGGTCTGCGGGAAGGATCCGATGGTCGTCGTCGGCAACAGGGGCAGGCCGAGGTGCGTCCGCTGGGCGGCCGCGCGCCGCTCGTAGGGCTGGGAGCGACGGCCGTCGGCGTCGGTGACGGCCGCGGCCCGGGCGCGTACGGCAGGGTCGCGGGTGATCGCGGAACGGGTCCGGGAGGCGAGGTCGGCGCGGTTGGCGGCGAGTTCGCCGGCGATGGCGTCGGTGCCCCGGGAGAGTCCGCGGGCCAGGACGGTGATCTCGGTGGTTTTCTGGCGGGCGAAGGCCAGCCAGCGGCGGACCTGCGGATCCGTGTCTCGCTCGGCGGCCGCGTCGAGCGGGACGTGGAGGAGGGAGCAGGAGGCGGCCACGTCGACCCGTCCGGCGAGGCCGAGCAGGGTGCCGAGGGTCGCGAGGGACTTCTCGTAGTCGTTGATCCAGATGTTGCGGCCGTTGACCACGCCCGCGACCAGGCGCTTGCCCGGCAGTCCCCCGACCGCGGCGAGGTCGGCCAGGTTGGCGGCGGCCCGGTCGGTGAAGTCCATGGCGAGGCCTTCGACGGGGGCCTTGACCAGGACGGGCAGGGCCTCGCCGAGCCGGTCGAAGTAGGAGGCGACGAGCAGTTTGGGGCGCTCGTCCCGGTCGCCCAGGTCGCGGTAGGCGCGGGCGGCCGCGGCCAGGTCGGCCGGGGTGCGGTCCTGGACGAGGGCGGGCTCGTCGAGCTGGACCCATTCGGCTCCGGCGGCCCGCAGATCGGCGAGGACCTCGGCGTAGACGGGCAGCAGCCGGTCGAGCAGGGTGAGCGGCTGGAAGTCCTCGGCCACGCCGGGCGCGGGCTTGGCCAGCAGGAGGTAGGTGATCGGTCCGACCAGCACGGGGCGGGCCCCCAGGCCGAGCGCCAGGGCTTCCTTCAGCTCGGCGACCTGCTTGGTGGAGTCGGCGGTGAAGACGGTGCCGGGCCCCAATTCCGGGACCAGATAGTGGTAGTTGGTGTCGAACCACTTGGTCATTTCCAGCGGGGCCACTTCCTGGGTGCCGCGCGCCATGGCGAAGTAGCCGTCCAGCGCGTCCGCGCCGACGGCGGCGCGGTGGCGGGCCGGGATCGCGCCGACCATGACGCTGGTGTCGAGGACGTGGTCGTAGTACGAGAAGTCGCCCGTGGGCACTTCGTGGATGCCGGCCTCGGCCAGCTGCCGCCAGTTCGTCCGGCGCAGGCCCGCCGCGGTCTCGTGGAGGGCTTCGGCGCTGACGCGGCCCTTCCAGTAGCCCTCGATCGCCTTCTTCAGTTGCCGGTTCTGTCCCTGGCGGGGGTAGCCGTACACGGTGGCCCGTACGGCCTCGGTTGCCGACTCGATCGTCACGGAACTCTCCTTCGCGAGCACGTCTCCATGGATCCCGGTGACGGGACGCGGGGCGCGGGGCGCGAAGGGATGGCTGACCGGACGGTACGCCGTGCGCCGGGCACGGACACGGACACGACCGTCTGATGGTCCACCGACCCGCCCACGAGGTCACCGGAATGTCCGCGCACGGCTGTGCGTGCGCGGGCAACGGGCAGGTCTTCGGACTTGCGGGCGCGTCTCCCCTTCGGGCAGACACCTACTGGCCGTCGCTTCCCAGACCCGTACGGGTCCAGTGCGTATGACGGCGGTCGTTCCCGCTCACCGCTGCGGGGCAGTCCCGGATTCCCACCGGGTTCCCTCTTACGACGCGTCCCGCCTGGAGGGCGGGGGCGAACCAGCTGCTGTGATCAGCATAGGGACCGCCACCTAAAGAACGGATGGAGCCCCCGCGTACCGGGAGCGGCATGACCGATGCCCGGTGGACCTGAACAGGAAAAATGGCGATGCACCGGCCGTGGGTGCCGTACAGTGAGGTTTACCGACGCGGGGTGGAGCAGCTCGGTAGCTCGCTGGGCTCATAACCCAGAGGTCGTAGGTTCAAATCCTGCCCCCGCTACTGACCGGAAGGGCCCGGATCCTCTTGAGGATCCGGGCCCTTCCGCATGCCGTCGGACGTGACGGAGCCGGGCCGGGCCTGACCGAGAGCGGCCCCTACCCGGGCGGACCGGGTCAGATGCGGTCGGCCGCGATCAGGACGTACTGGAAAGAGCCGTCCTTGTAGGAGTTGATGAACGCTTCCTCGATGCCCGTGACCAGGCGCGACGTGGCCCGCAGCTCCCAGTACGGCAGGGTGTCGGGGGTCAGGTCGATGACGGCCTGCGGTACGAGACGGTTGTCGGCCATGGCGCGCAGGTACTCCCGGCGGGAGTGGATGTTGCACTCGAAGTGCGCGTTGATCTGGGAGACCCACTTCGAGGGCTGGCCGTAGCGCGGGTTCCAGCAGCCGGTGATGGTCACGTAGCGGCCGCCGACCTCGAGGACCCGGGAGTGCTCGGCGAAGAGGTCGTGCAGGTCGACGTACATGCTCGACTCGTTGTTCCACGAGGCCGCGACCTGACCGGTCTCGAAGGGCGTGCCGAGCATGTTGCAGACGCGGGCCCGGACGTGGTCCTCGATGCCGAGTTCGCGGGCTCGCTGGTTGGCGAAGTCGGCCTGCTTCGCCGACAGGGTGACGCCCTCCACCTTGCATCCGAAGCGCTGGTGGGCCATCACCATCGAACCGCCGCGGCCGCAGCCCGCGTCCAGGAGGGTGTCGCCGCGCCCGATGGGACCGAGGTGGTCCAGCAGGAGTTCGGCCTGCGCCGACTCCAGCCGGTGGAGCTCGGCGACCAGCTTCTTCTCGGATTCGCCGTCGTCGCAGTCGCCGAGGGCCGCGCGATCGACGTCGCCGATGCCGTAGTGGTGGTGGTACAGGCCGTCGACGTCACCGAGCCGCAGGTTCACGGGCCTGGCCTCGTTGTTCCAGTAACGGGCGATGTCCCCCTGGTACGGAGTCGTCGGGCCGGGGATGATCGCGGAGGGGCCGGTGAGGGTCCCGGTGGTGCTCGTGTCAGCGGTCAGTTCGGTAGTGAGATCGGTGCTGGTCACTAATAAGTCCATCCTTACCAGAAGTCGGGCAGGCTGTAGCGGTAGGTATTGGTCTGGTGCCAGTAGTGGTTGCCGTCAACCCACACGGCCACGCCCCGCAGGAAGCGCAGCACGCTCGGGACGGGGCAGGCGACGGCCAGCGCGGCGGCCGCGGATTCGAAGTCGTGCATGAGGTCGTTGTGGACCTCGACCGCCTTCAGATAGGCCTCCTGGTCGGAGATCCGCTCGCGTTCGGCGATCACCACGGGCAGGTTCATGTGCCGTCCGGGGGCGGCGAGTTCCTTGGTGTACGAGTACAAGTCGTTGACAATGGTGGTGGCGTTGCCGGCGAGCGCGATGACCCGCTGCATGTCGGGCCGGGCGTGCAGGTCGGCCGGCAGCTCGTAGCCGCCGACGGTGTCGGTGATGGTGGGACACGGGCGGAAGTTGTTGAACTGCCGCATCGCCAGGTACTCCCACACTTCGGGGACGTACTCGGTCTGCGCCCACGCCGCCTCGGCCAGGTACCCGAGGTGCAGACGGGCCATGTCGTGCCGGTACCGGTCGGCCTGGGACGGCGTGGACTGCCCGACGAAGTACTCCATGGCGGAGCGGTAGGCGCGCCGGGGCGCGTCCGAGTGGAGCGACCGCGCCCACTCCGGCTGGTACTCCCCCGTCGTGTGGAGGGGGTCGAGGGCGGTGTGGGCCAGCAGCAGGCGACCTCCGAGGCCGATGGGCGAGCCGCCGTGGTCCTCGCAGTAGCAGTCGTCGACCGCGTTCTCGGCGACCATCAGCCGGGTGGCGATCATCAGGTGGTCGATGGTCGGCGCGTCCGGATGGCAGGCGACCATGTAGCGCCCGACGGAGAAGCCGTCGAACTGGTCCTCCCAGTCCTCGGGGTACAACTCGACCTCGTCCAGCGCCCACGCCTTGATCCGGCGGCTCACCTCCTCCACGCGCACGGGATCGGGGTCCGACACCGGGCGGTGGTAGAGCCCCGGGATCGGACGGCCCGCCACCGGCTCCGTGTGCGCCGCGGGCAGCGAAGGCTCCGTACGCCTCGGAGCGTCTTCGCGCGGGGCGAAGTGCAGGCCCCTCGTGCCCAGACCGTTGGGGCCGCGCAGGATCCGTTCCAGAGCGGGGCTCGGCTGCGGGACCGCGGCGGCCTCCTCCGGCACCTGGAGGGCGGGCCGCAGTGGCATACCGGCCAGCCCGCCGGAGGTGGGGACCCGCGAGGGGGCCTTGGTACTGCTACTGCTACTGCTGCTATCGGTGCCGGCGCCTGCACGGGCGTGGGCATGGGCATGGGCGTTGCCGAGGACGTGGGCGCCGAAGTGGGCCGCGGCGCCAGGCAGGCTCGACTGCAGAGGGGAAGGCCCGGGATCGGGCATCCGTGACTCCTTGGTGAGGTGGGTGGGCTGTCCCGGATCCCGGGCATCCTCGGCGGCCCGGGAGGATCCCGGCCGTCGCGCCGTCGCGCCGTCGCGCGGCCGCACGGTCGCGCCGTCGCGCCGTCGCACGGCCGCACGGTCGCGCCGCCGCGCAGCCGCGCCGTCGCGGCCTTCCGGCCGCCGCGCCGCACTAGTCGCTCCGGCGGGCGATCTGCACGTTCTCCAGCACGCCGAGCGCGTCGGGCACGAGGATGGCGGCGGAGTAGTAGGTCGTGACCAGGTACGAGATGATCGACTTCTCGTCGATGCCCATGAAGCGCACCGACAGGCCGGGCTCGTACTCCTCCGGCAGACCGGTCTGGCGCAGGCCGATGACGCCCTGGTTGTCCTCGCCGGTTCGCATGGCGAGGATCGAGCTGGTGTTCGCCTTGCTGATGGGGATCTTGTTGCAGGGCAGGATCGGGACCCCGCGCCAGGCCGGGACCTGCTGCCCGCCGACGTCCACGTGGTCCGGGTAGAGCCCGCGGGCGTTCATCTCACGCCCGATCGCCGCGATCGTCTTGGGGTGGGCGAGGAAGAGCTTGGTGCCGCGGCGGCGGCAGAGCAGCTCGTCGAGGTCGTCGGGGGTGGGCGGACCCGAGTGGGTCTGGATGCGCTGCTTGAAGGCCGCGTTGTGGAGCAGCCCGAACTCCCGGTTGTTGACCAGCTCGTGCTCCTGGCGTTCGCGCAACGCCTCGATGGTGAGCCTGAGTTGCTCTTCGGTCTGGTTCATCGGCCCGTTGTAGAGATCGGCGACCCTCGTGTGGACGCGCAGCACGGTTTGCGCGATGGAGAGTTCGTACTCCCGCGGCTTGGATTCGTAGTCGACGAACGTGCCGGGCAGCTCGGGCTCGCCGGTGTGGCCGGCCGACATCGCGATCTCGGCTTCGCCGTGCCGGTTCTGCCGCTGGAGGGGCAGCGAGCTGAACTGCTGGATGTGGTCCCGCAGGTGCGGCGCCGTGGACACGACGGCGGCGAACTCGGCGCGGGAGAGCGTGAGCAGGGTGCCGCCGGTCTCGGCGGTGGCGGTGTAGTCCCACGTGGCGTCGGCGTCCAGCAGGGCGTTCTCACCGAAGCGGTCGCCGTCGGCGAGAACGGCGACGGCGACGTCGTCTCCGTACTTGCCGAGGGAGGTCTGGCTGATCCGGCCGTGGGCGATCAGGTGGATCTGGTCGGCGGGGGTACCCCGCTCCGCCAGCACCTCACCGGCACGGAAGTCGCGCTGTACGCACCTGGCGGCGATGGCCGTCAGCACCTCGACGTCGTCGAAGCCGCGCAGGAGGGCCAGTTCGCCGAGCTCGCGGGGGATCACCTGGACGTGGGCGCCGTCCTGGACGAATTCGATGCGCCCGTCGCCGACGGTGTAGCTCAGTCGGCGGTTCACCCGGTAGGCGCCACCCTTGGTCTCCACCCAGGGGAGCATCCGCAGCAGCCAGCGGGAGGTGATCTCCTGCATCTGCGGGGCGGACTTGGTCGTGGTGGCAAGGTTGCGGGCAGCCGAAGTACCCAGGCTGGACTGCCGCGGCGGGTCAAGCTGCGCTTCCGGGCTGGTCTCAACGCTCATCGGTCGGGCTCTCCTTCGTATGGGCGGTGCGGCGTGCGTGCGCGTCACGGTGACAGGAGGAAGAAACAGGCGAATATCCGGCGCATCCGCCCAGATCATGGAGAACCGTATCGGCCGTCACGGTCGGCCCAACTTGCAGAAACGATGGCATTGCTTCGATCTAGTGATCTTGTCCCGCACGAGGTTTGCCTGGCCAAACAGTGATATTGGGCCTGGTAGAGACCTGGTGTCCGCTGCGCGGAGCGCGTGCCGGCGCGTGACTGCGGAGGCGGGCGCACGCCCACGAGCCGGCAGTCGCCGAGGGACTCCGGAAAACGGTCCGGCCCCCTGGACGCTTGCGCGTCCAGGGGGCCGGACCTTCTTGTAGCGGGGGCAGGATTTGAACCTACGACCTCTGGGTTATGAGCCCAGCGAGCTACCGAGCTGCTCCACCCCGCGTCGGTAAACCTCACCTTACGGGATCCCGGGCCCGTCTCACGCCACACCCGTCCGACCAGCGTCTCACCAGTCATGGCCGCCTGCGCGTGGACGCCGGGGGCGTCGGGGTTTCCCCGGCCGGGAGCCGGGCAGCCGCACCGAGGGGACCGGGGACCGGATGGAGCATGCGACACGTCACGGGAACGAGGAGGACGCCATGGACGAGCAGGGCGGCGCAGGAGGAGTACCGCTGCACCACGACGACCAGGCCAAGGCGCAGGCCCAGGCCGGACACCGCACCCCGCGTGCCGACCGCCACGGCGACGGCCACGACGACGAGCGCGACAGGAAGAGCGACAGGAGGGGCGACAGGGCGGACGACAGGACGACGGAGGCCGCCGACACGGACGAGGCGAGCCGTCTCGACCGCCCGCAGGGGGCCGAGACGGCGCATGGGAAGGGACGGGGAAGGGGACGCCCCGCCGGCTGAGCCCGCGGGACGGGACGACCGGCTGACCCCGAGACCCGAGACCCGAGAGCACCGGAGAGCCCTGTGACTGCCGTGATTGCCGCCCCCCTGCACGGGTAGGCGCAGCTCATGACCGCTGTGATGACCGACGCCACGCTGTCCCTGCTGGTGCACGGCTACGCGTGGGCCCCGGATCTGCGCCGGGCCCACGGCGGTGCGCCCCTGGTCCGTACCCGGCTGATGGGGCGTCCCGCAGCGCTACTGCACGGCCCCGAGGCCGTGGCCTTCTTCTACGACGAGAAACATGTCCACCGCCAGGGAGCCCTCCCGGATCCGGTGCTCGACACCCTCTTCGGGCAGGGAGCGGTGCACACCCTGGACGGGCGGGCCCACCGCGCGCGCAAGGAACTGTTCGTCTCCCTGCTCATGCACCCGGACGGCGTCCACAGCCTCACCTCGAGGGTCGAGGGCGCCTGGCGCGATGCCGTGACGGCCTGGGAAGGCGGCCGGGTGGTGCTCTTCGACGAGGTCGCCGCCGTGCTCGCCCGCGCGGTCTGCGACTGGGTGGGTCTGCCGGTCCCGGACGACGCGGCCCGGGAGATCGCCGAGGACTGCGTCGCCATGGTCGACGGCTTCGCCACCGCCGGGCCCCGGCACGCGCTGGCCCGCCGCGCCCGGCGCCGCCAGGAGAACGCCCTCGCGGCCGCGGTCACCGATCTGCGCCTGCGCGAACACGGACCGCATCCGGACGGCATATTCTCCGCGTCCCGGCACGCCGCGGCGGCCGGAAGCCCGCTGGAGGCGGTCGCCCTGCACCGTGAGGCGGACGGCACGCTGCTGGATCCGCACACGGCGGCCGTCGAGCTCCTCAACATCATCCGTCCGACCATCGCCGTCGCCTGGTTCGCCGTCTTCGCCGCCCACGCCCTGCACCGCCATCCCGGCCGGCACGAGCAGTTGCGTACCGGCGGCGCGGCCCACGCCCGCGCGTTCGCGCACGAGGTCCGGCGCTTCTACCCGTTCGTCCCCTTCGTCGGAGGCCTCGCCGCCCGCGACCTCTCCTTCGCCGGGGACGCGCTCCCGGCCGGGACCCTGCTGCTCCTCGATGTGTACGGGCACCACCACGACCCCGAGCTGTGGGAGCGGCCGTACCACTTCGACCCCGGGCGCTTCGCCGGCCGCGAACCGGGCAGCGACGAGCTGATCCCCCAGGGCGGGGGCGAGGCGCGCACCGGCCACCGCTGCCCCGGCGAGGACATCACGATCTCCCTGCTCTGCGTACTCGGACCAGCACTGGCGGATCTGGACTTCGCCGTGCCGCAGCAGGACCTGTCCATCCCGCTCACCCGGATCCCGACCCGGCCCCGCAGCGGTTTCGTCATCGAACCCGCACGACAGCCGTGGAAACGCCTCGCCCGGCGGTAGGCGCCGCGGTACCCCAGCGCCCGGACGAGTGTGCTCGCGCGGGCGAGCGGGGTAGCCGCGAGACTGGGAAGACGGCAGGACCCCCCGCGAAGGGACCGCACATGTCGACAGCACTGTCCGCGGCAGCCGACCGCGGCGCGCCCGGCCCGGCCGCCCGCAAGCCCAGCAGGAGCGGCAGGCCCTGCGAGCCCGGCCGCGCCCTGCTCACGATGGGCGTCGAGGAGGAGTTCCTCCTCGTGGACCGGCTCACCCGTGCACCGGCGGGCCGCGCGCCGCAGGTCATCGCGGCGACCAGCGGAGCCCTCGGCCCACAGGTGCAGCACGAGTTCTTCACCGCCCAGGTGGAGGTCTGCACCCGTCCCACCTCGGACAGCTCCCGGCTGCGTGCCGAACTGGCGTGGTTGCGGGACAATGTGAGCCGCGCGGCTTCCGACGAGGGCTGTTTGCTGGTGGCTTCGGGGACTCCCGTGATCCCGCCGGAGGGGCCGCTCGAGGTGACCGCCGAGCCACGCTACGCGCGCATGGTCGACCGCTACGCACGTGTGCTCGGTGACCTGCGCCAGGTGGTGTGCGGCTGCCACATCCACATCGGCGTGCCGGACCGGGGCCGGGCACTGGACCTGGCCAACCGCATGCGTCCCTGGCTGCCGGTGCTGCAAGCCCTCGCCGCCAACTCCCCGTTCGACCGCGGCACGGACTCCGGGTACGCGAGCTGGCGGTCGGTCGCGCACGCCCGGTGGCCCGGCGTCGGGCCCGCCCCCGTCCTGGACGAGGACGGGTACGAGCGCACGGTCGAGACCCTCGTGCGCACCGGCCACCTCCTCGACCGGCGGATGGTCTATTGGTACGCCCGGCCCTCCGAGCACGTGCCCACCCTGGAGATACGCGTCGCCGACGTCAACGCCGACCTCGACGTGGTGGTGCTGCTGGCCGCACTCGTACGGGGCCTCGCCGCGTCCCTGGTCTCGGAGGCCGAGGCCGGCGTACCGCCGCCGGTGGTCGGATCCAGGGCACTGCGGACCGCACACCACCTCGCCGCCCTCCACGGCCTGGAGGGGGACGGGCTCGATGTGGGAAGCGGCCGACGGGTACCCGCCTGGGACCTGGTCGGCGCCCTCCTGGAGCGGGCCGCCCCGGGGCTGGACGCCGCCGGAGACCTGCCCATGGCCGCGACGGTCCTCGGCCGGCTCCGCCTCGGGGGCGGCGGCGCCTGCCGCCAGCGCGCGGCGCACCGGCGCGCCGGAAGCCTGTACGACGTCGTCGACACCCTGGCCGCGACCACGTCGGCCCAGGAGGGGTGAACGGGGAGAGAGATATCAGGGGTGGTGCACACTCGCGGTTGCAGCTGCGGGCGCGGGCCGTGCTGGCGCATTCAGCTCTTTGCTGATTCGCCGGGCGTCATACGTCCCCGCGGCGGTGCGGCATCGCCGGTCCGCAGACCATGGCGGCCATGGGCATCACCCGCGAGATCGGGAGCACCGGCCCGGGCGGCGGGCCCAGCGGCGGCAATCCGACCGTTCCCCCGCTGTCGGGCAGCGTCCGCGACAAGATCATCCAGGCGGCGCGTTCCCAGCTCGGCCAGGAGGAATGGGGCAACAACTGCAACCCGTACGGTCGTTGTGAAGCCTGGTGCGCGCACTTCGCCAGCTGGACCTGGCAACAGGCCGGGATCGACTACCACACCGCGTTCAGCGGGGACTTCTACTACTACGGGCGCGACCACGGAACGCTCCGCACGGACCTGCGCAACGCGGCGCCCAAGCCCGGTGACGTGATCCTCTTCGGCACCGGACCCTCCAGCACTTCGACGAGCGTCCACGTCGGCGTGATCGAGCAGGACAACGGCGACGGGACCGTCACCACGATCGAGGGCAACCACAACGACAGGGTGGAGCGTGTGACCCGCAGGCTCGTCGGCGGCTCGCCCGCGTACGCGATCGTGTCGGCCGCGGGCAGCTGACCGGCCGCCGCGTCCGCTCCGGGGCTCGTGCCGTTGCGGCACGAGCCCCCTCGTTTGGGCGGCGCCGGTCGGAGTCCGAGGCCGTCTTCCCAACGTCGCGGGTGGGCGAGGACGATGGAAGGAAGGACGCCGACGAAGGAGAAGCACATGAAGGCACGAACCGTGCGCACGCTGCTCGTTGCCGGGACGGTCGTACTGGCCACCTTCACCTCGCCCACGGCGGCGCAGGCCCTGCCCGCGTGCCCGAGCAACGCCATCTGCCTGTGGCACTACCAGGACGGGACCGGCGACGTGTACGTGTGGCGCGGCGGTTATGTGGACCTGCCCGCCAAGTTCGTTGACCACGTGTGGTCGTTCAGGGCCAACAGGACCGGCGCCTTCATCGACTGGGCGAGCGGCAAGGACTGCCGTCCGGTCCGGGTCGGTGACTACGCCTCCAACTACCAGGGGCGGTTCGGCGGGAAGATGGACGCGGTCGGCAACAACTGCTGAGCCCCGGCGCGTCCGCCCGCGAGCCCCCGACAGGGCGGCGCGGCCGCCCTGTCGGAACGGGCCGGCTCAGCGGCGGCGTGCGCAGGTCCAGGCCCCCATGCCCTGGATCTTGGCGAGTCTGCGCGCCGTCGCGATCTGCTGCGCCTTCGTGGCGAGATCGGCGCGTGGTGCGTACTTGCGGCCTCCTGCCGCCTTCCAGCTCGACTGGGTGAACTGCAATCCCCCGTAATGGCCGTTGCCGGTGTTCGCCCGCCAGTTCCCGCTGGATTCACACCGGGCGATGGCGTCCCAGTTGGGCTTCGGTTTCGAGTGGACCGCGGCGGCATGAGCCCCGGAAACGTCCAGCAAGCTCACGACCAACACGGCTGTCAGGACCAGCAGTTGACCGACGACGCTCCTGCTTCGCCGATCCTTTCGGTGACGCGACATCACTCCTCCTTCGCTGTTGGGGCGGACCTGCCACGAACAGCGGGCGGGCCCGCGTACGGCCGTCTTCCGGCCGTGGCCACAGCACAGCACGGACCGACGCGCCTCCAGCGGCACTTGCGGTCGGTGAGGGGGTGACACCACCCGAACGGACGCTCTACGAGGGCTATACGGCGGCCCTACGGAGCTCCACGGGACGCTCCCCGGCAGCTCTACGGAGGCTCCGCGGGCCATCGAGCCCGCGGGCTCGGCTACCCCTTGCGGCCGGTGCGGTGCTCCGCGGGCAGCTGTGGGCGGGTCATGCGGCCGCCGGTGCCGGTTCCGGTGTGAAGGGGTAGATCTCGTCCGCGCCGGGCTGTACGACGCCGTAGGTGCCTTCCGGCACCTCGTTCCAGGCACCGGGCAGGTCGCCGACGGGTTCGGACACGATGAGACGGGTGTCCTCCGAGACGTCCCGCAGGAACGCGACATCGGGGTGCAGCCGGCGCAGTGCGTCCACCCGGCTGCTGTAGAAGAGCGAACGGGAAGCGTGCGCGCTGGAGTAGCGGAAGGCCCAGAGGCGCTCGCCGTCGGTGATGGCGAGCGTCATCTGGAGGGGGAACTCCACGCCGTGGTCGCGCCCGGCGCGCTCCACCACTCCCGCCATCCTGGCCACGGCGGTCGGCGGGTCCTGTTCCAGGCCGAAGGTGAGGGCCAGGAAGAACATCACCTCGGAGTCCGTCGTTCCCTCGATGTCGGCGTAGAGCGCGGGGTCGACGAGCAGGGTGAGTTCCCGGCGCAACAGGTGGAAGCCGGTGATGGCGCCGTTGTGCATGAACATCCACCGGCCGTGGCGGAACGGGTGGCAGTTGGACTGCTGGACCGCCGTGCCGGTCGATGCCCGGATGTGCGCGAAGAACAACGGGGAGCGGACGTGGTCCGCCATCTCCCGCAGGTTGCGGTTGTTCCAGGCGGGCCCTACGTCTCTGAGGAGCGCCGGAGTGTCCGTGTCGTTGTCCCGCGTGTACCAGCCGATGCCGAAGCCGTCACCATTCGTCGTCTCGACACCCAGCTTGGAATGAAGGCTCTGATCGATCAGCGAGTGCGCCGGTTTGTACAGGATGGTGTCGAGCAGCACGGGGGTCCCGGAGTAGGCGAGCCATCGGCACATGTGCCATCACCTGTTTCCCTGCTACCTCGCGTAGCGCTCCCGGGCACCCGCCGGCTGCCGCGTCATCCGCCGGTCAGTACACGAGCTTGTAGGTCACGTCCTTGGGGACCGGGTCCGGTGCGGTGTCCGTGTAAAGGAGCCGGATCGTCGTGAAGCGCCGGACATCGGGGTGCTCGGGCCAGGCCTGCGGATCGCTCAGGGTCACCGTCACCGGGTAGGAGCGGAAGCGGCCGGCCGCGCAGTACGGGCGGCAGTCGTTCACCATGTCGGTGCCGGTGGCCGTCGCGGCGGTAGGCCCCCAGGTGTTCCACCGGAGGCCGACGAGTCGGTTGTTCCCGTCGCCGCAAGCCAGGAGGTACTCCGCGGGGCGCATCTGCGCCTGGGAGGAACAGTCGACGACCACGACCGGGTCCATTGGATCCGGAGTCAGGGCCGACGACGTACCGGCGGTGCGCGCGGAGGCCGGGAGGGTGGAGACCGGGAGGGCGGAGGCCGGGAGCACGGCGGCCGTCATGGCCGCCGCCGCGCACAGCAGGGTGGCCACCCGCACCCTGTGCCCGGATGCGCGTGCGGGGCGTCCACCTGCTGAAACGTTCACGACAGACCTTCCTCACCACTCTGCCCGCCGCCGGCACCGCGGCATTCCCAGCTTCCCCCATGGGTGCGAAGCTCGCACCCGCGGGGGACGCGGGGGAACGGCGTCAGCCGTGCAGCAGGGCGCAGACGAAGTCCTCCTGGACCTCCCGGACCCGCGCGAGCAGGTCGGGGTTGCTGTTGAGGGCCGTCTGCGTGGTGATCGAGAAGGTCAGCGAGCGCCGGCCGTCCGCCGTGGCCGCCGCCAGCTGGGTGTAGCCGGGCGTGTTGCCGGTGTGGCCGTACACCGTTCCGCAGCGCGTGGTGTACCGGTAGATCGCCAGGCCCGCCTCGGTGCGACCGGGGCCGGGGGGCTGGGACAGGGCGCCGGGGATGAATCTGAACTGCTCCCGTCGGGTGCGGTCCGAGACGAGGGCACCGCCCGCGTAGCCCCGGATGAACGCGGTGAGGTCCTTCGGCGTCGAGACGATGCCCCCGGCCGCCCAGGCCCCCGAGGCACCCACGGCCTCAGTGACGTCGACGGGCCCGGCCTGCGGATCGATCTGGTAGCCGTGGAGGAAGGGCACGGGCAGCCGGTATCCCTGGGGCAGGCTGGTGGCCTCCAAGCCCAACGGCTCGTAGACGAGCTCGCGCAGCAGCGCCTCGTACCGGCGCCCGGTGGCCGCTTCGGCCATGAGGGCGATGGCGATGTTGTCGGAGTTGGAGTACTGGTAGCGGCTGCCCGGCCGGAAGTCGAGGTCCTCGTCGGCGACGAATTCCAGCAGGCGCCGGGAGTCGAAGCGGTGGCGGGGGTCCTCGGAGACGATGTCGATGAACCCCTGCGAGGTCGAATAGTCGGGCAAGCCGCTGGTGTGGTTGAGCAGTTGACGCAGCGTCACCCCGTGCCAGGCGGCCGGCTGGCCGGGCAGCACCTCACCGATCGTGTCGTCCAGGTGGAGCCGGCCGCGGTCGACGAGCCCCAGGGCCACCGCTCCGCTGAAGGCCTTGGCGACACTGGCGATCCGCATGTGGTCGGTCGCCCTCGGCGGCCGGCCGCTCTCCACGTCGGCCACGCCCGCCCGGTAGACCTCCGTACGGTCCCCGTCGCGCAGGACGGCGATGACTCCGGGGGGCCCGTCGGGCCTCTCCACCAGCTCCCGCAGCTCCTGGCGGAGGGCGGCACCCGGCGGCGGATTGCGGTCCGCCCCGGCCTGCGCGGGTTGCACGGAGGCGGCGAGCACGGCGCCGCACACGGCGGTGGCGGCCGCCAGCCGCAGCGAGGGGCGGATCCGGCCGGCATGGCCGTACGGGCGTCGGGACACGGAGGTACCTCCCGGGAAGACGGAGCGCGGTGGCCCACCATGGCAGGAGCCGCACCGGTCCCCACGCCGACGCGGCCGACCTCAGGTCGGCTTGCGCCATACGGAGATGTGCTTCGCGGAGTCCTGGGCGAACGGCGCCCCGTCCCAGTCCGCGACGCGACGTTCCAGCTCGAGCCCGGCGATCCGTGCCATCAGGTCGAGCTCTGCCGGCCAGGCGTACCGGTGCCGGGAGTTGCCGCGACGGTAGCGGCCGTCGTCGTCGCGGGTGAAGTGGTGCGAGACGAGGATCTGCTCGACCAGGTCGAAGGTGTCGAAGCCGAGATGCTGCTCGGAGACGTCGAACGGCACCGCGACCTGGCCGGGCGGCAGGAACCGCAGCGGCGGCACGCCCAGCTCGATGACGAATCGGCCGCCGGGCTCCAGATGACGTGCGGCGTTGCGGAAGCACTCGACCTGCTCGTCCTGCGTGAGCAGGTTCGTGATGGTGTTGTAGACGAGGTAGACCAGGGTGAACCCGCCTGGGACGACGGTGGTTGCCATGTCCCCGATGGTTACCGGGAGCGTCCTCTCGTCGATCTTGCGCCGCAGCACCGCTGCCATGTGCTCGGACAGTTCGATGCCCACTACCGGCACGCCGCGTTCCCGGAGCGGGACGCCCACTCGTCCGGTTCCGATGGCGAACTCCAGTGCCCGGCCGTCTCCGGCGAGCTCGGCGAGGAAGGCGAGAGTCGGTCCGAGAACGGCAGCCGAGGACGTTTCCGTCTCCTCGGCGTCGTAGCGGTCGGCGGTCGCTCGGGTCCACAGTTCACTGCTCGTCACGGACGGCCACTTTGCCGGGTGCCGAGGGGCGCTGTCGAGGTATTTACGTTCTCCAGGACCTGGCCGGTCCGTTGGGAGGGCGGCGGAGCTCAGGTCCCCGGGGTGGTCCGCACTGCTGGACGCCGGACCAGGTAGAGGGCCGCCGACAGGACGAGCACCGCCATGACCGCGATGAACACCAGCCCCGCACCCTCCAGCCCGAGCGGACCCACCAGCACCCCCACCCCGATCACCGGCACCGAGATGCCCGCGTACGCCACCACGAACAGCATGGAGATCACGGCCGCCCGCCGGTCCGCGGGAGACGCCGCGGCCACCGCACTCAGCGCCCCGCGGAACGTCAGCCCCTGCCCGACTCCGCCGATCAGGGCGCTCAGCACCACCAGCGGCAGCAGCTCCCACCACAGCGCCCCGGCGAGCAGCGCCAGCCCGGCGAGCAGCCCGGCACACCCCAGGGGCAACGAGCGACCCACCCCGACCCGGCCGACGGCCAGCTGCCCCGCGGTCGAGGCGAAGAAGGCCAGCGCGACCACCAGCCCGGTCACGGCATGGTTGTGCACGTCCAGGGACTGCGCGAGGAACGCCGGGCTGACGGACGTGAACACCCCGAACAGCGCGAACCCCGCGAACGAGGCGATCGCCGCCGGCCCGAACACCGTCCGCACCTGCGGGGGCAGGGCGGCGCGCTGCGGCCGTACGGTGCTCAGCGGACGCCGCTCCCGCACCGTCTCCGGAAGCCACAGCAGGACGGCGGCCGAGCCGGCCAGCAGCGCGAGGTGCACGGCGAACGGCAGGTAGAGCGGCCAGGAGGCGTACTGCGCGAGCACTCCCGCGAGCAGCGGACCACAACCCAGCCCGCCCATGGTGGAGGCCGTCGCGACGAACGTGGCCCGCGAGGCGCCGCCGTCAGGGGCCAGCTCCATCACGTACGCCGTGGCGGCCCCGGTGAACAGGCCGGCGGACAGACCCGACAGCAGCCGCCCCGCGTACAGCCAGGGCATCCCGTCGGCGCACAGGAAGCAGACGGCGCTCAGCGCCGCGAAACCCAGCCCCGCCAGCAGCACGGGTCGCCGGCCCACGGCGTCCGAGGCATTGCCCGCGAGCAGCAGTACGCCGATGACGCCGAAGGCGTACACGGCGTACACCACGGTCACGATCAGCTCGGAGAAGCCGAACTTCTCCTGGTAGAGGCCGTAGAGCGGGGTCGGCAGCGTGGTGCCGACCATGCACACGGCGAACACCGCCCCGCTGAGCAAACACTGGCGCCACCCTCGGCGATCACCGTCCATGCCGCCGACGGTAACCCGCGAGCCGCCCCGGACCCGGCCCGATGTGCGCGGCGCGCCCGCCGCCACTCCTCCGGGCCCGCGGGCGCGCTGGGGACAGTACGACCGAGCCCCTGGGCCGCGTCAGCCGCGGCCCCGCTTCTGCTCCCGAGCGGCCTTCCCGTCCTTCGCCGTTCGGCGCTGCGCGCCGGTGTTGGGCGTCAGGGCATCGCCTGCTTCACCGTCCTGACCTGTGGGAATCACGGCTTCCTCGGCCTCCTTCCGAGCTTCCGGGTCCCCACTTTCACCTGGAGCCTGCGACGGCGTGGTGGTACGAGGGTGCTTGTCCTTGCTCACGGTGCGATCCCGTCTCTCGTCTCTCGTCTCTCGTCTCTCGTCTAGCGGTTGCGGTCCGGCCGCCTACCGGGCGTCCGTCGCGGCCGCAAGCTCCCGCTTTGGGGGCGCCTGCCCCACCGTCGGGGCCGTATGCGCGCATCACCAATGCCCCCGGTCGTTCGTCCCGAGTGCGCGGGTTGTCGCGCGTAGGCTCGGGTAGCCGCTCGATGACCGGGCCTCCTTCACGCGGGGCCGCCCGCCCCAGCGGCCGCCGCCCACAGGGCTCGCACGATGCTCGAACGTGTGATCGATGCACCGGGTCGGACCCATGTCACTCTCGTACGTACTGAAGGGAAACGACGATGCAGAGCGACTCACCCTCCATGGCCGATGCCGAGACGACCCTGGGGAACATCAGGCGAGCGGAGGTCTCACTGAACTCGAACACCTTCCCCGGCGACGTATCCGACCGAGCCCGCGCAGCCCTCGACGCCGCCCGGCAGGCCCTGAACGACGGTGACCGCACCAAGGCCCTGGCCGCATCCACCCTCGCGATCGAGCTTCTCGCGGAGGCCCTGCACTGAAGGGCTGGACGAGGGGGTAGAAAGAAATGGGTGTAAGACACAGGCCTGGCGAGGTGAGACACGCCATGGAAACCGACTGCTTCCACATCGCGATCAGACGGCACGGCCCGACGCTCCACGTCCGCCCCTCCGGTGAAATGGACCTCGACGCCAAACCCGCCTTCACCCATGTTCACGACGCCCTGAACGCGAAGATCGCGGCGGTGGTCTGCGACATGCAGCACGTCCCCTTCGTGGACGTCACCGGGCTCAACTGCCTGCTCATCCTCGCCGCCCACGCACGCGCCCGCCACATCGTCCTGTTCGTCTACAACTGGCGCCCACAACCCCAACACCTTCTCGAACTCCTCGACACCCTCGATCGGGAAGCAACCAGCGCCCGCGGAACCCCTCCGAGCGCGGCCCGCGCCCTGCATGCCGCACTTCATGAGCCCCCGGCCGCCCCCCGCGCCTGCGGAACCGACCGGCAACCGGAACAACCCGCCTACCCGACGGGGCGCGGCACTGCCCCCCATCGCGGGCCGGCCCTAGCGACCCACGCGGCCGCACGGTATTGATCCCCGGGCGATCGGGGAGAGTCGATCGTGGTCGTCGCAGGGGTGCGGCAGCGCCCATGAGCGGGGCCGGCCAGGGGGCGCGTCCTCCCACCACTGGGACGCGGGACGCGCAGGGCCGACACGGCTCAGGACAGCGCGCTCCCGTACAGGTCACGGTGCGCGGCCGCCAGTTCGCTCCGCTCCCGCGTACGGTGCTGCGCGGTGGCCCGGGGCGCCGGCCTCTCCTCGTAGGCCGTCCGTACCGCCTCGCGCAGCGACTCCTCGTCGAGGCCCCCGCGCTGCGTGTGCCCGTACGTCAGGCAGGGGCGCTGCTGGGCGTAGAAGCCGCAGTCCGGGGCCGCGACGGCGGTGCCGAGGTCGTGGCAGGCCTCGAGCCATCCGGAGTGGGTGCCGAACAGGTAGGGAAGCACCGACAGGTCCAGCGACGACAGGTAGTCCCACAGCCGGTCGTCGTCGTAGGAGTCGTGGACGGTGAGCGTGAGGCGGCCCCGGCCTTCGAGTTCCTCCAGCTCTTGGAGGAGTTGCGGGGCATGGGCCGGGGCGGCGGGATCGGCCACTTCGCGGTGGATGTTCACCTGGAGTTCGGCGTCCGGAAGGTCGCGCACCGCGTCGGCGAGCACCTGTACGACGGGCAGGACGGACATGTTGGCACGCAGGCTCTTGGCGTGGACCCCGACGCGGAACCGGTCACGGGGCGGCCTGGGACGGCCCAGTCGTTGCAGTTCGACCACGTGCGGATGGGGCAGCACGGTCGCTGTCCGGTTCCACCGGTCGCGAATGCTCTGGGCGGCGCCGGGGGTGAGGGTGATGAGCTGGTCGGCCGCGGGGATGACGACGTTCAGAGCGGCGTCGTGCGCCGCGGGGTCCCGCTGACGGGGATTGCGCAGCTGGTGCACGGTATGGACGAGGGGTTTGCCGTGGCGTCCGAGAGCATCGACGAGCGCGGACAGCTGGTCGGGGCTCTGGGCGTCGAAACCGAAGTGCAGGTGGAAGACGTCGAAGTCCTCGTGGTGGGCGTTGACCCAGTCGGGGTCCAGCATCACCGGGGGCCACCACCGCCGCGAGGTACGGGGCGCGCCGTTGGGGCGGGGGTCCTTCAGCCGTCGTACGCCGTCGGGGTCAGTCGCGGAGCAGTGCCTCACGTACACGTGGCCGGAGGGCACGGAGGCGACCCGGATTTCATCCCGGGAGCGGGAGTGCGGCGGCGGCGACAGCTGTTCGGGCACGGTCTGCTCCTTCGACGGAGGGGCGGCGTCCCGCAGAGGTACGGTCCGCCCGTCCGTCCAGTCTGTGAAGCACGGCCCGGATACGCACGCGGAGTACCGAGAACCCGAGCACGCGGAGTACCGGGAACCCCACCCCGTACCGGCTGCCGAACGCGGTTGCGCGCGCCGTCAGGTTTCGCGGAGCACACGGACGCTCTTGACCTCCGTGTCGACCGCGTCCGGAACGACCATGCCCGACTCCACCCCGGACCGCAGATAGCGCAGGACGTCGCCGTTGAGTCGCTCCCCCGGGACCGCCACCGGGATCCCCGGCGGATAGGGGGTCAGCATCTCGGCGGCGACCCGCCCGTCCGCCGATTCCCAAGGAACCTGTTCCGTCGGGCCGAAGAAGGCGTCGCGGGGCAGCACCGCCTGGTCCAGCCGCAGTTCGGACGGCGAGGGGACCTCGACGGGCTGGCCCGACCGCAGCTCGGAGACATGGGCGTGCAGGTCGGTCAGGGCCGTCAGCAGGACCTCGGCGGTGCTCTCGTCGTCCGCGTGCGTGAACTGGGCGCTGATGCGGCGGTGGTCGGCGATGTGGAGGTTGATCCGGTGGTTGCGGCGCAGCCAGTCGGCCGCCCGGTATCCGGTGGTGTCCCACGCACTGATGTCGATGATGATCTGCAGGGGGTCCATGTCCGCCGCCCGGCCGGGCCCGCAGAAATCGTCCCGGCCGTGCACCCGAATGCCGTCGATGCGGGAGATCCGGCCGCGGACCTGCTCGGCGAGGGCGAGCGCGTCGTCGTAGAGGACCTTGCCGTGTTCGACCATCTGCCGGCGCCACCCGTCCAGGGCCGCGTACACGAGTACGGAGGGGCTGGTGGTGCCGAGCAGGTCTTCACGGCTCTTGAGGACCTCGGCTTTGACCAGGTCTCCCTGGAGGTGGAAGACGGAACTCTGTTCCAGGCCGGAGCCCATCTTGTGCACGGAGGTGACGCACACGTCGGCGCCGGCGTCCATGGCCCAGGCGGGAAGGTCGGCGTGGAAGGGCAGGTGGGCGCCCCATGCCTCGTCCACGATCAGGGGCTTGCCGCGCCGGTGGCAGACATCGGCGATGGCGGCGAGGTCCGAGCACGTGCCGTAGGGCGTGGGGGTGGTCACCAGGGCGCCGCGGGCGTCGGGATGCTCGGCGAAAGCGGCCTCGAAGGCCTCGGCGGACGGCGGGTGCGCCAAGTGGTGTCGGGCGTCCCACTGGGGGTCCACCCAGACGGGCCGGATTCCCGAAAGGACCAGGCCCGACACCACCGATTTGTGGGCGTCCCGTCCGACCAGCAGCTTCTCGTGGGGTCCGGTGACGGACAGCATGGCCGACTTCACCGACAGGGAACTGCCGCAGGTGGAGAAGAAGGCGTGCTCCGCTCCGACGGCGTCGGCCATCAGGGCTTGAGCCTCCTCCACGACGCCGTGGGAGGACGTACGGTCGTCCAGGCCGCTGGTGGCGAGTACGTCCGACCGGAACACCGCTTCGCCGAGCACCGCCCGCACCCTCGGGTCGGTGCCGCGACCCTGCTTGTGTCCGGGGGGTGTGAAGGGGGTCTGGCCGGTTTCGTGGTAGGCGGCGAGGGCCGCGAGTACGGGTGCCTTCGACTGGTCCATAACGCGGCGCTTGCCCGCCCGTCAGGGAGAGAAACGCAGCTGGATCGGCATGTACGTGGAGAGAAGGTGCCGCGGGCGGCCGCCCGGGAGCAGATCGAACCGCAGGAGACCCGGGTGAGCGAGCCGGACGATCGCGACGAAGGGGTGGATGGCGGGTACGCGCAGGCTCACGTCCCCGATGTCGGACGAACCCAGGTACGTTCCCGCCTCGGGCTGTGTCAGCTCGATGCCGGACCCCCGGGCGAGGTGTCCGGCGAAGCGTTCGGACAGGACCGTGCTGTCGCGGAAGTGGGCGTAGCCGTCGCCCAGTGGCGTGACGTCCGCCGTGGTACCGGTGGCCGTGGCCACTCCCCCGGCCCACGTGCCGACCAGCGCGGCCAAGTCGTCGAGGGCCTCCGTGGTCGCGGCACGGAGCCCGAAGAGCCCTTCCGCGTAGGCCGGAACGATGTTGGTGGCGGTACCGCCCTCCGTCACGATGCCCTGGACGTGGGAGCCCGCCGGTAGCCGCCGGGCGACCGCGGCCGCCGTGTTGAAGAGCTGGATGAGGGCGGCGAGGGCGTCGATCCCTCCCTCGGGGTCGCCGGTCGGGTGTGCGGCCCGGCCCCGGAAGCCCACCCGGACCTGCCTCTGGGCGGTCAGGGGAGCCCAGGACCAGTCGTGCACCCCCGGGTGGAACATGAGGGCGGCGTCCACGTCGTCGAAGACCCCGGCGGCGGCCAGTGCCACCTTGCCGCCCCCGCGCTCCTCGGCGGGCGTCCCGATGGCGGTGACCCGGCCCGATCCCCCGCCCAGCGCATCACGCAGTGCGAGGGCGGCTCCCAGCCCGGCAGCGGCGATCAGGTTGTGGCCGCAGGCATGACCGAGCCCGGGCAGCGCGTCGTACTCCAGCAACAGAGCGACGCGCCGGCCGTCCCCGTCGCCACCCCCGTCCCCCCAGTCGGCCGTGAAGGCGGTGTCCAGGCCGGCCGTCCCCCGTCGGACCGCGAAGCCCGCCTCTTCCAGCTCGTCACCGAGGAGACGAGCCGCCCGGTGCTCCTCGTACGCGGTCTCCGGATCCGCGTGGAGGATCCGGCTCACGTCCCACAGCCGGTCCGCCCGTCGGGCGCACGCCCGGCCGATGCGGTCGTACAGCGCGTCACCACGGTGGGCCATGTCTCTCCTCCTGCGCGCGACGGGGCGGAGCGTGCTCCCGCCTCGCCTTCCCCGTTTCTCCTCCTTCTCCCCTACCCGCCGGCTCGTCCTGCGGCGCGACACGAGGAAGCGACCGCGCGCACGGGCGGGAGTCGGCGCGTTAGGTCGCCCTCCGGCTGGGAAGGCGCGGAGGCGGAGGGACACATCCCACACTCGCCAACACATCCCACGGCACAGTCGAGAGGATCGGATCCCATGACCACGGCACGCGAGATCATGACGGAGGGCGCGGACTGCATCAACGAGGACGAGAGCGTCCTCGACGCCGCGCGGAAGATCACCGACCTGGGGGTCGGCGCCCTGCCCATCTGCGGAAACGACAACAAACTGAAGGGAATGCTCACCGACCGCGACATCGTGGTGAAGGTCCTGGGTTCCGGAAAGGACCCCGCCAACACCAAGGTCGGCACGCTCGCGCAGGGCGAGGCGGTCACGATCGGCGCGGACGACGAGGCCGGCGAGATCTTGCGCACCATGATCTCTCACAAGGTCCGGCGGCTTCCGGTCATCGACGGCCACCAGCTCGTCGGCATCGTCGCGCAGGCGGACGTCGCCCGGGCCCTCCCCGACGCGCAGGTCGGCGAACTGCTGGAGGCACTGTCCACGGATTGAACTGCGCGGTGGTCACCAAGGCCCGCCCGGCCGACGTACACGCAGTGAATCGCTGTCGCGGCGGGCCTGCGGCACGCGACGCGACGGAAAGGGACCTCCATGCCGAACTTCTTCGTCCTGCTCGTCATCGGCGTCCTCATCACCGCCCTGTTGATCGGGGCCGTGTGGTGGGGCATCAAGCGACGTACTTCATCCCGCACCGGCCGGGAAACGGCGACCCCGGGTCGTAGGGCGGCGCGCCCGGATGCGGGCGGAGCCGACTTCCCCGACGACGGGAGCCGCCGTACGGCGCACGAGATGAAGGGATACGGGAACATCGGGACACGCGGCACCGAGGACGACGATCCGGGCTGACGTCCCGCAGACGCGCCTCACGGGCCCCCTCCAGCGGCCCCCGTCCAGCGGCCCGCCGTCCACGGCGGCCGAGCCGCGGACGGGGGCCGCGGCGCGGCCGGGCGGGCGCGCGGGCGGGCGTTTACGGCCGCGGCCGTGCCCGTCCGCGAGTCAGTGCTCGTCCGCGCGGGTCAGGTGCGCAGACGGCTATTGGTTCCGTCGTGGCCGTCGGCCGCATCGTCGTCGAACCAGTAGTCACCGGCGGCGAGGTACCGGAAGGTGTGCGTCGCCTTCGGCGGCAGCGAGACCGTCACCGCGCGCGTTCCGTCCGGGCGGGATTCCAGTACGTGGGTCCCGGGCCGCCAGTCGTTGAACGTTCCCACGACACTGACGGGTCCCGGCGGATCGCCGTCGGGCAACACGAAGGTGACCTCGGTAGCGTTCTTGCGGCGCTGCCTCTCCAGCATTACAGACTCCTTCTGCCTCGCGGACGGCCCGATGGCCGGGCTCTCACGGAGGCCCGGTGGCCGGGGCCATCCTGACGGAGGGAGCCACCCGGCTGTGGCCCGCGACCCGCCGCGACACCGGCCGGGTCATCCGTTCGGGCCCCTCGCCGAGGCGCGCGCGCAGGGCGACCGACGCCGGACCAGTCGGCCCGAGCCGCCGACCGACCCGGCGAACCCTTCCCTTCACAGCACCCTCAGCCCGCGGGCGAAACCGCCAGGAGCAGCTTCCGCAGGGCGGGCATGCCGCCTTCCGCCAGCGCACGCCGCTGCCGGTCCGCCGGCGTTCCGTCCTGGAGGAGCCGGTGTACGAGGGAGCCCACTTCGCGGTGGTCGCCGCTGTCCTCCAGCGCGGGACCGATGTGGCGCAGGAGCATGCACAGGACGTCTCCGCTGCTGCGGCGACGCCCTTGCGGATCGACCAGGTAGCCGCCCAGACCGTGGCGGGCCGCGTGCCAGTTCGCGGCTTGCAGCAGCTCCGGCGGGCACGGGGCGGGAGGGGCTCCGGCCTTCTCCTCGGCGATGGCGACCTCGACCAGGGCGCGCACGATGCCCGCGAGCATGACGGCGTCGTCCGCCCGCAGCTGGACGTCCAGGCAGCGGATCTCCACGGTCGGGTAGCGGTCGGAGAGGCGGGCCTGCCAGTACAGCTGTCCGCGGTCGGCGATGACCCCGGAGGAGAGCAGGGCCTCTACCCGTTCCTCGTAGTCGGAGTACCCGTGGAAGTACGGCGGGAGGCCGCTGACGGGCCAGCGGCCGAAGACGATCGTCCGCCAGCTCGCGAACCCGGTGTCCCTCCCGTCCCACAGCGGCGAGTTCACCGACATCGCGAGCAGCGTCGGAAGCCAGACCCGGATGCGGTTCAGCACCGCCACGCCGGTCTCCGGATCAGGCACGGCCACGTGGACGTGCATCCCGCAGATCAGCTGCTCGTCCACCAGCTGCCGCGCCTCGTCCTCCATCTTGCGGTAGCGGGGCTTCGGTGTGACGGGGACGGGAGCCGTGTCCCTGACCGGGGCGGCAGCCGAGGCGAGGAGCCGACAGCCCCGTTCCTCGGCGGCGGAAGCGACCGCGTGCCGCAGCCGTAGGAGATGGCCCCCCACTTCCTCCAGCCCGCTACAGATCGGGGTGGCGACCTCGATCTGTGCCTGAAGGAGTTCGTCCTGGACCTCACCGTCCTCGGCCAGCGGCCCGACGCCCGCGATCCTGCGCACGTCGTCGACCCACGGCCGGGGAAGCGCGGTCGTCGGATCCACCAGTAGGTACTCTTCTTCGACGCCCAAAGTGATCACGCTCGACGACTACCCCTGATCTGCATGATCATCCAAAAATCGGACATACCGTCCCGTGGGCCGAACTCTTGCCGCGAGGTGGCCCGAAAGGTTCCGGGATCCCCTGAGCCCCCGGATCAGGACGACTCCCACGGAGGCGCGATCGCGCCGAGGTGTCGCTCCAGCCAGTCCGCCGCGGCCCGGCGGTAGAGCCGCCGGTTGTCCGCCCTCAGGAAGTCGTGCCCCTCGTTGCGGAGGGTCAGCTGTTCCGCGGGCACCCCCCGCTCACGTGCCGCTCGGACGAACTGCTCGGACTCGGTCGGCGGCACGTTGGTGTCGTGCTCCCCGTGGACGGTCAGCACCGGGGCGCGCAGTTGGTCGGCGCGGCTCATCGGGGACAGCGCGCGCAGGAGGTCCCGGTCGTGCTCGGGGTGGCCGTACTTGGCGGCGGCGGATTGCGCGATCCACGGCTCCGTACCGGCGAAGAACGAGGCGAAGTCCGACATCCCGCAGACGGCGACTCCGGCGCGGAAGAGGTCCGGGTGCCAGACCAGGGAGGCCATGGTGAGGTAGCCGCCGTACGAGCGCCCCATCACCCCCAGCCGCAGGGGGTCGGCGTACCCGAGCTCGACCACGTGCGCGGCGCAGTCGGCGACGTCGTCGATCGCCGCGAACCGGCCGGCGCCGAGGTCGGCGTCCACGAAGGACCGTCCCCAGCCGGAAGAGCCGCGGACGTCGGGGGCGAACACGTCCAGGCCCCTGCCGAGGAGCTCGTGGTAGAGCGGGTTGAAGACCGGCCGTTCCTGTTCCTCCGGGCCGCCGTGGAGGTGGATCACGCAGGGGGCCGGGCGGCCCGCGTCATGGTCCGGAGCCCGGTAGTACCAGCCGCCGAGCAGCAACCCGTCCCTGGAGCGGCAGCGCAGGGGCACGGGGCGTACGGGGGGCCGGCCGGGCGGGGCCGCGTCCTCGTCCCGGGCCGACCAGCCGGTGCGCAGCGGCGCGAAGCCGTCCGCCAGTTCCCAGATGCCGGGCCGTCGGCGCGAACCGGACAGGGCGACGAACGCTCCGCCGCCGCCCGCCGGTGAGATGCGGGTCACCACCTCGTGGGGCAGGACCGGCCGGTGGTGCGGTCCCACGGCGCCGTCCGCGTCCTGCGCGTCCGGCAGGCCCACGCCCTCCAGTTCGACGGCTCCGTGCACGTTCCAGGCGAGGTGGGCCCACCGACCGTGGTCGGGCACGCTGAGCAGGTCGAGGGCGGATGCCTCGCGCTCGGCCGCGACGGAGAGGTCCTGGCAGACGCCGTCCTCGTCCAGTCGAACCCGCAGCAGCGCCGCGAACTCCCGTTCCGCGTCGCTGCGCAACCACAGGGTTCGCGCGTCGGCCGAGAACCGGCCGATCCAGGGGTCGCCGTCGGCGACGTGGAGCGCGAAGGCGATGCGGCCGGAGGTGGTGTCGAGTACGAGCGCCTCCCGTCGGCCCCGCGGCCCGCGGCGCACCAGCGCGAGGCGTCCCTGCGGGCTTACGTCGCACACCCGCAGGGAGGCGGCTCCTTCCTCGGCGAAGAGGAAGGCCGGAGCGTCGGCGCCGTCCGGGTCGATCAGGTAGGCCGCGAGTCCGCCGCTCCGGACCGTACCGAGGTCCGGGACCGCGCCGAGGCCCGGGACCGTGGTCAGGTCCGGGACCGTACCGAGGTCCGGGACCGTAGTCAGGTCCGGGACCGTGGGCAGGCCCATGGCCGGCCCTCGGTGCGCGGGCCCGGGGGCCGGAACGTGGGCGCGCTGCGCGACGGCACGGTGTCGGTCGATCGGGGACGCGACGGCACGGTGTCGGTCGGCCGGGGACGCGACGGCACGCTGTCGGTCGGCCGGGGATGCGGCGGCTCCGCCCAGCAGGGCCGCCGGCCCGTCGCGTTCGGCCCATGCCGGCTCGGGCGCCGCGCCCGCCCCGGGTGCTCCGTCGACGGTGTCCGGAAGGAGGTGTCCGGCCCCCGTGTGCTCCGCGCCCGCACCGGAGGCTTGGGCGACCGTGACGGCCAGGGCCGCGCCGTCCCGGGTCCAGCAGCCCAGGTGCGCGGAGCCACCCGGCTCGGCGCCCGCGAGGACCCGCCGCCCGGTGCCGTCCGGGCGCACCACGAGTACGCGGGTGTGCTCCCCGCCGCCCGGCGCCGAGGTGTAAGCGATCCAGCGCCCGTCGGGGGACCAGGACACCTCGATCACCGGGTCGGGGCCACCGTCGAGAACGTGGGCCTCGTCCCCCCGGGCCGGCCCGCTCCACAGCTGCGGGACGCCCGCCCGGTCGCAGATGAACGCCACGCGCTCGCCGGTGGGGTCGGCCGAGGGGTACCAGCAGCCGTGGACGGTGAGGAGGGTCGGCGGGTCTCCCCCGCCGTGGTCGGGCATCCGAACCGGTACGGGGGCCGGCAGCGGCTGGGACGCGGTCGCCTCGGCTTCCATGACCCCAGCGTCCCCGGTGGCCGGGGCGGCCGCCTCTGGAGCGGCGACCCCCTGGGGACCGCCGGCGCCGTCCGGGCCGTCGCGCCGGGCCGTTGCGGCCCCGGACTGCGGTGACGTCGTGCGATCCAAGGGCATGTCCGCCTCTCCGGCCCGTGGTTCGAGGGGCCTTGCCTCGCGAGGTCTGGCCCTGCCGCCCTGATCCGTCTTGAGCCGTGGCGGGCAGGCATATGTGGCACCTGCCCGCTGGGGCATCGCCCAAGCCGACGCGCCGTGATGGCCTGACGGCGGATGGCCTTTCTGGTCGTTGACATCACCCGACTGGCTCCGGCAGAGATGTCGGGGAAAATACCGGCGCAGATATCGGCGGACGGCCTTCGACGGCACCGTCGTTCGCAAGCGTCGCGCCGACCGGAGCGCCCTACGCTCGCCTTCCGCCGCCCGCCGAACCGGTTGGCCTTTCGAGGCTCATACAGCTCGGGAAGCTCCGGAAGCTCATGGGTGTGATGCGGGCAGGCTCGGGTACGCGCACGATGGCATGAAGGCACACCCGTCGATGAAAGGTTCGTCATGCCTCGTGGATCCAGCCAGAAGCGCGAACGACAGTACGAGCACATCAAGGAATCCGGCGAGGAGCGCGGCATGTCCGAAGGGCGCGCGAAGGAGATGGCCTCCCGCACCGTGAACAAGGAACGTGCCCGGTCCGGCGAGAGCAAGACCGCGAGTCGCAGTTCCACGCAGGGCAAGTCCGCCTCGCAGCGCGGTGGTGAGAAGTCCCGCAGCGGTGGCGGCTCGTCCGAACGCACCAAGGACGAGCTCTACCAGGAAGCGAAGAAGCGCGGGATCGAGGGCCGCTCGACCATGAACAAGCAGCAGCTCAAGAGCGCTCTGGGGAGTTGACCCGCGCCTGACGGAACGGCGGCCCGCGGAGGGCCGCCCGGTCCGCGCCGGTGCCGACGTCCAGGCCCGGCCGTGCGTCGCGGCTCTCCCCGCACATCTGCGCAGGAGGATCAGTTCCATGGCTGTCCGTCACCAGTACGGCGAGGTGCTCCGTGCCTGACGCGGTGGTGATCGGCGCCGGCCCCAACGGGCTCGTCGCCGCGAACCTGCTGGTCGACGCCGGATGGAGCGTGGAGGTCCTGGAAGCGCAGGACGAGCCCGGCGGAGCGGTGCGCAGCGACCGGGGTGTCCACCCCGACTACGTTTCGGACCTGTTCAGCGCCTTCTACCCGCTCGCGGCCGCCTCCCCCGTGCTCGCCCGACTCGGCCTCGCCGCGGAGGGGCTGCGCTGGAGCCACGCCCCCTCCGTGCTGGCCCATCCGCTGCTCGACGGCCGGTGCGCGGTCCTGGAGCGCCGGGTGCGGGACACCTGCTCCGGGCTGGCCGGCTTCGCCGCTGCCGACGCCGACGCCTGGGAGAACATGTACCGGACGTGGAGCCTGCTCGGGCCGGACATCGTCCAGGCCTTGTTCACCCCTTTCCCGCCGGTGCGCTCCGGCCTGCGGCTGGCCGCGAAGCTCCGCGCCTCCGGAGGGCTGCGGCTGGCCCGGCAACTGGCCCTGCCCGTGCGCCGTCTGGGTGAGGAGGAGTTCGCCGGGGACGGTGGCCGGCTCCTGCTGGCCGGTAACGCCCTCCACGCGGATCTGGCCCCCGAGGCGGCGGGCAGCGGCGGCTTCGGCTGGCTGATGTCCATGCTCGGCCAGAGCCACGGCTTCCCTGTACCGGTGGGCGGGGCCGGCGCCCTCACGGCGGCGCTCGTGAGCCGTCTGCGCCGCCGGGGCGGAGTGCTGCGCTGCGCGGAAAGGGTCACGTCCGTCGTCGTACGCGCAGGCACCGCGGTCGGCGTCGTGACGGCCGGCGGCGAAAGCGTCGAGGCGCGGCGGGCCGTGCTCGCCGACACCTCTGCGCCGGCCCTGTACCGCGAGCTCGTCGGCGAGGAACACCTCCCGTCGCGCCTCGTGCGGGACCTGGAACGGTTCCAGTGGGACTTCGCGACCTTCAAGATCGACTGGGCACTGACGGGTCCGGTGCCCTGGACCGCGGCGGCGGCTTCCGGCGCCGGTACGGTCCACCTGGCCGACGGCGTCGACGGCTTGACCCGGTTCGCCGCACAGATCGCCACAGGGCACGTCCCCGATGAGCCGTTCGTGCTGTTCGGCCAGATGACCACCGCGGATCCCAGCCGCTCGCCCGCCGGTACGGAATCGGCCTGGGCCTACACCCATCTGCCGCAGCGCATCACCTCCGACGCCGGCTCCGACGGCATCACCGGCCGGTGGGACGCCCGTGAGCAGGAGGCCATGGCCGACCGCGTCGAAGCCCAGGTCGAACGCTACGCACCGGGCTTCCGTGCGCTCGTCCGTGCCCGCCGGATCCTGGCCCCCACCACCCTCCAGGCCATGGACGAGAACCTCCACGGGGGCGCCATCAACAACGGCACCACCGCTCTCCACCAACAGTTGGTCTTCCGCCCCACCCCGGGCACCGGCCGCCCCGAGACTCCCGTGAAGAACCTCTACCTCGCCTCCGCCGCCGCACACCCCGGAGGCGGCGTCCACGGCGCACCCGGCGCGAACGCCGCCCGGGCCGCCCTGCGGCGGCACGGGCCGCACACGATCCTCCACCGCGCCCAGCGCGTCTGAGCGGCCGCCGCGACGGAGTGAACAAGGGGGAACACCGGGGAACACCGGGGAACACGCCCGAGGTGTCAGCGGCGGCGCCGGGCGTCCTCGTCGGCGCGGCCACCGCTGCCCAGCAGGCCGGTCGCCTTGAGGGGCGACCGGCGGGCCACGCGGGGCAGCTCGAACCGGGAGAACCGGGTGACGATCGGCGGAAGGGCGGCCCTCACCGGCTGCACGGCACGGAGCCAGGCAGGTGCGTAAACGGCCGGCCGGCGGCGTTCCACCGCGGTAACCAGCCGCGCCGCCACCTGCTCGGCCGGGTGGACCTTGCGGGCGGGCGGCGGCATGTGGGCGCGCAGTTCGCGCAGGGCCGCGTGCCGGTCGCCGTCGCGGATCATCTCGGTGTCCGTCCAGTTGACGTAGGCGACACCGACGCCCACTCCCTGGTGGGCCAGCTCGGCGCGCAGGGAGTGCGCGAAGGCCTCGGCGCCGGCCTTCGAGGCACAGTACGAGCTCATCAACGGCGTGGCGCTCAGTGCTGCCAGCGAGCCGACCTGCAAGTAGTAACCGCGCGTCTCCAGGAGTGCGGGAAGGAAGGAGCGTGCTGTGACGGCACTGCCGATGAGGTTCACCTCGATGACGCGGCGCCACACGTCGGGAGGCGAGTCGGCGAAGGAGCCGCCCGCGGCCACGCCCGCGTTGGCCACCACGGCGGAAACCGGCCCCAGGAGTGCACGGACCTCCCGGGCCGCCCGCGCCATGGCCTCGTCGTCGGTGACGTCCACCTCCCAGCAGGCGCAGTGGTGGCGCATCGTGCCCGCGACCTCTGCCAGCAGCGGCGCTTCCAGCCCCAGGAGAGCCACGCGCGCCCCGCGCCGGTCGAGTTCCCGGGCCATCGCCGCGCCGATTCCGCGCGCGGCGCCGGTGACCACGACGGTGCGGCCGCGCAGTGGCCGGCGTGGGTCTCCCATGGCGCCTCCTCGTCCGTGTGCGCCACACGGGCCCGGGGCAGCGCCGAGCCGGCCGGGCGGGATCAGGGCTTGAAGAGGATTTTGACCGCGCCGTCCTGCTTCTTCTGGAACATCTCGTACGCTGCCGGCGCGTCCGCGAGCGGCATGCGGTGGGTGGCGAAGCCCTCGACGCCCAGGGGGTCGTTGTCCGTGAGGAGCGGGAGGAGGTCGTCGACCCAGCGCCAGACGTTGGCCTGGCCCATGCGCAGCTGTATCTGCTTGTCGAACATGGTCAGCAGCGGCAAGGGGTCGGTCATGCCGCCGTAGACGCCCGACAGGGAGATGGTGCCGCCCCGGCGGACGAGGTCGATGGCCAGGTAGAGGGCGGAGAGGCGGTCCACCCCGGCGCGCTGCATCATCTTCGCCGCCAGCGCGTTCGGCAGCAGTGTCGTCATCTGCTGCATGCCCTTGGCCAGGGCGGCGCCGTGGGCTTCCATCCCGACGGCGTCGATGACGGAGTCCGGGCCTCGGCCGTCGGTGATCTCCCGCACGGCCTCGGTGATCTCGTCCCCGTACTCGTTCAGGTCGAAGGTGTGGACACCGTGGGCGTGGGCGCGCCGGAGGCGTTCCGGTACGAGGTCGATGCCGATGACCTTGCTCGCGCCGCGGTGAGCGGCGATACGGGTGGACATGTCCCCGATCGGGCCGAGCCCGAGGACGGCGACGGTGCCTGCGGGCGGTACGGCCGCGTAGTCAACGGCCTGCCACGCGGTGGGCAGGACGTCGGAGAGGTAGACGAACCGGTCGTCCGGCGGGCCCGGCGGGACGGCGATGGGGAGGGTGTTTCCGAAGGGAACGCGCAGGTATTCGGCCTGGCCGCCCGGGATTTGGCCGTAGAGCTTGGTGTAGCCGAAGAGGGACGCGCCGTTGCCGTGCTCGTGGACCTGCGTCGTCTCGCACTGCGAGTGCAGCCCCCGGTCGCACATGAAGCACGTGCCGCACGACACGTTGAAGGGGATGACGACGCGGTCTCCGGGGCGCAGGGCCGTCACCTCGGGGCCCACCTCCTCGACGATGCCCATGGGCTCGTGTCCGAGGATGTCTCCGGATTCGAGGAAGGGGCCGAGGACCTCGTACAGGTGCAGATCCGATCCGCACAGGCCGGTGCTCGTCACCTTGACGATGACGTCGGTGGGCTCCCGGATCGTGGGGTCCGGGACCGTGTCGACGCGGACGTCGCGCTTGCCGTGCCAGGTCAGTGCCTTCACGAGGTCACCTTCGTTCGGTTGCGTCGGAGGTGCTGGATCCCCCGCCCGGCGCAGGCCGTGTCCGCACCACGCTCGAACCGCTCGGCGAGCTGCCGAGCCGGTTCGCATCCGATGCACTGAGCGCTCCGGGTCACCACCGCGAGGGGGCTGGTTCCGTTCGGACCACGTCACGTGATGAGCACGATGGCGTAGGCGAGGAAGAACAGTGCGCAGAGCACGGCGACGACGCAGATCACGATGAGCGGACCTTTGCCCCAGCCGGGCTTCGGCCGGCGGTACGGGCCCGCACCGGAGGTGGTGCTCGCTTCGGCCGGCGGTGTCTCTCCGGGCGGCACACCACCACCGCGGTCGAGCCCTGGGAGACGCTCGGGGTCGGGGTCGGGGTTGTCGAAGGAGCTCATGTCGGTCTTCTTCCGTGGGTCCGGTCCTGCTGCTGGCGCCTACCCGGTGACCTCGAACCCATACCCGGCGAATCGACCGTCTCGTACACCGGCGGAAGGGGCGCGCCGCCCTCGGGCCGGGCGGGAAGTCCGCTACGTGTTCCTGCGCCGCGGACAGCTCCGCGCGGTCCCCCGCCGCGCGCCGGTGATTGCGCCCGGTGCGGCTGCGCGTAGCCGTCGCCGCCCGGCGGGACAGCCGAAGCACGCCGTATCGCCTCGCGCCGAAGCAGCAGGCCGGGCACCAGCCAGCAGAGCCCGAACCACAGCAGAAGCCCTCCGTCCAGGGCCAGCGCCACCCATGCGCCGAGTACCGTCCGCAGCACGATGAGCAGGGCCAGCGCGACCATCGCCAGCAGCAGGCACAGCCCGGCCGAAGTCAGCCGGGCGCCCCACACCACCGTCTCGGGTTTGACCCCGAGGCCGCTGACGAGCCGGTGGACGCACGCCGGAGCGATCAGGGCGCCCGTAGCGGCGGCGCCGAGCAGCACGCATGCCACATACATGTACTGGTCCAGGCGCCCCAGCTCCTGGAACGCCGGGGTGAAGGAAGCTGCCAGGAGGAACGCCAACAGGAGCTGCACTCCGGTCAGCGCGACCCGCACCTCGTGGAGCAGCTCGCACCACAAGCGGTCGGCACGTTCGTCGACGGTTTCCGTCCGATCGCCCGGACCAGGGCCTCTCGCGTCCACCTTGGCCTCCTCGGGACCGGGCCCGACACCGAGCCGCGTTTCGCGTGGCGCCTACCCGCCCAGGGCCTGCTCAGTCACGGACCGACCCTCCGCCGCCCTCCGGGGTCTGACGCTCACCCCCTCCTCCGGCTCGGGATCCGCTGGTGCCGCAGGACGGGGGGCCTTCGACGGCACCAGGGCGGGCTCGGCCCTTCGGCCGAGCCCGCCACGCCGGCTCCGCATCGGAGCCGGGCCCGTGTCACGCCGTTAGCGGCGCAGTGTCAGCAGGCCCGGCCGGTAGGGCCAAAGGCCGTAGTCGCCGTTGAAGCTGGGGTCGCGACCCTGGTAGAGCAACTGCAGATTGCAGGGGTCGACGGTCATGGTCTGGTCGGGGCCGGTGCGGATCAGTTCGCCGTGGCTGATGTCGTTGGTCCAGGTGGCGCCGCTGTTGGCCTTGCCGGCGAAGGGGTTGCTCTCGGTCGCGGCCTGGGGTGTCCATGAGCCGCTCAGACTGGTGGCCGTGAACGAGCGGAAGTAGCGGCCCTGCGAGCCGTCCGCCTCGACGATCATGAGGTAGCGCTCCTGGCCCTGGAGCTTGTAGACCTGCGGGGCTTCGAACAGGTTGTTCGTCGTGTCGCTCATGATCGTCGTGTAGGACGAGCCGAAGCTGCTCGGGAAGTTCCCGATCGGCATGCTGGCCCGGTAGATCTTGCCGTTGTCGCCGGCGAAGAACAGGTACATGTTCGTGGCGTCACCGATGAGCGTCTGGTCGATGGGTCCGGTCCCGGAGCCGGTGATGCTTCCGGAGAAGAGCACCTGCTGTGATGACCACCCATTGGGGTTGGTGGGGTCGCTCGACGTCCGGTAGGAGAAGGCGCTCCCGCCGCCCCACTGGTAGGTGAGCACCCAGATGTTCTTCGGTGCGAAGTAGAAGAGCGTGGGTGCGACGGTGGCGTTCGACATCGCGTTCTGGCTGGCCGAGGACATCTCCGACCAGTTGGTGAACAGACCGAAGTTCATCGAACCCCAGCTCTTCCCCGTGTCGTGCGTCGTCGCGTAGACGAGCTGCTTGCCGTTGTAGGGGACGACGGTGAAGTCCTTGAGCGAGGCCCATCCCGGCTTGGGCTGCGCCAGCGGGCCCGTCGATGTCCAGCGGTACGTCGACGGAAGATCACACGGGCCGGGGTTGCCGCCGCCGACCGGGACGAGCTGCCACTGCTGGTTGTTGCCACCCCAGTCGTCGTACTGGACGATGTTCGCGTTGTCGGCGGTGGAGGCGCCCTGTACTTCGAGGGCCTTGTTGCTGTGACGCGCGATGAACCTCACGTAGCCTCCCGAGCTGTCGGCCAGCCGCCACTGCTGGTTGGTGGCGTTCAGGTCGGCCCACTGGACGATCGAGCCCCCGTTGGCGGTGGACCCGTTGTGGACGTCCAGCACCTTGCCGGAGTGGCGGGACTTGATGCGGTAGTAGCCGCCGCCGGAGTCGACGAACTGCCACAGCTGCTGGTTCTGGTCGTTCCTGGTCCACTGGGTGATGCGCGCGCCGTCGTTGGTCGCCAGGTTGTAGACGTCCAGGGCCTTGCCGCTGTTGCGGTTGACCAGCGCGTACGAGGCGTTGGGGTCAACGGTCGCCGCGGCGGCGGGCTGGGCACTGAGGAGCGTAGCCCCGAGCAGCAACGACGAAAGGGCCGCGAGTACGAGTCTCAGGACCCGGGGTGGATGGCGAAACCACATCAGAAGAGCTCCTTTGGGGGGTGGGGGTGAGGTGACCCCGGCGCACCGCGGAGCGGCCGCGTCGGGGGGTCTGGGACGGGATAGGTGTGAAGGCGGCCGCACATGCCGAAGAGTTGGTGCTCCGGACGCTCCAGTCGTGACACTTCGCCGTGGCCGAGGTGAGAGAGGTCTCCGGCCTTCAGCCGTTCCAGCTGAAGGCCGGTCGCGGCGGCTGCGGCCAGGGGGCCGTCACGCCAGCGGATCCACCAGGCGTCCAGGAGGTCGCTCTTCAGGCAGTGGGCCGCGATGTGGAACTCCCGCAGTCCGCCTTCGCGCAAGGCCAGGAAACCCTCCAGTGCCAGGTCGCGGCGGCGGCGCGCTGCCGCGGCCCCGTCGCCGGTCAGGGCGGCCGCCGCCCGGTAGGCGTGGGGATCGGCCAGCACAGGAGCGGGGAAGGTGAAGACGGCGTCGCCTGCCTCGGGGAGTCCGCTGTTCTGCATGAGCACCACGAGGCGCAGGCCGCCGCCGTTGACGAGGCGGTGGATCGTGCCGGGGGTGAACCAGACGACGTCGCCGGGGTGCAGCGGGGTGTCGGCGAAGCCGGAGGTGGTGAGGGTCTGGACGCTGCCCGCGCCGCCGATGACGACGTAGGCTTCGGAGCAGACGAGGTGCATGTGGGGTGCGCCGCCGCACAGCCCGTCGGCGGCCTCCCAGTCGTACACGGTCAGCTCGGAGATCCCCACGCTGCCGGGGAGCCGGGTCACCACGGGTGTTCCGCGATATGGCGGGACAGGCGCCCGGGGGTCCATGCGCCGTCGGCCACGACGATCCGGTAGCGGCGCGACAGGGTGTCGCCCGGGGGCAGCGGAAGTTCCTTGTCGAACGCCAGGGACGGGTTGACGGCGGGGATGGGCTCACTGCGGACGAACCAGTGGCAGGGGGCGTCCGGATCGTCCAGGAACAGGAGCGTGGAGGAGCGGTCCACCTCGTCGTGCGTGCCGATGAAGGCCAACCAGTCGCCCTGCTCGCCCATCGCGGGGCCGATCACCTCGCCGCCGGTGAAGTCGCGCGGGCCGCGCCAGAACAGACCGGAGTATCCGGCGAGCTTCCTGCCCTGGGTGCCGGGGCTGCCGAACATCAGATCGGCGTCCAGGACGTTGGTCAGCGCGGTGGTGACGTCCAGGGTCCAGGAGTCGGCCTCGACGTCGCGTGCGGTCAGCGTGCGGCGCTCGTCGATCCAGTGTTCCCCCGCCATCGTGTGCCAGGCCAGGTCCTCGGTGATCACGGTGCGGCCCTGACCTGTTTCGGCGGACACGGTGAGGCTGCGCATCGTGCCGAGGTTCGGCAGGTCTACGTAGCCCTGGCCGCGCAGGTAGGTGCCACCGCCCCAGAAGTTCTGCCCCGACACCCACGACGCCGTGATCTGGATGCCCTTGTGCCAGCGGTGGTCGTGCGGCCGGTACCCGGTGACCACGTCGCCGGCGAGCGTGCGCACCGGATGCAGGTAGGGCTTCGGCGCCTCGAAGGGGTCCGTGACCGGCCGGTGCACATACCGGAAGAGGTCGACGCCGCGAGCTCGGACGGTCAGCGAGTCCTCGCCCTCGCGGAGTTCGAACGTCATCGGAACACCCCCGGACGCCCCCCGTTGAGCGAGCCGTAGAACGGGTCGGCCGCGTCGATCTCGCCGCGCCGGACCGGCAGCCCGGTGATCGCGGCCTTGTACAAGGCGGTCACCAGTTCCATGGTGGACCGGCCGAGGTCGGGCCGGATCCCCGCGTCGTAACCGTCGAGGAAGGCCGCGAGCTGGGCGGAGTGCGAGCTGGGCAGGTCGCCCGGCGGCTCCCACTTCACGCCGGACGACCCGGTGGTGAACGTCCAGTCCGCGTTGGAGTAGCCGTACAGGTGCCGCAGTTCGACCGTGGCGTCGGTGAGATCGAACCGCAGGTAGCTCTCCTCGCGTGGGGAGAGGACACTGTTGACGACCGTCGCGATGGCTCCGTTCTCGAACCGGACCAGGGCCGCGGACACGTCCTCGGTCTGCACGTCGCGCTCCAGGCGGCCGGCCATCGCGCGGACCTCGGCCCATTCGCCGAGCACCGCGAGCATCAGGTCCATCTGGTGGATGCCGTGGCCCAGCGTCGGGCCACCGCCCTCGCTCTCCCACGTGCCGCGCCACGGGACGTCGTAGTAGGCGTCGTCGCGGTACCACGCCGTGACGCACTGCGCGACCAGAGGACGGCCCAGCGTCCCGGCCGCCATCCGATCGCGCAGGTACCGGACCCCCGTGCCGTACCTGTGCTGGAACACCCCGCCCGCGACGGCGGGCCCTTCGGCGGCACGGATCCGGTCGAGCTCGGCCAGGGACAACGCCACCGGCTTCTCGCACCACACCCACGCCCCCGCCTCCAGGCAGGCCACGGCCTGCTCGGCGTGCAGGAACGGAGGCGTGCACAAGTGCACGAGGTCCGGCCTCTGCTCGTCGAGCATCGTGTGCAGGTCGGTGTAGACCGCGGGAATGCCGTGTTCGGCCGCGAACGCCTCGGCGCGCAAGGCGTCCACGTCGACGGCTGCCACGATCACGGCCCGGTGCGCCTGCGCCCGGAGGGCGGGAACGTGAGCGATGCCCGCGATCCCGCCCGTTCCGACGATCGCCGTTCTGATCATCCGCCCAGCACCTCCTTGATCGAGTAGTAGGCGGGCTTGGGCAGCAGGTTCTCGTCGTAGGGCAGCGCCGCGCCCTCACCGGGGAAGACGGAGGGGATCCACGAGTACTTGTCGGTGTAGTCCCAGATGGTGACGCCGACGCACTTCTTGACCGCCAGGCAGGCCTTGACGTAGTCGGCGTACCAGGTGGCCTGGGTGGCGAGCATCGAAGGGGTCGCGGGGAGGGCCATCCGGATGTCGAGCTCGGTGACCGCGACGTCGACCCCGAGGTCGGCGAAGCGCTGCATGTTCTGCTGGACGTCGCCGGGGAAGCCGTACTGGAGCGCCAGGTGGCCCTGGATGCCGAAGCCCTCCACCGGGACCCCGTCGGCCTTCAACTGCTTGATCAGGGTGTAATAGGCGTCGCTCTTGGGGCCGATGCCGTCGACGTTGTAGTCGTTGAGGTACAGCTTGGCGTGCCGGTCGGCCTCGTGGGCCCAGCGCAGGGCGTCGGCGATGTAGCCGGGGCCGAGCGTCTTGTAGAAGAGCGATTCGCGGTAGGTGCCGTCCTCGTTGAAGGCCTCGTTGACGACGTCCCAGTGGATCACCTGGCCCTTGAAGTGCCGGACCTCCGTCTGGATGTGGTTCTTGAGGACGGCGCGCAGCTCGTCGGCGCTCCAGGTGCCCTCGGTGAGCCATGCCGGGAGCTGGTTGTGCCAAATGAGGGTGTGGCCGCGGACCTTCTGGTGGTGGGCCTTGGCGAAATCGACGACCTCGTCGGCGGCGGTGAAGTCGAAGACGCCGCGCTCGGGCTCGGTGGCGTACCACTTCATGGCATTGCCGGGGGTGGTCTGCCCGAATTCGCTGCCGAGGAGCTTCAGATAGGCGGCGTCGGTGAACTCGGGGTTGTCGGTGGCGGAGCCGAAGTACTTGTGGTGCTTCTTGGCCAGTTCGCCGAGCGTCCGGGGACGGGGCTCGGCGGCCGCGGGCGCGACGGCGAGACCGGCCGCGAGGCAGACGGCGGCGGACAGTGCGGTGAGAATCCGGGGCATGGACGTGGATATGGACTTCGACATGGACTTGGACTTGGACTTGGACTTGGACATGACGGGCTCCTCGGGATGCTGGTCGGTTCAGTCGAGGACGATCGTGGTCAGCGCGCGCGGGGCGAGCGTCGCCGTGAGGGTCGTGCCGTGCGTGGAGACGATGCCGGCCGGGGTGATCGAGCGGGTCTCGTCGGTGACGTAGCCGTCGGGGTGCCGGTCGTGCCCGCCGCGAAGGGAGAACTCGGTGGAGCTTTCGGTGGTCGCGGTGTTGAGGATCTCGATCACGCGACTGCCGTCGGTGTTGCGGAAGGCCGTGATCCGCAGCGCCGGGTCGGCGTTCGTGACCGGCACGCGGACGGCGCCGGGGCGGATGAACCGGCTGAAGGCGGCGAGCGCCCAGTACCTCTTGGACACGCGGTATTCGTCACCGGGGTTGGCGAGTTGGATGAGCCCTCGGGTCGCGCCGAGGGACGCGCCGGTCCAGTAGACGTAGGCATTGGCGTTGCCGACGGTCAGGGTGTTCTGGATGTCGGCCGCGACGGTGAGACCGTCGTAGCCGCTGCCGTCGTCCCAGTTCTCGTTCCAGGTGGAGCCGTCCGGCGACCACTCCGACATCCACACCCCCTTGTCGGTCGGCTGCGGTACCTCGGTCGGACCGCTGTAGCGGTGGCCGGTGATGGTCCGCACGGCCTTGGCGGCCGCGGGGTCCGCCTCGATGGCCTCGGTGTAGGCGACCTGCCGGTCCCAGCCGGCGGCGTCGCAGCAGACCAGCTCGGTCTTCAGTCCGGATGCGCGAACGGTCGGCCCGAGCACCTTGAGGAAGTCAACGGCCTGCTGCGGGGTGAAGCGCATCGAGGCGTAGGTCGCCGTCCAGTCGGGTTCGTTGGTGAATCCCAGGTCGGTGATCCCGATGCCTTCCTGCCGGTAGAACTTCGCGTACTGGACGAGGTAGTTCGCGTAGGCCTGACGCCATTCGGGCAGTAGCTCGCCGCCGCCGTTCTCGCTGCCGTTGGTCTTCATGAAGGCCGGGGCGCTCCAGGCGTCGGCGAAGAACCGTTTGACGCCGTAGGCCTGGGCCTCCTTGGCGAGCCAGACCTGGCCGCCGTCCCAGCCGTCCCAGACGTACTTCGGCGTGGCGTCCGGCCCGCCGGGATCGGCCGGCAGGATCGTCGGCATGTGGTCGTAGACCCTGTCGGTCGACGACCCGATGCCCAGGCGCAGGATCGAAAGGCCCGCGCCCTTGTCCTTGCTGAGCAGCAGGTCGAGCACTTCGCGCTGCTTGGCCGGGCTGAGGCCGCGTGCGCCGTGCAGCAGGTCGGCCCGCTGGAAGGCCATCGAGAAGCCGAATCCGTCGATGGGCTGGAGTTCGGCGCGGAAGTCGATGGCGGGGCGCGCGGGGGCGGGAGCGGGGGCGGCCACCGCCTGTGATGTTAACGCTAACATCAGAACGGTCAATGCGATCAGGCGTTTCACAACGTCTCCTCGGGGGTGGAGGTCGCGGGACGGGGTCAGCCCTTGGTGGCGCCCGCGGTGAGGCCGCCGATCAGCTGTCGCTCGGCGACGGCGTAGAAGGCGAGGGCGGGGACCATGGCGAGCACGATGTAGGCGAGGACGAGCGCGTAGTCGGTCGAGTACTGGCCCTGGAACTGCTGGACGCCGACCGGGACCGTCTGCCATTTCGGGTCGTTGAACACCAGCAGCGGCAGGAAGAAGTTGTTCCAGCTCGCGACGATCGCCAGTACCGAGACCGTGCCGAGCGCCGGACGCGCCATCGGCAGCAGGATCTTCCAGAAGAAGCGGAACTTGCCGCAGCCGTCCATGACGGCCGCCTCCTCGACCTCCGCCGGGATGGTCCGGAAGAAACCGCGCAGAATGATGATCGTCATGGGGAGCCCGAAGGCAGCCTGCGGGAGGATCACTCCGAGCGGGTTGTCGAGCAGCTCGAAGTTGCGGAGCAGCAGGAAGAGCGGCAGGACGGCCACCGCGAAGGGGAACATCAGCCCGATCGTGAACAGCGTGTAGAACAGCTCCCTGCCCCGGAAGGCGTAGCGGGCCAGCACGAACGCCGCCATCGCGGAGGCCGCCACCGTGCAGCAGGTCGTGCCGATCGCGATGCCCGCGCTGTTGGCGATCTGCCGCCAGAACATTCCGTCGCCGAGGATGCCGGTGTAGTTGCCGGTCTTCCAGTGCTCCGGCAGCCCGAACGGGTTGGTCGTCAGCTCGCCGGTGCTCTTGAACCCGGAGATCACCGCGTAGATCAGCGGCACGACGACGAACGCGCCGATCAGCCAGACCACGGCGTGCAGCGACAGGCCGCGTACCGTCCTGCGGGCGTTCATCGGCCACCTCCCGAGGTGACGGCCCCGCTCAGGTCACGGCGGAGGACGTAACGCTGGTAGAAGAGGGAGAAGACCAGACTGATCATGAACAACACCACGCTGATCGCACTGGCGTAGCCGACCTGGTAGCGCTTGAACCCGAACTGGAACATCGAGATCGCCATCGTCTCGGAGGAGTGGTTGGGCCCGCCCGCGGTCATGACCCAGACGAGGTCGAAGAGCTGGATGGCCCCGATGATCGACAGGAAGACGCTGATCCGGATCGTCGGGCCGAGCAGCGGCAGCGTCACGTGCCGCAAGCGCTGCCAGGCGCCGGCGCCGTCGATGGCGGCGGCCTCGAGGATCTCGCCCGGGATGCTCTGCAGCCCGGCGAGGAAGAGCATCATGTGGAAGCCGAAGTACTTCCAGGTCATGACCACGAACAGGGTCGGCATGACCGTCGAGGGATCGGCGAGCCACTTGCCCTGCAGCCACTCCAGGCCGAGGACGCCGGCGAGATGGTCGGCCATCCCGTCACCGGGAAGGAAGATCATCGTGAAGAGGACCGCCGTGACCACCTCGGACAGGATGTACGGCGCGAAGAACAGCATGCGGTAGACGGCCCGGCCGCGCAGCCTCTGGTTGAGCAGGACCGCGGTGAACAGCGCGAACGGCAACTGCACCGTGATCGACAGGGTGATCAGGTACAGCCCGCGCCCCAGATCGCCGAGGAAGACCTGATCGCCGAACAGCTTGGCGTAGTTCTCGAAGCCGACGAAGTCGGCCATGGGGCCGGTCCCGCCCCACTTGAAGAAGCCGGTGTAGACGGCGACGGCGATCGGGGCGAGGACGAAGACGAGGAAGAGGACCAGAGCCGGGACGAGGAACCAGGCGACCGACGCCCAGCTGCCCAACCCGCGCAGGAGCGACCGGGCCGGGGCGGCCGGGCGTACCGGCACGGCGTCCTGCGTCCGCTCCTTGGTCAGGGTGGACACGGGGCTAGGCACCCTTCGCAGCCTCGGTGATCGACTTGGTGACCTGCTCGGGCGTCTTCTTGCCCGCGATGAGGTCGGCGACGCTGTCGTTGACCTCGCTGCCGACCGCCGGCGGGTAGGCCTGGTCGAGGAAGAGCTGGAAGCCCGTCGCCTTGACCAGGCTGTCGGCCACCACCTTCCTGTTGGCGTCGGTGAGTTGGCTCTCCGCGCCCTTGACCACCGGCAGGTAGCCGTTGGAGGCCAGCAGCTTCGACTCGTTCTCCAGGACGAAGAACTTCAGGAAGTCCAGGGCCTCCTTCGGGGCTCCCTTGCGCAGCGCGAAGCCGCCGCCACCGCCGAACACCTCGGTGACCTGGCCGACACCGCCGTCGACCGTCGGGAAGGGGAAGAAGCCCAGGTCCGCTCCGAGGTCGGCGCCCGCGTCCTTCTGTACCGACGGTGCCCACTGCCCCATCAGCTCCATGGCGGCCTTGCCGTTGCCCATGGTCGCGGCCTGGCCGCCGGGGGTGGAGTAGCCGGCGCCGAGGAAGGCCGTCTGGAACGGCTGGAGGTCGACCAGCTCCTTGAGGTGGGTGCCTGCCTGGACGAACCCGGCGCCGGTGAAGTCCTTGGTGGTCGCGGCCTGTTGCAGCGCAGGGAGACCTGCGACGCGCATCGCGAGGTAGGCCCAGTAGTAGTGGCCCGGCCATTTCTCCTTGCCCGCGAGGGCGATCGGAGTGACGCCCGCCGCCTTGAGCTTCTTGACGTCTTCGAGGAACTCGGCCCAGGTGGCCGGCGGAGCGGTGATCCCGGCCTGGGCGAAGAGCTTCTTGTTGTACCAGAAGCCGACCATGCCGACGTCGTACGGCACCCCGTAGGTCCGGCCCTCGATCTGATAGGCCTGCAGCGAGACCGGGGTGAGCTCGGACGACCAGCCGAACACGTCGGTGAGGTCCTCGACCAGCCCCGCGTCGACCTGCTGCCGCAGCACGCCGCCGCCCCAGGTCTGGAAGACGTCGGGGAGCTTGCCCGAAGAAGTGCTCGCGGTCAGCTTGGACTTGAACGCCTCGTTCTCCAACGAGGTCGCCTTGATCGTGATGTTCGGGTGAGCGGCCGTGAACGCCGAGGAGATCTGCGGGAAGAGGGACTTGCCCGGTTCCGTCGTGGCGATGTTCCACCACGCGAAGGTCACCTTGCCGTCGGCCGCCGGCCTGTCGCCGGAGCTGCCACCGCCGCAGGCCGCGGCCAGCGGGACGGACAGTGCGGTCAGGCCCGAGAGCGCCAGGAAGCGGCGTCGGCTCGGGGGGGTGCTGGCCATGGGACCTCCGGGTGGGGGAATGCCGATGCGTGCTCGAAACTTTTTCGCAATACTCTCGAATTCCGTGCTGCCATAAACTAGGAACGCGGGGCTTCTCGGTCAAGACCTAGCACCGAACTATCCAAAAGAGGCAGGCCTGTTGGGGCTTGACAAGCAGGTCACACCGATCGGAGACTCTTCGAAAGTTTGCGATACATGTCGCCGGCCCAAGGCGTCCGCGTGGAGGAGAGAAGTTGAGTGAGCAGCGTCCGACCCTGGCGGTCATCGCCGCGGAGGCAGGGGTCTCCCAGGCCACCGTGTCCAAGGTGATCAACGGCCGCTCCGATGTCGCACCCTCGACACGCGAGCGGATCGAGACCCTGCTGCGATCGCACAACTACCTCCACCCCGGCAGGCAGGGCAGGGCCCGCAGGTCGGGCCTCGTCGACTTGATCATCGGCGGTCTGGACAGCGCCTGGGCGGTGGAGATCCTGCGCGGCGTCGAGGCCGAGTGCGCCCCGCGGAGCGTCGGCACCGTCGTGTCGCTCGTCCCGCCGGGCGAGGCCACGCCGTCGAGCTGGGCCGCACTGCCGGTCCTGCACCACAGCGACGGCGTCATCCTCGTCACCGCCTCGGTCACCCGGGCCCAGCGCGCCCAGGTCGAACGGGCCGGGGTGGCGCTGGTCGTCATCGACCCGATCGACCTGCCGGGCAACGGTGTGCCGAGCATCGGCGCGACCAACTGGGCGGGCGGCCTGGCCGCCACCGAGCACCTGCTGGAGCTGGGGCACCGCCGGATCGCCGCGATCGGCGGACGCAAGGAGATGCTCTGCAGCCAGGCCCGCATCGACGGGTACCGGGCCGCGTTGGAGCGGGCCGGGATCGAGGTCGACCGCGACCTGATCCGGTTCGGCGACTTCCAGCACGAGGGCGGGTTCCAGCAAGCCCGGGAACTGCTCGCCCTCCCCGAGCCGCCGACCGCCATCTTCGCCGGTAGCGACCAGCAGGCGATGGGTGTCTACGAAGCCGCCCGGCAGGGCGGGTTGAGCATTCCTCAGGACCTCAGCGTGGTCGGCTTCGACGACCTGCCGATGTGTGAATGGCTGTCACCGCCGCTGACGACGGTGCGCCAGCCGCTGGAGGAGATGGGCCGGCTCGCTGCCCGCACGCTGTTCCAGCTTCTGGAGGACCAGCCCCTGGTCAGCCCCCGGATGGAGCTCTCGACCGAGCTCAAGGTCCGGCTCTCCTCCGCCCCGCCCCGCCCCTAGGAGACCCCTTGATCGAGCCCTGGCGTGACCCCCTCCTGCCCGCGTCCGTGCGGGTCGCCGATCTGCTGCAACGGATGACGTTGGAGGAGAAGGCGGGGCAACTCGCCGGCTTCTGGGCGTTGCCCTCGAATCCCGGAGCACCGGTCGCGCCCATGGAGGACGATTCCGGCGAGTCCGCGCCCCTGTTCGACGACATCGTCGCCCACGGGCTCGGCCAGCTCACCCGGGTGTACGGCACCGCGCCGATCAGCGCGGAAGCCGGGATGGAGCGGCTCGCCTCGCTCCAGCGGCAGGTGACCGGATCCGGCCGGTTCGGGATCCCCGCGGTCGCTCACGAGGAGTGCCTGACCGGCTTCATGACCTTCGGGGCGACGGTCTTCCCCGGGCCGCTGGCCTGGGGTGCGTCCTTCGATCCGGAGCTCGTGCGCCAGATGGCCGCCGCCATCGGCGCGGGGATGCGGCGGGTCGGCGTCCACCAGGGGCTGGCTCCGGTGCTCGACGTGGTCCGCGACTACCGGTGGGGCAGGACCGAGGAGTGCATCGGCGAGGACCCCTATCTCGTCGGAGCCGTCGGCACCGCCTATGTGCAGGGCTTGGAAGGCGCCGGGATCGTGGCGACGCTCAAGCACTTCGCCGGGTACTCGGCCTCGCGCGGCGGCCGCAACATGGCCCCCGTCGCCTCGGGACCGCGCGAGTTCGCCGACGTGCTGGTCGAGCCCTTCGTACGGGCACTGCGCGAGGGAGGCGCCCGGTCGGTGATGAACAGCTACACCGACGTGGACGGCGTCCCGGTGGCCGCCGACGAACGGCTGCTGACCGAGCTTCTCAGGGATGAGCTCGGTTTCGGCGGTGTGGTCGTCGCCGACTACTACGCCGTCTCCTTCCTTGAGACCCGCCACGGCGTCACCGGATCGCGCGGCGCGGCCGGCGCACTGGCGCTGACCGCCGGAATCGACGTCGAGCTGCCCACGGCCCGCTGCTACGGCAAGCCGCTGACCGACCTCGTGCGGTCGGGAGACGTACCCGAGGGGCTCATCGACCGGGCCGCGGAACGGGTCCTGCTGCAGAAGACCGAGCTCGGCCTTCTCGACCCCGACTGGGAACCCGTCAAACCCGAGCCGGTCGAACTCGACCCGCCGGAAAACCGGGCCCTGGCAAGGCTCCTGGCCGAACGCTCCACCGTGCTGCTCGCCAACGACGGCATCCTGCCGCTGCGGCCGTGCCGGGTCGCGATCAGCGGGCCGTACGCCGACGACCCCCAGTCCTTCCTCGGCTGCTACTCCTTCCCCAACCACGTCGCGCTGCCCGGCGACCTAGGGCTGGAGATCCCGACGCTCGGCGAGGCGCTGACCGCCGCCGGGTTCACGGTCACCGCGAACGATCCCGACGTGAACGTGCTGGTGCTCGGGGACCGGGCCGGCATGTTCGGCCGGGGCACCTCCGGAGAGGGCTGCGACGCCGAGACCCTCGACCTGCCCGGCGACCAGGCCGCACTCGCCTGCGCCGTTCTCGACTCCGGGGCGCCGACCGTCCTGGTCCTCGTCTCCGGACGGCCCTACGCGCTCGGCACGTTGGCTGAGCGGGCATCGGCCGTGGTGCAGGCCTTCTTCCCGGGCGAGGAGGGCGGGACGGCGCTGGCCCGGATCATCAGCGGGGCCGCGGAACCGTCCGGGCGGCTGCCCGTCTCCATCCCCCGCCGGGCCGGCGGCCAGCCCGGCACCTACCTGCACGCCAGGCTCGGCGGGCGCACCGACTGGAGCTCGGTGGACCCGACCCCGCTGTTCCCCTTCGGACACGGGCTGAGCTGGACCACCTTCACCTGCTCGGAGCTCTCGGTGGATCCCGTCGCCGCGACCGACGGGGCCGTCGCCGTTTCGGTCACCGCACGCAACGTCGGCGAGGTGGCCGGGACCGAGGTGGTCCAGCTGTACCTCTCGGACCCCGTGGCGTCCGTCGTCCGGCCGCAGCGGTGGCTCGCCGGATTCGCCAGGGTCGAGCTGCAGCCGGGCGCGGCCGCCCGGATCACCTTCTCCGTCCATGCCGACCGGACCTCCTTCACCGGGCTCGACCTGCGCCGAAGGGTGGAGCCCGGGGAGATCGGCGTGGCCGTCGGACGGTCCAGCGGCGATCTTCCGCTCCAGGGCTCCTTCACTCTGCATGGCCCCGTACGCCACCCGGCGGCCGACCGAGTGCTGTCCGTGCCGGTCGAGATCATCCCTGTTCCGTGACCACGTCGTTCGGGCCGGGCCCCGTGCTGCGGGGGAGAGACGCAGGAGCTCGAAGAGGTGAGGGTGATGGCCCCCGGCGCTGAAAGCGCTTCCAGAGGTCACGCCGGGGCGTTCGTGCCGCACAGGAGGATGATGCCAAGACGTGAGACGGCGATGGCCGGGAAATGAAAATGAGGGGGAAGCGCACCCCGTCAGATCGGGCCGACCCTGACGCAAGCGCCCACCGGTCAGGCCGACGCGGGCAGATCGGGGGCGGACTCGCGCACGGTCAGGCGGGTCGGGAGGATCAGCGGGCTGGGCCGGTGCCCTTCGATGGCACTGACCAGCATCCTTGCCATCTCCTGCCCCAGCGCCCGCACCGGCTGATGGACCGTGGTCAGCGGCGGGCTGGTGTGCCGGGCGCTCGCCAGGTCATTGAAGCCGATCACCGCGACGTCCTCGGGTACCCGCAGCCCCCGTTCCCGCAAGGTGCGCAGAGCGCCGATGGCCATCGCGTCGGAGGCCGCGAACACCGCGTCCGGATCGGGGTGCGCCCGGAGCAGTCGCTCCATCGCCTCTGCGCCGCCGTCCTCCGTGAACTGCCCGGACTCGACCCCGAGCAGCGGCAGGCCGGACAAGGTCAGGCCCTCGGTGAAACCCTGCTCCCGCGCGACGGCGGCCCTGGCGTCCACCTGCCCGGTGATCATGACGGGCCGTCGGCGGCCGGTGCGCGCGAAGTGTTCGGCGGCCAGGCGCGCGCCGCCCCGGTTGTCGGCGTCCACGTACCACGTGGGCTCCCCGACGAGCGGGAGTCCGCCGAAGACGACGGGCAGATCGACCTCCTCGCCCAGGCGTCCCAGCGGGTCGTCGCCCCGCAGCGCCATCAGCATGACGCCGTCGGCCCGGCGGGAGCGCAGCAACCGCTCGAACCGCTCGCGGCCGCGCGGGGTGTTGGCCAGCAGCAGGATCAGTTCCAGTTCCGTCTGCTCCAGTGCCGCGCTGACGCCGACGACGACCTCCGCGAAGAACGGGTCCGCGAACAGCCCCGGCTCGTCGCTGGAGACCGCCAGAACCACCGCTCCGACCCTGCGGGTCGCCAGGGCCTGCGCGGACGGATTGGGCACGAAAGCCAGCTCTCGCACCGCACGTTGGACCGCCTCCCGCTTGGCGCGGCTGACGTGCGGGGCGTTGTTGATCACCCGGGAGGCCGCCGTTCGCGACACGCCGGCTCGCGCAGCCACCTCGTCGAGGGTCGGCATGCGCTTGGGTGACGACTCCATGGAAAAAGTGCTCCTCAGGCTCACGCGGACGGTGAACAGGAACCATGATTCCATGCACCGTCCCGACTTCGGTCCTGCACGCGGACGACTCCCTTGTTTCGATTTGGCAGCGTTTCCCCCACGGATTTGGAAGCGCTTCCAATCTGCCGCGTCAACCGAGCCGCGAGTAATACCGTGTTCAACCTCTTGACATGTCCCGGCAACGGAACCAATCATCCCATCAACGCAGTCCGACTCGCGTCAAAACTGGAAGCGCTTCCACTTCCCCGCCCCCACCCCACCGGAGGAAGAACCATGCGCAAGTCCGTCCGAGCCGCATCCGCCCTGCTGGCCGGTGTGCTCACCGCCGGTCTCGCCGCGATCAGCGCCGGCCCGGCGTACGCCGCCGACCCGACCACCATGACCAGCGGCTTCTACGCCGACCCCGACAACTCCGCCCTGCGATGGGCCAACGCGAACCCCGGCGACGGCCGGGCGGCAGCGATCCGGACGTCCATAGCCAACACCCCGGCAGCCCGCTGGTTCGGCAACTGGAGCGGCGACATCGGCTCCGCCGCCGGCGCCTACGTCGGCCGCGCGGACTCCTACGACAAGCTGCCGATCCTGGTCGCGTACAACATCCCCAACCGGGACATCTGCGCCGGTCACTCCGGCGGCGGTGCCGGGAGCCGCGCCGCGTACGACGCCTGGATCGCCGCCTTCGCCAGTGGCATCGGCAGCCGCCCGGCCGTCGTCGTCCTCGAACCCGACGCGCTCGGCCACGAGAGCTGCATGACGGCCGATCAGATCGCCGAGCGCAACGCCATGCTGAAGAACGCGATCGCCCAGTTCAAGGCCAAGGCACCCAACACCTGGGTCTACCTCGACGCCGGGAACCCCGGCTGGATCGGCGCCTCGACCATGGCGCAGCAGCTCGCCACCGCCGGTGTCGGCGGGGCACACGGCTTCGTGCTGAACGTCTCCAACTACTTCACCACCGACCAGAACACCTCCTACGGCAACGCGGTCAACTCAGCCCTGGGCTCCTACGGCTACACCAAGCCGTTCGTCATCGACACCAGCCGTAACGGCAACGGTTCCAACGGTCAGTGGTGCAACCCGGCCGGCCGCCGGATCGGTACTCCCAGCCAGCGCGGTGGCGGCGGTGCCGAGATGCTGCTGTGGATCAAGATCCCCGGCGAGTCCGACGGCAACTGCGGTGTCGGGGCCGGCTCTTCGGCCGGGCAGTTCCTGCCGGAGGTCGCCTACAAGATGATCTACGGCTACTGACCCGTTCCCCCGCCGAAGGCCGGGCCCCGGCGCCGGGCCGGCCCCACGCGGTCCGGCGCCAGGGCCCGCGACCCCGAACACCCCTGCCGAAGGAACTTTCGTGCGTATCCCCCTCTACCGATCCGTCCTGACCGCGAGCGCACTCGCGCTGCTCCTCGGCGCCGCCGCCCCGACCTCTGCCGACTCTGCCGGGGCCGGCTCCGCGCCGGCCTCCCACGCGCTTCCCGCGAACACCCGCTTCTCCGTCGATCCCGGCAGCGACGCGGCCCACCAGGCCGTCACCGACCTGCTCCACCGGGACCTCGAAGGCGCCAAGTCCATGGCTAAGCTCGCCAGTTGGCCCGAGGCTGCCTGGTTCACCGACGGCACTGCGGAGCAGGTCGAATCCCGCGTACGCGACCTGGTACGCCGTGCCGAGCGAACCCGGACGGTTCCCGTCCTGGTGGCCTACAACATCCCGCTGCGCGACTGCTCCCAGTACTCCTCCGGCGGTGCGCAGTCGGACGCCGAGTACCAGACCTGGATCAGCGCTTTCGCCCGGGGGCTCGGCAGCAGCAAGGCCGTCGTCATCCTCGAACCGGACGGGCTGGCCAACCTCCCCTCCGACTGCGGTCCCGACAGCGACCCCACCGGCGCGATCACCACCGGACGGTTCGCCGACCTCAACCACGCGATCGACGCCCTGGAGCGGCAGCCGAACAGCGTCGTCTACCTGGACGCCGGCAACAGCCACTGGCGCGGCGTCGGCGACATCGCGCAACGCCTCCTCCAGGCCGGTGTCACCCGCACCCAGGGCTTCTCGCTGAACGTCTCCAACTACCTGGCCACCAGCCTGTCCAACCACTACGGCAGCTGGGTCTCCCAGTGCCTGTGGTTCGCCACCAAGGGCCCGGACTGGGCCAAGGGGCACCCGGAGTGGTGCGCGAGCCAGTACTACTCCCCCGCGGCGCCGAACGACGGGCAGCCGGGCAACTCCGTGAACGTGGACGACCCGTCCACCTGGCACTGGACCGACGTGTGGTTCCAGCAGAACGTCGGTTCCCCGCCCGCGCAGGAGCTCACCCACCTCGTCGTCGACACCAGCCGCAACGGCCGGGGCGCTTGGACCCCTCCCGCCGGCAAGTACAGCGGCGACCCGCAGACCTGGTGCAACGCTCCCGGTCGCGGCATCGGCGACCGACCGACCGCGAACACTGGTGTCCCGCTCGTCGACGCCTACCTGTGGATCAAGACCGTCGGCCAGTCCGACGGCCAGTGCGACCGCGGCATCCCGGGCGGCACCATCGACCCGGAGTACGGCATCGTCGATCCCGCCGCCGGCGTGTGGTGGCCGGAGCAGGCCAAGTCCCTCGTCCGGAACGCCGACCCCGCCCTGGAGTTCAACACGGTCGTCCGCTGACCGAGGCCCGCACCCATCAATCCTTCCGTGATTTCTGACCTGGAGGCTCATCCATGGGCTCACATGCCACTCCCCCACCCACCGTCCGCCGGAAGATCGGCGGTCTGTGCATGGCCCTGGTCGTCGGCGTGCTCGGCTCGGCCGCCGTGCTGGCGGCGCCGCTGACCGCACAGGCCGCCGAGAGCACGCTCGGCGGCGCGGCGGCGCAGAGCGGCCGCTACTTCGGCACCGCCATCGCCTCGGGCAGGCTGGGGGACTCGGCGTACACGACGATCGCGGGCCGCGAGTTCAACTCGGTGACGCCCGAGAACGAGATGAAGATCGACGCCACGGAACCCCAGCGGGGCCAGTTCAACTTCGCCGGCGGTGACCGCGTCTACAACTGGGCGGTGCAGAACGGCAAGCAGGTGCGCGGCCACACCCTGGCCTGGCACTCCCAGCAGCCCGGCTGGATGCAGAGCCTCAGCGGCAGCACGCTGCGCCAGGCGATGACCAGCCACATCAACGGCGTGATGGCTCACTACAAGGGCAAGATCGCCCAGTGGGACGTCGTGAACGAGGCCTTCGCGGACGGCAGTTCGGGAGCCCGGCGCGACTCCAACCTGCAGCGCACCGGCAACGACTGGATCGAGGTCGCCTTCCGCACCGCGCGCGCCGCCGACCCGGCCGCCAAGCTCTGCTACAACGACTACAACGTCGAGAACTGGACCTGGGCCAAGACCCAGGCCATGTACACGATGGTCCGCGACTTCAAGCAGCGCGGCGTGCCGATCGACTGCGTCGGCTTCCAGTCGCACTTCAACAACGACAGCCCCTACAACAGCAACTTCCGCACCACCCTGCAGAGCTTCGCCGCCCTCGGCGTCGATGTGGCCGTCACCGAACTCGACATCCAGGGCGCTTCGGCCACGACCTACGCCAACGTGACCAACGACTGCCTGGCCGTCCCGCGCTGCCTGGGCATCACCGTCTGGGGTGTGCGCGACACCGACTCCTGGCGATCGGAGCAGTCGCCGCTGCTGTTCAACGGCGACGGCAGCAAGAAGCCCGCCTACACCTCCGTCCTCAACGCACTCAACGGCGGCTCCTCCACCCCCTCGCCCGGTTCCGGACAGATCAAGGGCGTCGGTTCGGGCCGCTGCCTGGACGTGCCCGGCTCCAGCACCACCGACGGCACCCAGCTCAACCTGTGGGACTGCAACAACCGCACCAACCAGCAGTGGACCTACACCGCCGCGGGCGAGCTCAAGGTCTACGACAACAAGTGCCTGGACGCGGGCGGCACCGGCAACGGCGCCAAAGTCCAGATCTACAGCTGCTGGGGTGGCGACAACCAGAAGTGGCGCCTCAACTCCGACGGTTCCATCGTCGGCGTCCAGTCCGGCCTCTGCCTTGACGCCGTCGGCGGCGGCACCGCCAACGGCACCCTGATCCAGCTCTACTCCTGCTCGAACGGCAGCAACCAACGCTGGACCCGCACCTGACCTGCGACGGCGAAGAGGGTGAATCGATGAAGACCTACGGTGCGGTTTCCCCCGCCCCTCAACGAACACACCGCTGGTGGTCCCGGTTGGCCGCCGTGGTGGCGGCGACCCTCGCGATCGGCATGCTCGTCGCGGTGAAGCCGACGCCCGCCGAGGCGGCGACGGTGGACACCAACGCCTGGTACGTCCTGGTCAACCGCAACAGCGGCAAGGCGCTGGACGTCCGTGACGGGTCCACCGCCGACGGCGCGCGGGTCATCCAGTGGACGCGCGGCGACGGAGCCAACCAGCAGTGGCAGTTCGTGGACTCCGGCGGCGGCTTCTACAGGCTCAAGGCCCGGCATTCGGGCAAGGTTCTCGACGTGGCCGGCGCCTCGACCACCGACGGCGCCGCGATCGCGCAGTGGGCCGACGGCAACGGGGCCAACCAGCAGTTCCGCCTGGCCGACTCCGACGCAGGCCACGTACGGCTGATCAACCGCAACAGCGGCAAGGCCGTGGAGGTGCAGGGCGCCGCCACCGCCAACGGCGGAAACATCGTCCAGTACACCGACTGGGGCGGCGCCAACCAGCAATGGCAGATGATCAAGCTGTCGTCCGGCGGCGGCGGATGCGGCAGCGCCCCGACTCTGTCGAGCGGTACGCACACGATTCAGAGCGGCGGCAAGAGCCGCAGCTTCATCCTCAGAGTTCCCGCCAACTACGACAACGGCCACCCCTACCGGCTGATCTTCGCGTTCCACTGGCGGGGCGGAACCGCCGGCGAGGTCGCCTCGGGCGGAACGAGCGGGACCGCCTGGTCCTACTACGGCCAACAGGAACAGTCGAACAACAGCGCGATCCTCGTCGCTCCCCAGGGCCTCGGCAACGGCTGGGCCAATTCGGGTGGTGAGGACATCACCTTCGTCGACGACATGATCCGGCGCATCGAAGGCGGCCTCTGCGTCAACACGGCGCAGCGTTTCGCCACGGGTTTCAGCTGGGGCGGCGGTATGAGCTACGCACTCGCATGTAGCCGGGCGAACGTCTTCAGAGCCGTCGCGGTCATCTCCGGCGGCCAGATCAGCGGGTGCAGCGGCGGAACCCAGCCCATCGCCTATTTCGGAATCCACGGCGTCGGCGACTCCGTCCTCGACATCGCGCAAGGACGGTCCCTGCGCGACAGGTTCGTCAGCAACAACGGCTGCACTTCCCAGAGCCCGCGCGAGCCCGCGCCGGGCAGCCGGACGCACATCACCACCACCTACTCGGGCTGCCGTGCCGGGTACCCGGTCCAATGGGCGGCGTTCGACGGAGGCCACATGCCCGGTCCGGTCGACGGCTCCTCCAACGAGAGCGGCGTCACCACCTGGACGAAGGGAGAGATCTGGCGGTTCTTCGCACAGTTCCAGTGACACGTCCGCACCATGGAGTGGAGCCAGGGTGATGCCGGGGTGGAGCCAGGATGATCCTGGCTCCACTCCGTCGACGTCCGTCTCAGCGCGAAGGCTGCCGCAGGGGGGTCAGAATGAACCCGAAGTCCGCCGGCGCGAGTTCGAGCCGGTGCTGGGGCAGGACACCGGGTCCCACGGCGGCGGTGCCGAGGCCCTGGACGGCATGGTCGGTGTGGAGGTGGATCACCGGGCCCGGGACGAGATCGCTGTCGTGTCGTGCGGCGTCGAGCTGCTGGTCGGTCCAGCGGCGCGCGGCGAAATGGAACGGCTCTTCGCCCACGACGCGCAGTCCCCTCCCTGCTCCGTCGGTGAAGGTGGCCCAGCGGGTGTCCGCCCGGTTGCCGTTCTCCTGGGGGCGCACGTACGGCGTCTGGAGCTCGTCCACGCTCGCGCGGAACCGTCCGACGCGAACCGCCTGGCGCGAGTCGGGGTAGGCCTCGCCCGGCCCGGTGCCGAACCACTCCACCTGGGACCGGTCGGCGGGAAGCTCCCAGTCGAGTCCGATGCGGGCCAGTGAGCGGGACCTGTTCCTGCGGACCAGCTCTCGGTATTCCTCCGGCGGGAGTGCCGGGTCCACCATGGGGTCCGGGAAGTCGTCGCCTCGCTCCGGCCAGTGGCCGACGGGCTCGGCATGCACCCGCAGGCGCAGGCTGTCCCCGTCGCTGTCCCAGCGGTAGGTGGTGAGGTAGCCGGAGCTGCCCGCGGCGGCGGCGCTACGGACGACGACGGTCATGCCCTGTGCGTCAGGGGTGACGGAGACGGTGCGGCGGCGCAGTCGGTCCAGCCCGCGGTCCTTCCAGTAGGCGGCGTCGCGCTGGTGCCAGCCCCGGTCGTTGTCGGTAGGGGCGCGCCACAGGTTCAGTCGTGGCCCGCGGAGGGGAAGTCCGCCGATGGCGAGCAGGGCTCCGGTGGTCCGGTCGAAGCGGCCGGGGCCGAGCAGGATCTGTTCGCCCTCGCTGCGGGCCGGGCCCGGCCGGCCGATCGGCCGGCGGCCGCGCGTCGCGGAGAGCCGGAGCTGTCCCCAGGCGACCACGTGGCCTTCGGGGGCCCAGTCGGCGGGCTTGCCCAGCTCCGCCTGGACGGTGAGCCAGAGCTCGCCTCCGCCGTCCTGCGCGCCCTGTGGGCACCTCGCAGCGGTAGCAGGGGGAGGGTCCAGCCGGGGCATCGGCAGCCGGCCGTGCTCCCCGGCCGCGAGCTCCGGTGTGGGCAGCACGCCGTGGTCCAGCTGGACCCCGTCGCGGGCCAGCGACCAGGTGAACCGCAGATGGGAGAGGTCCAGCACCTCGTAGCGGTTCTCCACCGCGAGGGTGTCCGCCTCCGGGCCGGGGCCGATCCGGACGGGGGCGTTCACCTTCGCGTACTCCAGGAGACCGGGAGAGGGGGTGCGGTCGGGGAGGACCAGGCCGTCGCAGATGAAGTTGCCGTCGTGCAGGTCCTCGCCGAAGTCGCCGCCGTAGCCGAAGAACTCGCGCCCCTGGGCGTCGTGGGTACGCAGCCCCTGGTCCATCCACTCCCAGACGTAGCCGCCCTGGACCCGCGGGTACTCGTCGCACAGCCGCAGGTATTCGGCGAACCCGCCGGGCCCGTTTCCCATGGCGTGGGCGAACTCGGTGAGCAGGAAGGGCTTGCGGTTGCGCGGGTCGTCCGCCGGGTCGCCGGAGCCGGCGCGGGCCGGGTAGGAGACCTCGCCCGGCAGCAGCTGTCCCCGGCCGATCCGGGCGACGGCGGCGGGCGGCCGGTACATCTCGCCGTGGACGTCGGTGTACTCGCCGAGCCGGTCGCCCTCGTAGTGGATCGGGCGGGACGGGTCGCGCCGGCGAACCCACTCGGACATGGCCCGGAGGTTGCGGCCGTCGCCGGCCTCGTTGCCGAGCGACCACAGAATGACGCTCGGGTGGTTCTTGTCCCGTTCCACGGTCCGCTCGATGCGGTCCAGGTAGGCGTCGTGCCAGCGGGGGTCGTCGGAGGGGTTGCGCTGCCAGCGCTCCGGGTCGGCGTGCTCGAAGCCGTGGGTCTCGAGGTCGCATTCGGCCATGACCCACAGGCCGAGCTCGTCGCACAGGTCGAGGAACGCGGGGTGCGGCGGGTAGTGCGCGGTGCGCACGGCGTTGATGTTGTGCCGCTTCATCAACTCCACGTCGCGGCGCATGGCTTCGAGTGAGAGCGCACGGCCGTGATCGGGGTCGAACTCGTGCCGGTTCACGCCGCGCAGCACCACCCGGCGGCCGTTGACCCGGAGCACCCCGGCCTCGTCGATGGTCGTGCTGCGGAACCCGACCCGGATCCGGACCCGCTCGCTGCCGGTGGCCAGGTACACCTCGTAGAGCTGCGGATCCTCCGCACTCCAGGGCCGTACCGCCGCGAAGGCGAACTCGGTCCCGGCCGGCCGGTCGTGGATTGCGAGGGCCGGGATGTCGATCCGCACCGGGGCGTCCGCGTCGGCCTCCACTCGGAGCCGGCCCGCGCCGGTGTCCGGGTCGTAGTCGGCGTGCACGAAGACGTCCCGGATGCCGCCCGCGGGACGGGCCAGCAGGGACACGTCGCGGAAGATGCCCGACAGGCGCCAGGTGTCCTGGTCCTCGAGGTAGGTGCCCGCGGAGAACTGGTGCACCCGGACCGCCAGCACGTTGCGGCCGGGCCGCAGCACCTCGGTCACGTCCCACTCGGTCGGCAGGCGACTGCCGTAAGTGACGCCCAGGTCACGCCCGTTGAGCCAGACCCGGGCGCAGGAGTCCACGCCCTCGAAGCGCAGCACGGCCGGCGTGCCCGCCCAGGTGGCGGGCAGGTCGAAGGTCCGGCGGTAGTCCCCGGTCTCGTTCTCGTCCGGGACGAAGGGCGGGTCGACCGGTATGGGGTAGGCGATGTTGACGTAGATGGGACGGCCATGGCCGTGCAGTTGCCAGTGCGAGGGGACGCGAAGGGCGTCCCAGGAGCCGTCGTCGAAGTCCGGGGCCTCGAATCCGTCCGGTTCCGGGCGCAGGGTGGGCGAGAACCGGAACGCCCAGTCCCCGTTGAGGTCGATTCTGGGTGCGTCGGAGTCCAGGGCCGCACGCGGAGCCGCCCTGCCGCGGCCGGGTGCGTAGTCCTCGAAATAGCGTGCGGCCATGCGGAATCCTCCGGCGGTCGTAGGTGGTGCGCGCGATCGGCCCGTGGCGGCCGAGGGGCTCGGGGCCGGGTCAGATGAATCGCCACAGGTGGTCGTTGGTGCCGTTGTCGTCCCAGAGGACGGCCTGGGCTCCCTGGGCGGTGGAGGCGCCGGAGACACCGAGGACACGGCCGCTGTTGGCGCACTGGATCCTGAAGGTGTCACCGCCGCCGTGGCGCAGGCGCCACCGGTGGTCGGGGGTGCCGTTGTCCGCCCACTGGACGATCCGGGCGCCGTTGGCGGTGCCGCCGTTCTCCACGGCGAGGACCTTGCCGCTGTGGGAATTGCGCAGGCGCAGGTAGCCGCCGGTGTCGACGACGGCCGTCCAGAGATGGTCGGCGGTGCCGCTGTCGTCCCACTGGATGGCGAGGCCGCCGTCGGCGGTGGACATGTCCTTCACGCCGAGGACCCGCCCGCTGGCGACGTTCTGGATGCGCCTTGCGCCGTCGGGGACGAACTGCCACTGGCCGGCGGGGGCGCCGGCGTCGGGTACCTGTACGGCTGCGGCGCCCTTGGCGGTGGAGCCGTCCGCGATGCCGAGCAGCTTGCCGGTATGGACGTTCCGAAGCTTGTGGTAGCCGTTGCCGGCGTCGACGACGGTCCACCGGTGGTCGGCGGTGCCGGTGTCGGCCCACTGGAGGATCGGGGCGTTGTCGGCGGTGGACATGTCCTGCACGCCGAGGACCTTGCCGCTGTGGAGGTTGCGCAGCCGCAGTGCGGTGCCGTCGACGACGGGGAGCCAATTGTGGTCGGCGGTGCCGGAGTCGGTCCACTGCAGAGCGGGGGCCCCGTCGGCGGTGGACATGTCCCGGATCCCGAGGACGAGTCCGCTGGCGGCGTTGACGAGACGGAAGCCGGGACTGTCGGTCCGCCAGTACACGGTGTAGTTGAAGCCCTGGGCGTCGTGGAACGGGCCGAGGTCGACCGTCGTTCCGTTGGCGGTGGCGGTGAAGGCGAGGGCGGTGCTGCTGGTGCGGGTGATCGAGGAGGGGTCCAGGGCAGGGAGGGAGGACAGTGTGGTGCTGCCGTAGTTGCCGGCGAGGACGGCAGGGCCGTAGGTGATCGCCGCGACCTCGGGGTTGTCGTTGGCGGTCTGGAGGGCCACACGCATGGGGAGCTTCACGGTGACGGTGTCGCCGGAGGCCCAGGGCCGGGTGAGGATGGCGTAGGTGCCCGGGTTGGCCGTGATGCTCTGGACGACGCCGTTGACGCTGATGGTGGCGCCCGAGGTCCATCCGGGGATGCGCACGCGCATCGACCAGGTCCCGCCGACGCTGCCGGTGACCTTGAGCGTCGTGGTGTCGCCGGCCGGGTAGGAGGTGGTCTGGGTGACGGTGATGCCCCGCTGGGTCCAGTTCAGGACGGAGGGGAGGAACAGGTTCACCGTGAGGGTGGTGCCGTCGTGGAAGTAGATGGAGTCCATCAGCTTGGTGTTGGACTCGACGCCCGTTCCCTGGCAGCACCAGAAGGTGCCGTAGTCGGTGCTCCAGGTGCCGCCGCCCCAAGCCGGGCCCACGCCGCGGCGGCCGCCCGGGTTGAGGGGCGTGAAGTAGGTGACGTGTCCGTGCGGGTCGGCCGGGTTCTGGGCGCCGATGACATGGTTGAGCAGCGCCTTCTCGTAGAAGTCGAAGTACGCCGCCCGGCCGGGGTCCAACTGCCAAAGTTCCCGGGTCAGTTTGAGCATGTTGTAGGAGTTGCAGAGCTCGCAGGTGTCGCGGACGAGGTAGCCGGAGATGGCGTTCTGGGCCCGGAAGTGTTCCGCCTGGCTGTTGCCGCCGATGGCGTAGGTGTGCGAGGTGGTGCAGATCGTCCATGCGTTGGCGGCGATGTCGCGGTAGCGGGTCGTCCCGGTGGCCTTGTACTCGCGGACGGCTCCGATCCACTTGGGTACCTGCGTGTTGGCGTGCAGGCCGCCCAACTGGTCCAGGTTCGCGGCGAGGGGGTCGAAGACCGCGGCATGGTCGAACCGCTGGGCGGCCGTCAGCCAGCGCGCGTCGCCGGTCTGTTGGTACAGGTCGGCCAGCACCTCGTTCATGCCGCCGAACTCGACGCCCATCAACGACTGCATCTGGCTGCGGCTGAGCGCTGCGGTGCGGCGGTCGACCCAGCCGGCGAGCGCGAGGAGCACGTCCCGGGCCTGCGTGTTGCCCATGAGGCGCCACACGTCGAGCAGACCGGCCATGGTCTTGTGGATGCAGTAGTACGGGACGTTGCCGTTGGTCAGCGTGCCCGCTTCGAGGCTGGCGAAGTCGCTCTCGGGGAAGCCCGAGAGATACCCGGCGGAGAAGCCCGCGGTGGAGTTGTTGGCCTGGCACTTGGCGAGTTCGGCCACCATCCGGTCGGCCTTGTCGCGGCAGGTGGTGTCCCCGAGTGCGGCGTAGGCCTGGGCCCACGCCGTGAGGAAGTGGCCCTGCACGTGGGTCCGGAAAGGGAACGCCGGGTCGTCCCAGCCTCCGGTCGGGGCCGCGGCGTTGGTGGAGAGCCGGTGGTTGGCGCGGAAGTTGTACAGCAGGCGGTCGACGTCGACGAAGCGGAGGTAGGCCAGGGTGCGGTTCTGGTTGTCGAGCCACCGGCTGCTGGTGAGCCGGACCTGACCCAGGTCGAACGGGAACGTCGAGACTCCGACGTCGGACCTGAGCGGGGACGTCTCCGCCGCGGCGGAGGCGAAGCCGAGGACGGGGCCGGCAGCCGCGGCCACGGCCGCGACGCCGGTCGCCTTGATCACGGCGCGGCGGCTGAAGAGGTGAGCCGACATGGGGGAACTCCATGGTCCGTTGGGGGCACGCGTCGCCGGCCCGGGGCTCGGGGTGGCGCCCGCCCGCTGAGTGTTAACGCTCACAATTGGCGTGTCAATACATTCGTCTCGGTCGCTCCATGTCCCTCGCCTGATACGAACCGTGACCGGGGCGCGCACCGGACGGAGCGGATCTAGGCTGGAAGCAGCCGCGGGAAACCGGTCCTGGCTAGCACCGCTGTCCGGACGGAGGCGTGGCGCGTGGAGATGGCTACCGAGCGGGATGCCCCGACTGCCGCTGTCGTGGTCGACCCGGACGGCATGGTGAGCGGCTGGAGCGAGGGCGGGCGGCTGCTGCTGGGCTGGACGGCGCAGGAGACCGTGGGGCGGCCCGTGACCGACCTGCTGGTCGATCCCCGACCCGAGTCCCCCGAGTCCCCCGAGAACCGCGGCAGCGTCTGCGACTCCACGGGAGTCGTCCCGCTGCGCCACCGGGACGGTTCCACGGTGGACGCCGTGGTGACCGCTCATCCGCTGAGCGGTGAGGACGGCCGCGCGCTGGGCCACGTGGTGACCGTCCAGCCGTGGGGACGCCGCCCTGTGATCGCCGACCGGGCCTTCGAGCAGTGTCCCTTCGCGCTGGGCGTCTACGACCCTGAGCTGCGGTTCCTGTGGGTCAACTCCTCCGCGTGCCGGGTGATGGCGCACTCCGAGGAGCAGGTGCTCGGTGAGAAGTACCGCGAGCTGTTCCCCCAGCTGGACGACATGGCGTACACCAACCGGCTCTCCGAGGTGGCGAGGACGGGCGAGCCCGCACGCCTCATCACCGTCTTCCGCCCGCTCGGCAGCAACTACGCCAACGCCTGGGCCACCAGCATGTGGCCCGTCCGGGATGGCGAGGGCAGGATCCGCGCGATCGCCAACTGGGGATTCGACATGAGCGCCGAGTACTGGGCTCGGCAACGCCTGCTCATCCTCAACGAGGCCAGCGGTGGCATCGGCCGGACGCTCGACGTGATCGGCACCGCCCGGGAACTGGCCAGGACCCCGGTCCCGGGATTCGCCGACCTCGTCAGCGTGGATCTCTTCGACGAGGTGCTGCGCGGGGAGGAACCGCCCTCCGCGTCCGCGTTCACCCCCGGCGAGGCCATCGCGCTCAGCCGTGCGGCCCAGCACAGCGCGAAGGAGGACACCGACCGGGCGCCGGGGCCCACCACCTCCGTCGGCCACGCTCCCGGTTCCATCGCCGCCCGCTGCATGGCCACCGGCAGGTCCGCGGTCGAGCTCGTCGCCGAGCCCGGCCAGGGCGGCGAATGGGCCTTCGGGCCCGGGCTCGCCGCCGACCCGGCCCACTGGCCACCGGGCAACCCGTTGATCGACGGGTCGATCGCCGCGGACGGACTGACCGGCCGGATCACCGTGCCGCTGCGGGCGCGCGGCGCGATGCTCGGCGTCGTCGCCTTCTCCCGCCGCGACCGGCCCGAGGCCTTCACCGCCGACGACCTGATCCTCGCCGAAGAGCTGACCGCCAAGGCGGCCGTCGCCATCGACAACGCCCGCCGGTACTCGCGCGAGCGCACGACCGCGCTGACCCTGCAACGCAGCCTGCTGCCGCAGGGGCTGCCTAGCCAGGAGGCGGTCGAGGTGGCATCCCGCTACCTGCCCGGCGGATCCGGCGCGGAAGTGGGCGGTGACTGGTTCGACGTCGTTCCGCTGTCCGGCGCCCGGGTCGCCCTGGTCGTCGGCGATGTCGTCGGCCACGGCCTGTACGCCTCGGCCAGCATGGGCCGGCTGCGCACGGCGGTCCGCACCCTCGCCGACATCGACCTACCGCCGGACGAGCTGCTGACCCACCTCGACGACCTGATCATCCACCTGTCCAGCGACCTCCAGCCGGCCGGCCACTTCGAGCCGACCGGCGAGTTCGGGGCAACCTGCCTGTACGCGGTCTACGACCCGGTGTCCCGCCGCTTGACGCTGGCGAGCGCCGGTCATCCGATGCCGCTGATCATCTCCCCGGACAGCACCAGGACATCCGTACGCGCGCAGCCGGGACCGCCGCTCGGCATCGGCGGGCTGCCTTTCGAGGCCACCGAGGTCGAACTGCCCGAGGGCAGCCTGCTCGCCCTCTACACCGACGGACTCGTGAAGAGCCGCGAGCGCGACGTCGACCAGGGCATCGCCGAACTGCAGCGGGTCCTGAACCACTCGGTCACCTCCCTGGAGGCCCTGTGCGACACGGTGATGGAAGCCGTGCTCCCCGAACGCCGCACCGACGACGCCGCCCTGCTGCTCGCTCGCACCCGGGCGCTGGATCCCCACCACGTCGCCGACTGGGACATCGAGCCCGACCCCTCGCAGGTGCCGCGCGCCAGGAAGCTCGCCGTGGACCAGGTGGACGCCTGGGGCCTGGAGGAGGCGTCGTTCGTCACCGAACTGGTCGTCAGCGAGCTGGTCACCAACGCCATCAGGTACGGGGAGCCGCCGATCAGGCTGCGGCTGATCCGCGACACTTCCCTGATCTGCGAGATCTCCGACGCGAGCAACACCGCTCCGCACCTGCGCCGGGCCCGCGACTTCGATGAGGGCGGCCGGGGCCTGTTGCTCGTCGCGCAGCTCACCCAGGGATGGGGCACCCGGCACACCGCCGGCGGCAAGACGATCTGGTGCGCGCAGACCCTTCCCTAGGGCCTGTCGCCACGCGACGCCAGGCCCCCTAGCCCTAGCCCTAGCCCTAGCCGCGCTGGGATGCGAGCCCCGCAGTCGTCGCCGGTGCCGTCGGCGGTGCCGTCAACAGACCCTCACCAGCCCGTCGGCAGACCGGTGAGGAACGAGGTGAGCCGGTCGGCGATGAGTCGGTCGTCATGGGCCGAGTAGTGCCAGTCGCAGCCTTGGAAGTCCAGGCCCGAGTCGTCGAGGGACCAGTAGCGGACCCCACTGTCGCCGGCGTCGTTGCGTGCCTTGACCACCTGCTGGACATGGGCGGCGTATTGGCTTGCGCCGACTGCCACGATGGTCGTCCCGGCACCGTAGCTCGTGCGCAGCTTCTGGAGGAAGTCGCCGTAGGCGCTGCGGTAGCCGGCCGCGAGGCTGTCGGGCGTCCACGGCTCCCCGGGGTTGACGGCGGTCGAGAAGTCGTTGGTGCCGAGGTTGACCACCACGAGCTGGGGGCGCCAGGTGCCCGGGTTCTGCCAGACGTCGCCGGACACGTTCGGGAGGGCACGGTCGTAGAAGGTCCGGTAGGTGACATCCGGCGAGCTTCCGTTGAAGTTGCGCACCATGCCGAGGCCCGAATAGCCGTTGATCTGGTAGTCGGCGTTCAGTTGCCGGGCGGTGAGGGCGCCGTAGCTCACATCGGAGTTGGTGTTCCGCTTGACCTGGTCCCAGGTGCAGGTGCGGGAGGTCGAGAGGTTGCCGTAGCCCACCGTGAGGGAGTCACCGATGAACTCGATCTGACGACTGCGGGCCGCCGGTTTGCTCAGTACGGCGCCGCCGGGCGCGGCCAGGAAGCCCCCGAACGTACTGGTGTCCCCCGGGCTGTCGTTGCGCTTGACGAGCCGGACGGTGTGCTCACGGTTCTGCAGCCCGTTGATCCAGTGCGTGGTGGTGCCGGGCGTGACGAGCGTGGCGACGGTGGCTCCGTCGACCTGGACGTCGTAATCGGCGGCCGAGTCACCCAGCACGATGCCCACGCCGGTGCCCCTGACGCGGCCCTCGAAATACACGCCGAGCCAGCTGTACTGCACCGTGTTTCCCGCGTCCTTGACCCGCCCCGCGGTGTGGACCTGCGCCAGCACTCCGGACGCGCGGACCAGTTGCCATTGCTGGT
>NZ_JAGGOW010000153.1 GCF_018614135.1 Streptomyces sp. ISL-66
CACTCCGGCTGCCCGCGCCGGAGTCGCTGCTGCGCGCCTTCCTCGACGCCGTCGCCGATACCCTGCCCCGGTCCCCCGCCGCGACGGCCGCCGCCGGGGGGGCACGCCTACGCCGCCCCCGCGTCCCGGCCCCACCCCGAGTTGCGGGAATGGGCCGCCGAGGTCGCCGCCGGGCACGACGCCGGGGTGCGCCTCTCGCTCCGGATCGAGCTGGACCGGCCCACGGCCGAGGCCCCAGGTTTCCGGGCCGTCCTGCAGATGCACGGCCTGGCCGACGCCGCCCTCGTCGCGGACGCCTCCCACGTCTGGGCCGGGTCCGGCCCGGCGGCGGCCGCCTTCCCGCCGCGGGCCCGCCTGGACGCCCTGCGGGCCCTGCGCCGGGCCGCCCGCCTCTGGCCGCCGCTCACACCGCTGCTCGGCGCGGCCGTCCCCGATTCCGTGGAGCTCGCCGACGAGGAGGTCGCGGAGCTGCTCGGCGAGGCCTCCCGGGTCCTGGCCGCCGACGGGGTGCAGGTGCACTGGCCGCGCGGGCTCGCCCGTACGCTCACCACCCGGGCCGTCGTGGGCCGTCCCGCCGAAGCCTCGGGCAGGGACGCTGGCTCCGCCCTCCCCGGTCTGCTCTCCCCCGGCGCCTCGCACCCCCTCGGCTGGCGCCATGCCCTCGGCGGCCAGGGCGACCTGACCCCCGAAGAACTGGACCGGCTCGCCGAGGCGAAGCGCCCCCTCGTCCGGCTGCGCGACCAGTGGGTCCTCATCGACCCGGCCGAGGCACGCCGGGCCCGCACCCGCAGCGACCTGCGGGTGACGGCCTCCGACGCGCTGGCCGCCGTACTGACCGGCTCGGCGGAGCTCGACGGCGCGCGGTACGACGTAGAGGCCACCGGACCGCTGGAGCGGCTGCGCGCACTCCTCGCGGCCGATCCGCAGGACGCGGAGGGTTCGGGGGATTCGGGGGATTCGGGAGGTCCTGACGGTTCCGTGGCGCCGCAGCCGCCGGCCGCCCTGCGGGCCACCCTGCGCGACTACCAGCTCCGCGGCCTGCGCTGGCTCGCCCGGATGACCGGGCTCGGCCTCGGCGCCTGCCTCGCCGACGACATGGGTCTCGGCAAGACCGTGACCTTGATCTTCCCTGTCAAGTCAGCATGTTGAGTCGTTGAGGTCCGGCATCCGGGCCGCACACGGCGCCGGGAACATCACCCAACTCGCCGCGTCGCACAACCGGATCACGGCGGCCGCCGGTGTCCGCATTTGGAATGCAGGCCAGCCCCATCCCGGCCTGTGAAGCGACCACGAACCTTTCCCGTGGATTCACTGCCTTTCCCGTGCACGGCAAAATATCACCGGCATTCAAGGGAAACGACGGAACGCATGACACGAAGTGCGGTCAGCCGTAAGGACATAGACGCAACAAGTAAGTCAAGACTTACCTTTAGGGAACTTTGGCCGTATGGTGCGGCTCGAATCGAAGGAGTCCCTTGTTGTCAAACATAAATGATTCTGCTGTGCGTGCGGTTGAATCGGAGCAAGGTTACGTGTCCTCATTGTATGAGCTGCTCACCGAGCGGCTTTCCGAGGCGCGAGCGAACCGGGCGAGTGTGCTGAAGGCCCCGGCGGACGGCGCCGGCGAGGCGCACGAGAGAGAGATCGCCGCCGAGCGTCTGACCAAGGAGATCGGTCGGCTGGAAGGCGCCGAGAAGGGGCTGGTCTTCGGGCGCATCGACTGGACGGACGGCACGGCCCTGCGCATCGGGCGGATCGGACTGCACACGGAGGAGGACGAACTGCCGCTGCTCGTGGACTGGCGGGCGAACGCGGCGCGGCCCTTCTACGAGGCGACACCGGTCCACCCGATGGATCTGCGCCGGCGCCGGCACCTGCGCCTCGAGGAGCGCACGGTCATCTCGCTGAGCGACGAACTGCTCGACGGGACCGCCCCGACCGACGAAGACGTCGTGGGGGACGGCCCGTTGACCGAGGCTCTGTCGGCACGGCGTACGGGCCGGATGCACGCGGCCGTCGCGACACTGCAGACCGAGCAGGACGAGATCGTCCGCTCCTCCCACCGCGGGGTGACCGTGGTGCAGGGCGGGCCCGGCACCGGCAAGACGGTGGTCGCCCTGCACCGGGCGGCCTACGTCCTGTACGCGTTCCCGCGCGCCGCGGAGGAAGGCGTCCTCGTGGTGGGCCCCAACGCCCGTTTCCTCGACTACATCTCCCAGGTCCTTCCCTCGCTCGGAGAGAACGACGTCGATCTGGCGACCTGTCAGGAACTGGCCGGAGTATCCCCGGACGCGGTGGACCCGTTCGACACGGCGCGCCTCAAGGGCGGCCTGGACCTCGCCGACGCCCTGGCCGGCCTGCTGCGAGACCACCAGGCCCCCGCCGGTGACTTCACCGTCCGGGTCGGGCAGGAACTGGTCCACCTGTCCGAGAAGGAGGTCGCCACTGCACGCGCCGCCGCCCTGGCGGACGCATCCGGCCACAACCCCGCGCGCCGGGCGTTCAAGGAACTCCTGGTCGACGCCGTCACCGACGCGATGCAACGAGACATGGGCGACCTCCTGGAGCAGATCGACGCCGATACCGAAAGGATGACGGGCCTGAACCTCGACCGGTTCACGGGAGTCGCCCAGCGCCGTGCCGAGGGCGCCGCCGACCCGGGTCCGGTCCACGAGCTGGACCTGGATGCCATCGGGGCCGATCTCCTCGACGACGCCGGAGTCGACCGGGCGGTCGAGGCGCTGTGGCCGCGACTGGTGCCCGGCGACCTCGTGAAGGCACTGCTGACGGATGCCGACGCCCTGGCCGAGCGCCTGCCGACCCTGACCCCGCAGGAGCGGTCCCTTCTCCTGCGTGCCCCGGACGCCCCGTGGACCGATGCGGACGTGCCGTTGCTGGACGAGGCGGCGAGCCTGGTCGACGGCCCGCCCGAGCGGACGTACGGGCACGTCGTCGTCGACGAGGCGCAGGAACTGACCGCTATGCAGTGGCGGATGATCGTCCGCCGCTGCCCGGCGAGGGCGATGACGCTGGTGGGTGACTTCGCCCAGTCGGGCCCGGCCACGACGGCACGCGACTGGAAGGAAGCCCTGAGCCCGCATGTCGGGACGCGGTTCAGACTGCACGACCTGACGGTCAGTTACCGCACCACGCAGGAGATCCTGGAGAGCGTCCGGGACCTGCTCGCGCGGATCGCTCCGGACCAGCGGCCCACACGGTCACTGCGCAGCGGTGAGAGCCCGCGCACCGTGACCACGCATGGGGACGGGCTGGTCACCGCCGTCGTGGAGGAACTGCGCGCCCAGAGCACCGCGCAGCCGGACGAACTCCTGGGAGTGATCTGCGCGGACACCCGGGTGAGCCAGTTGACGGCTCACGGCATCGCCGACCACGCACGCATCGTGCCCGCGTCCGAAGCACGTGGCCTCGAGTTCGACGGGGTCGTCGTCCTGAACCCCGAGGAGATCATCACGGCCCGCCCCGGCGGGGAGAGGGACCTGTACGTGGCTCAGACCCGGGCCACCAAACGCCTGTGCACCATCACCACCCAGCCCGCATGATGGCGCGGCGCCCGCGTGGTCGCCGCGGGCGCACAAGTGCCCCAACGCGCCGTCAACGTACGCACTGGTGTAGCCCTGGCCTCCCTACTCAGAAGCTGTGAATGAACCCCGGCGCGAGCTCGCTATTGCTCGTCGAGGACGCCGATCCTTGGAGCTGTCATTTGCCTGCAGCGTTTCTCAGAATCCCGCTGCGAGGGCCGGTCAGGAGGAATACCCGGGCTGTTCTGCCAGCGGCAGAACACCGGCCGGACCGGGCTCGACGATCACTACAGTCCAGTCACATGACAATGATTACGACGCGTACGGTCGAGTATCCGGCCGACGGTTTGACGATGCTCGGGCACCTCGCGCTCCCAGCCGGTGTCGACCGTCGGCCCGCGGTGCTGCTCGGGCCAGAGGGCGTGGGGCTCAGCGACGTCGAGCGCCGCCGGGCCGATGCTCTCGCCGAGCTCGGATATGTAGCGCTGGCCTTCGACCTTCACGGCGGGCGCTATTTGGGTGACCCCGAGACGCCCTCGGCAAGCAGATGCTGGCCGTGCTCCTACAACTGGAAGCTGCCTGCACCGCCGCCGACAAACCTCGCCCAAACCATCGAGGAGGCCTTCGCCCAACACGAGGATGCCGAGGTCATCCTCAGCTTCCCCGGCCCGGGCGCCCAGCTCGGCGCCCGGGTCCTGGCCGAGATCGGCGACGACCGGGAACGGTTCGCCGACGCCCGCGGCCTGAAGGCCTACGCGGGCTCCTCGCCCATCACCAGGGCGTCGGGGAAGAAGTCCGCCATCACCCGCCGATGGGTCAAGAACGACCGCCTCAACCACGCCGGATACCTCTGGGCATTCGCCCCCCTCACCTCGTCGCCCGGTGCGAAAGCGCACTACCGCAGGCGCCGCGACGGTCACGGAGACTGGCATGCCTCCGCCTTGCGCAACCTTTCCAACCGCATGATCGGCCAGCTCCACCACTGCCTCCAGCAGCACGAGCTGTTCGACGAACAGGCGGCGTTCCCAGCACCGCCAGCGCTCGAAGTCAGTGCGGCCTGACCAGTAGCCCGCTCATCCAGTCCGGCAGCTCAGAGTCCTCGCGCCAGGCCTCGGCGATCGACACCAGGGCCGCCCAGGAGACATCCGCGATAGGGCCTGCGCGACCCGTTGAGAGCTCGGCATACAGACGACGGCACAGGTGAGACGTGACTTCGTACAGCGCTCCGTTGACCTCCGCGACACGTGCCAGAGAGGATCCCGGGGCATGAGGCGGCTCTCCGTTGAGGCGGATGGTCGGAACGGCGGCAGCGTATGTCCGGGCGTGGATGAAGTCCCGCAGAACAACCACCTGATCCCACGTCGGCAGAGACTGCTGGGGAGAGGCCGACTCGGTCATGCCGCGAGGCTACCCCGCGAGTCCGTTGTTCGAGGGACTCAAACCGACGACTTGACGCGTTAGACACGTGAGGTGTGCTCGCGGGCAGCGGCGAGGGCAGGACGGGACGGGACGGACGAGAGCCCCTCTCGGAGGAACCCGGCGGCCCCTCGGCACGAGCCGAGGGGCCGCCCCGTCCACGCGAGGCAGCGGAGACCTACCCCGGTGAGCAGCCGGGATGACGACGGAAACCCGACTCTCCTTCCCCGCTTCGTCTACGGCGACACGATCCGCCGTGGGCTACAGGCCGCCGGTGAAGAGGAGCCGGTTGGGGCTGCTCTTGCTGATGCTGCCCAGGACGTCCTTCGTGGACTCGGCATCGATGAACTCGGTGATCTCCGAAGGGGCCGCCGTGGGGTGCGCGGCCTTGTAGAGGGCGGCGACTCCGGCCACGTGCGGGGCGGCCATGGAGGTGCCGTTCAGGGCGACGGAGCCCCCGCTGAGCTTCGCCGAGACGATGGCCTGGCCGGGCGCGTAGACCGAGACGCACTGGCCGTAGTTGGAGAAGGACGTCTCCTCGTCGTAGCTGTTGCTCGCCGCCACCGTCAGCACGCCTGACGCCGAGGCCGGGGAGACGGTGCAGGCGTCCTTCGAGGAGTTGCCCGCCGCGATGACCGGCAGCACACCGGCCTCGGACAGGGCGTTCGCGGCATTGTTCACGGCATCGGACCTGTCCCCGCCGAGGGAGCCGTTCAGCACGGCCGGCTGCTTGGCGTTCTTGGCCACCCAGTCCAGGCCGGCGATGATCCCCGACCACTGCCCGCTGCCGTCACAGTCGAGCACGCGGACGCTGACCAGACTGACCTTGCGCGCCACACCGTACGTCTTGCCGCCCACCGTGCCCGCGACGTGCGTGCCGTGGCCGTTGCAGTCCTGCCCCTTCGCCAGGGCGCTGACGGCGTCGTAGCCGAAGGTGGCGCGCCCGCCGAACTCGTCGTGGGCGTAGTCGATGCCGGTGTCGAGGATGTACGCGGTCACCCCCGCGCCGTTGCCCTGCGTGCTGAAGTCGTCGTCGAGCGGCAGCTTCTTCTGGCCGATCCGGTCCAGGCCCCAGGACGAGGACGGCGCCCGCGTCCCGCTCATGGAGGCCCGCATCGGCGCGGACATCACCTTGGCGTCCTCCTCCACCGACTTCACCCCCGGGCTGTTGCGGACGATCGTCAGTTGGAGCGGGTTCATCGGGACCGCGAAGCCGTTCAACGCCGAGCCGTAGACGTACGACGGTGACAGGCGCAGCCGCTGCGCGGCCTTGGCCGCGTCCACCCCCTTCTCCAGGGTCACGATGTACTTGCCGGGCACCGCGTTCGCGGAGGTGTACAGCGGCGCCGGGGTCGGTTCCGGCGCGGCGGGGGCGGAGGACGCGGCGCTGGCCAGCGGGGCGGCCAGCGCCAGGGCGGCGGTCAGCCCGGTCGCGAGTGCGAGCTTGGTGTGCGTGTTCATGGGGGGAGGCCATCATGCAGAAACGATCATGCGCCAGGACATCCCCCGACGGGTCACCCGGGCATCGGAAGGCCACCGCAATGCGCTGCTCCGATGGGGCGGGCATGCCGGGGACCAGGTTTGGGGCAGGCCCCGGAGGGCCCGGGTGGCGCGCCCGTGATCAGCACGTCGCCGATGATCAGCCGGGCCCCCTGAGCGGTGCGCGCGGCGGCAAACAGGGCGCCGCCGATCTGGAAGGCGGCGCGTCATCCGGGTGGCGACGGCGTGACGGGGTAGCTGCTTCAGTGAGGCGCCTGCACGGACGACGGGAGGAGGACGCCATGACGTCGATGACGTCGATGGCCCCGGCAGTGACGGCCAAGCGCCTGCTGGAGGAGTACGGGCGGACCCATGCCGAGGAAGCCGGCATCCGGCTGCGGAACACCCCTGCGCCGCTGTACCAGCTACTGACCCTCTGCGTGCTCTTCTCGGTGCGCATCCGTGCCGACATCGCGGTGGCCGCCGCCCGGGAACTCTTCGCAGCCGGACTGCGCACGCCACGGGCGATGACCGCCGCCTCGTGGCAGGACCGGGTGGACGCCCTCGGCCGCGCCCACTACCGCCGCTACGACGAGAGCACGGCCACAGCGCTCGGGGCCGGGGCCGAGCTCGTACTCGACCGGTACGGCGGAGACCTGCGGCGGCTGCGCGACGAGGCCGGCGGCGACCCGGACCGGATCCGGGAGCTGCTGCAGGAGGTCCCGAGGATCGGGCCGGTGGGAGCGGACATCTTCTGCCGGGAGGCACAGGGAGTGTGGCCCGAGCTGCGCCCCGCGTTCGACGGCCGGGCCCGCCACGCCGCCGCCGAACTGGGGCTCCCGAAGACGGCGACAGGTCTGGCGCGTCTCGTCACCGCCGAGGACCTGCCGAGGCTGGCGGCGGCCCTGGTCCGGATCGAACTCTCCAAGGGGGCCGCCGCTGACCTGCGCGAGACGGGCTGAGCCCGGTCGCGGCTGAGCCCGGTGCGCGAAGACGTACGACATGACGGCGACCGGACGGCGACGGCGCGGGGCACCGAGGCCAGCGGGCACCGGGGTTCAGGTGAGGGAAGTCAGCCCTTCTTGCGGCCCGCCGAGGCCGCCGCTGCCTTGCGGCACCACCGGATCACGAGCAGGAGCAGAGGGATCAGCGTGAGCACCCAGGCGGCGGCGAAGGCCCAGATCAGCGCCGGGGAAGGGGCGGAGACGGCCCGTACGAAGAGTGCTGCGCAGGTGATGCCGAGGAGCCCGGTGCACAGGCCGAGCCCGTGGTGGCGGTACCAGTCCCTCGTGGATGCCCAGGGGCGGATACCGCGGTGCAGGGTGCGCAGCCTGCGGTCCAGGAGCTGGTCGGCGCGCAGGTTCTCCTCGATGTCGCCCAGGATGCGCTGTTCCTGCCGCGAGAGCTCAGGCCCGTCCATGGCAAGGCCCCTCTCCTGCCGTGCCTTCTGCTTCTGCTCTGTGTGCATACCCGCGCCGTGGCCGCGCAAGCGCTTCGGCAGCTCGTCGGGAGCGGCCGGGCCCCCGCGGGGCCGACGATGGCGCAGCGGAACGTGCAGCCAGGGGGAGGCGGAGGGCCACCGCGGATCGTGGATTCGGCCGGATGAGAGCGGGCAGGGGGAAAGTGAGAAAGGTTTCCCGCTGCGACGAGCCGGGTTCACCATGACGAACGCGAACGCATACACGCACACGAACACGGGCGGGCACACGAAGGCGGGGCCACCGACGCACCCGAACCCGTCGGGATCGAGCCCGGTACCTCCCACGCACCCCTTCCCCCGCGACCCCCACACACCGAGGCCGGTCCCCAGGCCCGTCCCCGGACCGGAGCCGATGCCCGAACCGCCCCCGACGCCTCCACCCGAGTAGCGCCGGCCACGCCCCGACGGCACGGAGCAACCACGGGTACTCCTCCCAACGACCCGGACGACGGTCATGGGCCGCCCGGGGACTGCTGACGGCACTTCGACGTGAGACCGCTCGGGCGTAGGCTGCGCACAGCGCGGAGCGGCGGGGGGCGGAGCACATGACGGCAGGGACGGCAGGGACGGCACCGAGGTGGGGGGCGACCCTCGACTCGGTCGTGGTGTACGCGCAAGGCGCGCTATGTCGGCGCCTGGCGCGGGGCAGCGTGCCGCCCGACGGCCGGGTACGGGTGACGGGACTGCCCCGCTCGCTGGATCCCGGCTCGCTGCGGGCCCGCGTGCTCGGCGCCCCCGGGGTGCGCGTCACCGAGGCCCGGGTGGAGATCGAGGCCGAGCCGCTCGGATCGGGCACGCCCGACGCGTTGCGGCGCGAGGTCGAGCGGCTGCGCGACGCACAGGCGGCGGCGCGCGGGCGCCGGAACCGGCAGTTGGGCCTGATCGAGGAGGTCAGGGCCCTCCACCCGGTCCCACCCGCCCGCATGCCCGAGGACCCGTACCAGTACCGCCGCACCCCGGTCGAGGCGTGGCTGGAGCTCGCCGACTTCGTCGAGGAGCGGCTGACGGGGCTGCACGCCCGCCTCGTCGAGCTGGAGGAGGCCCTGCGCGATGTCGAGCACGAGCTCGCCGTCGCCGCGGACCGGCTCGCCCGCGCCTCCACCGACGCACCGTCGGCACACGTGGAGACCACGGTCTGCGCGGTCCTGACCCTCGACGGCGCCGGTACCGGTGCCGCGGGGGCGCAGGCGCGGGCCGAAGTGGAAGTGGAGCTGGAGTACGGGGTGCCGGGCGCCGTCTGGGTGCCGACCTACCGGCTCACCCACCGTCAGGGCGACGACAGCGGCCGTCTGGTGCTGCGCGCGTCGGTCGCCCAGCGGACCGGCGAGGACTGGACCGGCGTGCGCATCGCCCTGGCCACCGCCGACCTCCGGCGCCGCACCGACCTGCCGAAGCTCCGCTCGATCCGGATCGGCCGCCGTCAGCCCGCCCCCGCGCCCTCCGGCTGGCGCGAGCCTCCCGCCGGGCTCGCCGGCCTGTTCGCCGGGTACGAGTCGGCCGGTCCCCGCCCCGCAACGGCCCCCGTACCGTCGTCCGTTGGCGTCGGTTCTGGCTCCGACTCCGACTTCGCCGAGGTGACCTCCGTACGCGGTGGCGCGTTCGGCCCCCCACTGCCGCCTCCCCCGCCTCCGGCGGCGCAGGGTTACGGCGCTCCCCCACTGTCCGCACCGCAGGGCTACGGCGGCGCGATGCCCGACCTCGCGCAGCCGGCCCCCTTTCAGCGGGGCGCCGGGCCGATCGACGCCCTCCGGTCCTTCGCCGGAGCCCCCGCCGCCCTGGCGCCCGCGGCTCCCGGGCGAGCCGCGCCGCCACCCTCTGCCG
>NZ_JAGGOW010000154.1 GCF_018614135.1 Streptomyces sp. ISL-66
GCCGCGGCGGACGCGGCCGCCGCGGCCGGCCCGCCCGGCCCACCCGACCCGCCCGACCCACCCGACCCGTCCCGATCCCGTACGGAGCCCCGTACGCCGACCCGCGACAGCGGCGTCAGCGGATCCACCGACCGCACCGCCTCCCCGGCGGGCACGGCCGCCGCGCCGAGCACCGCGTCGGACTCCCCGAGGTGGGTCACCAGCGGCCCGCCGAGGTCGAGGGCCGTCACCACCACCGTGCCCTGCGCCGCCCCCGGCACAGAGCCGGCGGCCAGGTGGGTGGCGACCAGCGGACCGGGGAGCAGCGCCCGCCCGGCCTCCTCGAAGACGAGGACCGCCTCCGGCATGCCGAGCCCGACCCCGCCCTCCTCCTCGGGGAGCCGCAGCGCGAAGAACCCGGCCTCGCCGAGCTCCCGCCACAGCGCCCGGTCCACGCACACCCCACCGTCGACCGCCGCGCGCAGCGCCTCGCGCCCGTACCGGCCGGCCAAGAGGTCCCGTACGCCTGCCCGCAGGTCCCGCTGGTCCTGCGTCGGCTGGAAGTCCACGGAACGCTCACCTGCCCTTCGGAAGGCCGAGGATCCGCTCGGCGACGATGTTCTGCTGGATCTGGGAGGTGCCCGCCGCGATCGTGTACGAGAGGGACGAGAGCCGGTCCAGGGTCCACTCCTCGTCCAGCGAGAGCGCCTCGGCCCCGAGCACCTCGGCGGCGGTGTCGTACAGCTCCTGGCGGGCGTGGGAGTACGCCAGTTTGAAGACGCTGCCGCCGATGCCCGGGACGCCGCCCGAGCGCTCGGACTCGCTGACGTTCCACTGGGTGAGCCGCCACAGCGCGCCGAACTCCCCGTACAGCCGCCCGAGGCGGCGGCGCAGGACCGGGTCGTCCCAGCGGCCGTTCGCCTTCGCGGTGCGCGCGAGCTCGCCCAGGGTCCGCCGGCAGGCGACGACCTCGCCCACGAAGGCGGTGCCGCGCTCGAAGGAGAGCGTCACCATCGTGACCCGCCAGCCGTCGTTCTCCTCCCCGACCCGGTCGGCGACCGGGACCCGTACCCCGTCGAGGAACATCTCCGCGAACTCCGTGGACCCCGCCAGGGTCCGCAACGGCCGGACCGTCACCCCCGGAGCGTCCATGGGCATGGCCAGCCAGGTGATCCCGCGGTGCTTGGGCGCGGTCGCGTCCGTGCGCACCAGGAGCTCGCACCAGTCGGCCACCTCCGCGTGCGAGGTCCAGATCTTCGACCCGGTGATCACGTACTCGTCGCCCTCACGGACGGCGCGGGTGCGCAGCGAGGCCAGGTCGGAGCCGGCGTCCGGCTCGCTGAACCCCTGGCACCACACCTCGTCCCCGCGCAGCACGGGCGGCAGCCAGCGCGCCCGCTGCTCCGCGGTGCCCTCGGCGGCGATGGTCGGGCCGGCGTGCAGCAGCCCGACGAAGTTCGCGCCGACGTACGGGGCGCCCGCGCGCTCGGCCTCCTCCAGGTAGATCAGGTGCTGCGTGGGGGTGGCCCCGCCGCCGCCCGCGTCGACCGGCCAGTGCAGTCCGGCGTACCCGGCGTCGTACAGCCTGCGCTGCCAGCCCGCGTCGTAGGCGCGGCGGCCCGGCCAGTCGTCGGGCGAGGGCTTGGCCGGGAGCTCGGGGAGCACTTTGGCGAGCCAGGCGCGCAGCCGGGCCCGGAACTCCTGTTCCTCCTCGGTGTAGGTGAGGTCCACCGCGCCTACCGCCCCGTCCGCCGGTCCTCGCGGTCCCTGTCGAGGTCGAGGCCCAGCATCCGGATGGCGTTGCCGCGCATCAGCTTGTAGACGGTCTCCTCGTCCAGTCCCTTGACGTGGTCGAGGGCGACCTCCTTGGTGTGCGGGAAGGTCGAGTCCACGTGCGGGTAGTCGGTCTCGAAGGTGGCGTTGTCGCGCCCGACGACGTCGAGCGAGGCGATGCCGTGCTTGTCGCGGAAGAAGCAACAGAACATCTGCCGGTAGTAGTACGTGGACGGCGGCTCGGGGATCAGGTCCTTGACCCCGCCCCAGGCGCGGTGCTCCTGCCACACGTCGTCGGCGCGCTCCAGGGCGTACGGGATCCAGCCCATCTGGCCCTCGCTGTACGCCAGTTTCAGCGTCGGGAACTTGACCAGGACCCCGCTGAAGAGGAAGTCCATCATCGAGGCCATGGCGTTGTTGAAGCTGAGCGAGGCCTGCACGGCGGGCGGCGCGTCGGGGGACGCGGCGGGCATCTGGGAGCTGGACCCGATGTGCATGTTGACGACGGTGCCGGTCTCCTGGCAGACGGCGAAGAAGGGGTCCCAGTACCCGGAGTGGATGGACGGCAGTCCCAGGTGGGTCGGGATCTCGGAGAAGGTCACGGCCCGCACCCCGCGCGCGGCGTTGCGCCGGATCTCGGCGACGGCCAGGCCGATGTCCCAGAGCGGGATGATGCAGAGCGGGATCAGCCGGCCCCCGCTGTCGCCGCACCACTCCTCGACCATCCAGTCGTTGTAGGCGCGCACACAGGCCAGGGCGACCTCCTTGTCGTGGGCTTCGGCGAAGGTCTGCCCGCAGAAGCGCGGGAAGGTCGGGAAGCACAGGGAGGCCTCGACGTGGTTGAGGTCCATGTCGAGGAGCCGCGCCTTGGGGTCCCAGCAGCCGCGGCGCATCTCTTCGCGGGTGATGCCCTCCAGGGTCATCTCGTCCCGGTCGAAGCCGACGGCGGCGATGTTGCGCTTGTACGGGAACTTCAGGTCCTCGTAGATCCACCAGTCGGTGGGCGGGCCGTCCGGGTCCATGGTGATCACGTACTTGCCGCCGGTGTAGGCGAGTTCGCCGATGCCGGCGGTGAGGGCCTTGGGGCCGCGGTCGCGGTACTTGGCCGGGAGCCAGACGTCGAAGAGGTGGGCGGGCTCGATGACGTGGTCGTCGACGCTGATGATCCGAGGCAGTTCCATGGTGTCCCCTCGCCGCATGCCGAATGGTTCCGTTGGTCGCGCTGATTGCGGTGCGTGCATCCGATGCGAACCCGATGCGCATCGGATGCCAATCCGATCCGAGACTGACCCGAGCCTGATCCGAGTCTGATCCGAGCCTGACGTGAATCCGACGTGAATCTGATGGTGCGTCAGAAGCCTGGAACCAAGCTAGCTCCGCCACCCCTGGACCGACAAGCGTCCGCGCCCTACGCTCTGCGCTTGATCTGACTATCCGTCAGGTGTCTTCGGCCAGGGGAGGTCGGTCCGGGATGACGGACAACACCGCAGTCGAGCTCAGCCGGTCCCGGACCCTGTGGGACCTCATCGCCCGCCGGGCCGCCCTGACCCCCGCCGCCCCCGTCCTCATCGAGGCCGCCGAGGACCCGGCCGACGACCGCCGGCTCACCTTCGGCGAACTGCGGGGCCGCTCGGAGCGGGTCGCGGCCGGCCTGTACGACATGGGCGTGCGCCCCGGGACGGTCGTCGCCTGGCAGCTCCCCACCCGCATCGAGACCGTCCTGCTCTCGGTCGCCCTCGCCCGCCTCGGCGCCGTCCAGACCCCCGTCATCCCCTTCTACCGGGACCGCGAGGTCGGCTTCGCCCTGCGCGAGTCCAAGGCGGAGTTCTTCGCCGTCCCCGGCGTCTGGCGCGGCTTCGACCACACCGCCATGGCCGAACGCCTCGGCGCCCGCGGCGTCTTCGAGGCCTACGGCTCCCTCCCGGACGGGGACCCGGCGGTCCTGCCCCCGCCCCCGGCCGACGGCACGTCCGTCCGCTGGATCTACTGGACCTCGGGCACCACCTCGGACCCCAAGGGCGTCCTGCACACGGACCGCTCCCTCATCGCGGGCGGCTCCTGCCTGGCCCACGCCCTGCACCTCTCACCGGACGACGTCGGCTCGATGGCCTTCCCCTTCGCCCACATCGCCGGGCCCGACTACACGGTGATGCTGCTCCTCTACGGGTTTCCCGCGGTCCTCTTCGAGAAGTTCGCGATGCCCGACGCCCTCGCCGGATACCGCCGCCACGGAGTCACGGTGGCCGGCGGCTCGACCGCCTTCTACTCGATGTTCCTCACCGAGCAGCGCAAGGACCCGGGGGTGAAGCTCATCCCGACCCTCCGCCTCCTGGCGGGCGGCGGCGCCCCGAAGCCCCCGGAGATCTACCACGCGGTCGTCCGCGAGCTCGGCTGCCAGCTCACCCACGGCTACGGCATGACCGAGGTCCCGATGATCACGATGGGCGCCCCGGACGACACGGCGGAGAACCTCGCCACCACCGAGGGCCGCCCCCCGCAGGGCATGTCGATCCGCATCACGACCCCGGAAGGGACGGACCTCCCCCCGCACACCGACGGGGAGGTCCGGCTGCGCGGCGAGGCCGTCTGCCAGGGCTACCTCAACCACGACGACGACCCGGGGGCCTTCGACGCGGACGGTTACCTGATCACCGGCGACCTCGGCCACCTCACGAAGGACGGCTACCTGGTCCTGACCGGCCGCAGCAAGGACGTCATCATCCGCAAGGGCGAGAACATCTCGGCGAAGGAGATCGAGGACCTCCTCCACCAACTCCCCGCGGTGGCCGACGTCGCGGTCATCGGCCTCCCCGACCCGGAACGCGGCGAACGCGTCTGCGCGGTCGTCGAACAGCCTCCAGGAGCCGCCCGTTTGACCCTGACCGACCTAACGGCACACCTCCGCACACAGGGCCTCTCCACCCACAAGCTCCCGGAACAACTGGAGCTGGTCGAGGCCCTCCCCCGCAACGACGCCCTGCGCAAGGTCCTCAAGTACAAACTCCGCGAGCGCTACGCGTAGTTGACATCACGGGACGCACCCGGCCGGACACGGTCCGGCCGGGGCCGCGGATCAGGAACCTACGAGCCGTCGCGGCTCATCCAGCCATGCGTACTGGCCGTCCCCGTCGACTGTGATGCCGAAGCGGGTGATGTGCGGGCGTCCCTGGAGCTCGTACCAGGTGTAGGCCGCCGTCACCTCCGCCCACAGATCGCGTGGTCCCCAGGAACGCACCGCGCCCTCCTCCCACCAGTCCCCATAGCGGATGACGGTGGCCGACGTGCCCGCCTCGTCGACGAACTGGACCCTCAGGGAATCGCCCTCCCCACGGTGGGAGTAGGAGACGTCCGGGACCTGGAGGCCGATGGCGAAGTCCTGGAGATGGCCGAGCCCCAGAACCTGCCCCGGGTCGATCGGTGACCTCCGGCTGGTCGACACGTCCGGCACCTTGAGGTCGACGGTCGGCCGCTCGGAACGAATCCACATGTACGAGGACTCACCGACGAACCGGCCCTGCGCCGCCCTCGTGCCCGTGCTGTCCACGCGGAGCCGCAAAAGCCCGGCATTGCTGTACGCCGTCCCGAACGGGTCAGCATCACTCCGCCCGGTGGGTGGACGGCTGAGACGGCCGGCTCCCGTCCGGACTGGAGGGCTGCGCCGGAGGCGTCCACGGCTTGTCCTGCGGAGGGCCGGCGTGCTTACCGTCCATGACGGTCTCCCATCGTCGGGTGAATGGTGCGGGATTCCCGCCCCGGTCGGGGGAGCCCTTGAGGGCATCGGCGATCCTCACCACCGCGTCGGCCCGGAGCTTCCCGAGGTCCACGTACGCCCTGCCGCTGCTGGTCACCACGGGCCTCCCCGCACCCCACACGGACTCGGGAAGCCCAAGCCCGGCCAAGGCCTCCCGGATCGCCGCCGTGGCCTCCGTCGCCCTCGCGCGGGCATCCCGCCAGACGTCCATCTCCATCAGTCGGCCATCGCACCGTGTGGGTGCTGCCGGATCTCGACATTGCAGTCCGTCGCGCCGCTCCCGTCCCGGAGCCTGCGGTACTCCGTACGCTGCTCTGCCAGCGCGGCACACACGTCACATCCTGGGAAGGGCATGGCATCCGGCCTCGGGAAGGGATCGGACTGAGGTACCTGCTCCCACAACTTCTTGCTGGTGACGGCCACGTCGCACCATCCGTTCCCTCGCCGTCGATCACTTCGATGGACGAAACCGTAGGGAAAGGCAGTTGTGCCGCAATGAGACTATTCCCGATTATTCTCACGCTCCCCTCAGCTATGCCTCGACTTTCCCGGAACACAGCAGCCACCCTTGCGGCAGGCCCTTCCGTACGAGAGGTGGTTCCGAATGACGGCACGTAGGTTGCGTTTCAACGGCACGGGCAGCGGCGGCACAGGGTGCCCTTCCATCCATGAAGACCTGGACAGCCGCGAGGTAATCGTTCACGGGCCACCGCTGACGGACCCGCAGGACATCGCTCAGCTTCACCACCTGTCCGAAGGGGAGGTGGCAGTGATCGTCCCAAGGGAGCTACTGGTGGATTACGCACCGAAGGACACGACCCGGGCTGCGAGGATCACCGACCTGGACGAGTTCGGCGATCTCTTCCGGACGTTCAAGCACACGGCCTGGCGGCTGGAGACTCGCGCCCGGTACGCCAGCGACGAGAAGACCGCCACTTACCGCCAGTTCCTCGAATCGGGTGCCGCCCGATGGGATCCGGCGGACCCGTACTGCGAGCTGATCCGTACGCAGACCGCACAGGGCAAGCGTGTCGAGCGGGTGCGCATCGTGGACAACCCTCCCACTACAGGGCAGCTGTATCTCTTCGACAACGCCAAGCGGAACAGCGAGCTCGGCGAAGACATCAGGAACCTGTGGCGCACGGACGCCGACACACTGCAACTACCCTCCGAGGATTATTGGTTGTTCGACTCCCGGATCGTTGCGGTCCTGAACTTCGACCGAGATGATCAGCTTGTGGACGTCGAGCTGATCACAGAGCCGGCCGAGGTCGTCCAGAGGTCTCTCGTACGCGATGCGGCGTGGCACCATGCCGTTCCGTACGAGACGTTCGCGGCGGGTCTCTCCGCGGGCACGTAGGCAGAGCGGGTACCGGTGACGGATTTCCAGAAGGCACGCGAGGTCTTGGGGCTACGCCTACGAGAGCTGCGCGAGTCCAGTCCCGAGGGCCGCATCACCGGTACCGCCCTGGCCGAACGCCTCGGCTGGGGGCAGAGCAAGATCTCGAAGCTGGAGAACGGGCGCCAGACGGCAACACCCGACGACCTTCGGCAGTGGGCCGAGGCGACGGGCCGGCCCGAGGCGTACGCCGAACTGCACGGCCGTCTCAAGAGCCTGGAGTCCCAGATCCGTTCCTGGCGTCGGCAGTTGGCCGCCGGGCACCGTCCCGTGCAGGAAACGTGGAACGCCCTCGTCGCGGACACCCGAGTCATGCATGTGTGGGAAAACAATGCCGTCAACGGCATGCTGCAAACCGCCGACTACGCCCGCCACATCTTCCAGCACTACGAGACGCTCCAGAACTCCCCTCGCGACACCGACGACGCCGTACGGGTCCGCATGCAGCGGCAAAGCTGGCTCTACCAGCCGGGCAATCGCCTGAACCTGTTGATGTGGGAAGGCGCCCTGCGTGCCCAGCTCTGCCCGCCGACTGTCATGGCCGCACAGCTCGACCGCCTGCTCGGGGCTATTGGTATGGACACCCTGAACTTGGGGGTGGTCCCGTTCGGCGCCTCGCTGCGACTTCCCCCGGGCAACCCTTTCTGGATCTTCGACAGCCGCTTGGCGATCACAGACGACTGGGACGCGGAACGCTGGCTGGACGACAGCCACGCGGTCGCCACCTACCAACGGGTCTGGGCCACACTGAACAGGTCAGCCGTCTTCGGGGCCGAGGCCCAACAGGTAATCGCCCAGGTTCGACACCGCCTGCAAGCATGAGCACGCCCAGCTTCACCGAGCTGCTTGGACGCTGCGAGCGATGCGCAGTCCACCGGCGGTACGGGACTCGTACGCGTTCACTGACGATTCCCGGTTTGGAAGCGCGGTGCGTCGTCGTCACCGGCGACCTCGGCCACCTCACGCCCGACGGCTACCTGGTCCTGACGGGCCGCAGCAAGGACGTCATCATCCGCAAAGCCGAGAACGTCTCGGCGTTTGACATCCTCCGCCCCGTGAACGGGGCGGAATCCCTTCTCAGACCGCGTGCAGCTAGGAGGGTGGTTGACGCTTCACAGACAGGGCATCCCCGAGGTCTCCACGTCCTGACACCGCCGGCCCGGCGGCGCGATCGATATTGCGTCCCGACGCAGTCGTTGGGCTTCGCCCTTGGTGAGCCACGGGCCGTGGTCACGGAAAGAGCCGTCGGACAGGGCAAGGGGCCGGATGATGCTCAATGGTGAGCATCGAAGGCGCGACAGGCCGATGATGCCGTGATGTTGCTTCAGTGGTGGGAAGTGCCTCGCGCTTGAAGGCCCGTTTCAAGTCGTCCGTCGAAACGGCAGGCGAACCGCCGTCTTTCTCCTCTCCGGAAAGATCCGCTGGTGGCAGCCACTTTTCTGGCGAGCGGGAAGGCTCTTCCAGATCTGGATGTCTGACCGAAAAATGTCCTGTGATCTGAGTCATGACGGTAGATCTTTGGGCGTGATCAGACTGGTGCGTTACGTTCATGAGGAACACAATCGGGTTGACCTGACCAGTCAATTGGGAGTGCTCACAAAGCCATTCGCACGGGGGGCGGAGCCAGGCGCGGTTCGGGGCCGAGAGTGTCCAAGCCGACGGCTCCACGAACAGGCACCTGGTTTCCGCACCCCTTTGTGCATTACACAAAGGAAGAATACGTGAACCGCAACACGGTACGCATCGGGGGCGTCGCAGTACTCGCGGCACTCGCTCTCGGTCTCGGCGGAACTGCCGCGCAGGCGAGCACGACTGCCCCTGCCGCTCCTGCCATCACGGCAACGACGGCGGAGCAGCGGCAGGCAATCCAGTCGCTGGCCACCGGCCTGCTGAACTCCCCCATCGAGTACAGCGCGGCCGAACGCGCCGAGCTGCAGTCGATAGCCAACGGCGAGGCGGCCGCCGCCGGCAAGTTCGACGGACTGGTCAAGCTACTCAAGAAGGTGCCGGGCTTCGCCAAGGCCGTCGGCGGGAAGTTCTCCGACTTCAAGGCCTGGTACGACGGCCTGGCCTGGTATTGGAAGGCTCCGCTGCAGGCCGCAAACGTGGGGGCCAACCTCTACGGCATCTGGCAGATGTTCCAGTGACGACCAAGCTGATCTCTGAGTGAACGGAGGGGCGTGCTGCAGCCACGGTTGCAGCACGCCCCCTTCGGCCTTGTCCACAGCGAACCCGACAGGACACACGTTGACCCCCTCCCCACCGTTGTCGAGTGCCGCCAAGGGAGAGCAGAAGCCAGGATGGTTCCTGCCCGCGGCACTGTTTGCAGTGCTGACCACTGTGTTGCGACTTGCCGATGTCTGGTCCTGGTGGGCCATCCTTTGGTCCCCCATATTCGTGCTCGCCGTCGGCTCCGCGGCGTACGAATGGCGGCTGACGGTCCGCAGCCGGTGGGCTCTGGGCCCCATGGAGTGGGTACTGGTGGTCGTCGCACACCTTGCCCTGGCTTCCTCGCTGGCGCTGATCCTCGGGCTCCCGCCCCGATGACGGCCGCAAGCCCCGTTCAGGCAAGTCACGCGGTCATCCCACATTGGGTGAATGGTGCAGGCGGCCCGCCCCGGCCGGGCGGTGGTCAGCGGATGCCGAGCACGATCGAGCCGAGGACACCGAGCGAGATCAGTGCGTAGGCGATCTGCCGCACGTGCTCCCTCACCGGCCGGCCTGACTCGGCGCGATCGGCGGCATGCCCGTACGGCCCACGAAAGCCCTTGACGCGGGCTGAGCAGCCCGGTGATCCCTTAGCGCCGTCAACAGGTTGCGGGCGATCAGGGCCAACATGCGCGCGTACCCAAGGTTGCTGGTGGCGTCGTAGCGAGTGTCCAGCTCTGGGTCTGCGGAGTCGACGTCCTCCCAGTCACGCAATGCGCCGAGCGCGCGCGGGGAGCGCTCCGCGAGCGCGATTTCACCGAGGCCGACGGCGAGGCACTTGCAGTGTGTGGCCAGGCGCAAGGTCAGCTCGGCAAGCCGCATGGTCTCCGGCTCGGTAGTGAGCACCTCGACGATGTCCGTCTCGGCGGCCTCCTCGACGCCCGCCTCTATCGCCACGGCCATCTGAAGGAGCGCCTCGCCGAGGCTGCCGCATACGCCACCCGTAGCCGCGTACTCATGCCGTTCACCGTCGTCGGTCATCGACCGCTCCCTACCATCGTCAGCGGGCGGACAACTCCCGCTCGATCACCACTGGGTATGAAGAGGTAACCCCACGGCCCCTGTCCGCGAGTACCGTTGAACGGTCGGAGAAGTATGCAAGCCATGCACCGGTCGGGAGCTGCACATGGCGCAACACTCACGCACAGCCAACACCGGCCTTCCCGTACTGCTTGAACAGGCCAGATGGTCGCGACAGCAGTTCGCCTCGATCATCAACCGTCTCGGCGCGGAGGCAGGACTCGGACTCAAGTACGGTCAGCCCGCCGTATCTCAATGGATCGTCGGCCATCAGCCCCGCGCACAGGTCAGGGCGCTGATCGTCGAAGCCTTCGAGCGGAAGCTCGGCCGACCGGTCACCTACGCCGAAGCCGGTCTCACGGCCCCGTCCGGCGGGGAGGAGGCGGACACGGTCCGGGACCTCGTAGACCTCGGGAGGGCCGACATGGATCCATCCCGCCGCCGCGTCATCGCGGCCGGCGTCTTCTCCGCAGCGCTCGCCATCCCCCTCTTCCCCGAGCTCGCGCGAGCCGAGAGCCCCGACCCGATAGGGCCGGGGAAGGCTACGACGCGAGTCGGCCAGGGGCAGGTGGATGCCGTGAGGTCGATGACGGACCGGATCGCCGACATCCTCGACGAGCTCGGCGCAGGTCATGCCCGCCCGATGGCCGCCGCGTTTCTCGTCAACACGGTGGGTCCGTGGTTGAAGGCGGAGGCCTCGGCCCCCGTACGGCGCAGCATGCTCGCCGCAGCCTCGGACCTCGTCTACCTCACCGGGTGGATGGCCATGTACGAACGTCAGCACCGCCTCGGCCAGGACTACTACGTGAGCGCCCTCAAGCTGGCCGGCGAAGCGGAGGACCACGTCACCTACTGCCGGACACTGCGCGGGATGAGTCTCCAGGCCTCCAACCTCGGCTACGGCCGACGGGCGCTGGAGCTCGCCGACTCGGCCGCCGAAGCCGCCTCCGTGGCCGGACCAAGACTGGTGGCGTTCCTACGCGGCCAACAGGCGCATGGGGCAGCCATGGTCGGGGACAAACGGCAGGCCTTCGCCCGACTCCGGGAGGCCGAGGACGCACTCGGACAGGCAGACGACCGGCGCGAATCGATCGGGGGCTACGACCGGACCGCCTACCTCTTCCACGTCGCGCACGTCCTCAACGAGACGAAGGACCTCCCGGGCTCGGTCCGAACCCTCAAGGAGTCGATCCGGGTGCAGTCGGCGCACGAGAGGCAGGGGCGTCTCCACGCATACGGTCTGCTGGCCCAGCGGCAGCTCACGATCGGGCATGTGGAGGCCGCCTGCGAGTCGTGGGGCCGGTTCCTCGACGAGTACGAGGGCCTGTCCTCGGCCAGGGGGGACGAACACTTCGAGGAGATGACGCTCCGCCTCAAACCGCATGCGACCATCCGAGCGGTGCGCGAGCTCAACAACCGCGCGCGAACCATCGGGACGCTCAAGGGGTAGGTCCTCAAGTTCGAACTCCGGGAGCGCTACTCATAGTTCACATCGCTGGCCACGGCTGGTATATGCCGCAAAGGGTGCGCTAGCGTCCCGGCTCAACACGAACTGAACACAGTCAGGTGGCCCCGGCGGTGCGACAACACCCCGGGGCCCGACACCGAAGAAAGCAGTCTTCAGTGCGGATCCACATTAGCCCGCGCAAGCGTGCCTTCACCGTCCTCGGCAACGAAGTCCTCCGGGACCGTCGCCTCAGCTTCACCGCCCGAGGCATCCTCGGATACCTCCTCTCCCTTCCCGACGGCTCCCGCGAGGACGTCCGTACCCTTGCCGACAAGCACCCCGGAGTCGGCCGGCGCGGAGTCGCCAAAGCGGTCGACGAACTGGTCAAGTACGGCTACTACCTGCGGCGGACCTTGCGCGACCCGGAGACCGGACACGTCCGCACGGAGACGTTCGTCTACGACGTCCCGCACACGGACGACCGCCCCGAACCCCCGCAGCCCGACCCGGACCCCGCTCAGGCCACTGACCCGGGAACCGGTGAGGTGGACGACGGAGAGACGGGAGCGTCCCCCCTGGGGACAACGACTTCGGTAGAAGAACCCTCCCTCCCCGAGCCCGTCAAGCTGACGGAGGCCACCGGCCGAGGGGCCGCACTGCTCGCGCGCATCGCCGCGTACGAACCTCGCCTCGCCCTCAGCGCCACCGAGACCCTCGCCCTCGCCCCGCTCGCCGAACAGTGGCTCGCTCACGGGGTGTCCGATCTGGAAGCCCGCTCGCTGCTCACCGACGGCCTGCCGCGCGTCGTCTACTCGGCCCGCGCCCTGCTCGCCGACCGCCTCGACCGCAAACTCCCCGCGCCACGGGTCCGCAAGGACCCCGCCGCGCCCGCCGCGCCACCCGCCGAATGCGGCATCTGCCACGACCCGCTGCCCAACCTGGAGGCGCCTTGCCGTAGTTGCGCGGCCGCTCGTACGGGACCTCGTACGGGCCCTCGTACGGCCCCGCTCTCCCCCACCGAGGTCGCCTCCCTGGCCGACATCGCCCGCCGCGCCCTGCGCGGCATGCCGGCTCTCGCGACCTGCACCGTGTCTCTTTGAAGGGGCGCCCAGTCGGCCCGAGCCGTCCGATCACGCGACGCCGCCGGGATGCACCGGCGCAAGTGGACGATCACGCGCCCTCTGGCGGATGCCACTCCTGGTGAGTGCCGGCCTCGACGGCATCCGGGTGGGACGGGTTCCAGAGCCGGTCGGCTTCGCCGCGCGCGAGATGATCCTCGTAGATCCTCACCTTTTGGCGTATTACATCCAAGGTCTCGCGCAGCTCTTGGACCTGCGCCTCCACGTGGGTTTCGTGCCGGCGCAGCAACTCCAGCCGCTCGTGTTCGTTGCCCGGGCCCTGTCGGGCCAGCTCGATGTAGTGCCGGGTGGTCGCCAGTGACATGCCGGAGGAGCGCAGTTTCGTGCAGATCGCCAGCCACTCCAGATCTTCCTCGTGATAGATCCGACGGCCGTTGGACAGGCGGCGCACCGGGTTGGCGAACAGGCCCTCCCGCTCGTAGGAGGTCAGCAAGGCGCTCACCGACGCCATGC
>NZ_JAGGOW010000155.1 GCF_018614135.1 Streptomyces sp. ISL-66
CGCTCCGGCTCCGGCCGCCCCCGTGGCCCCGGCCGCGCCCGTCGCCCCCGCCGCCCCGGTTTCCGCCGGTGACGAGGGCGCGTACGTGACCCCGCTGGTGCGCAAGCTCGCCTCGGAGTCCGGCGTCAACCTGTCCTCGGTCTCGGGCACCGGTGTCGGTGGCCGCATCCGCAAGCAGGACGTCCTGGCCGCCGCCGAGGCCGCCAAGGCCGCTGCCGCCGCCCCGGCTCCGGCCGCTGCCGCTCCCGCCGCCAAGGCTCCGGCCGCCGCGGTCTCCGAGCTGCGCGGCCAGACCGTCAAGATGACCCGCATGCGCAAGGTCATCGGCGACAACATGATGAAGGCCCTGCACTCGCAGGCTCAGCTCAGCTCCGTGGTCGAGGTGGACATCACCAAGATCATGAAGCTGCGCGAGAAGGCCAAGGCCTCCTTCCTGGCCCGCGAGGGCGTCAAGCTCTCGCCGATGCCGTTCTTCGTCAAGGCCGCGGCCCAGGCGCTGAAGGCCCACGCGGTCGTCAACGCCCGGATCAACGAGGACGAGAGCACCATCACCTACTTCGACTCGGAGAACATCGGCATCGCCGTGGACTCCGAGAAGGGCCTGATGACCCCGGTCATCAAGGGTGCGGGCGACCTCAACCTGGCGGGCATCTCCAAGGCCACCGCCGACCTGGCCTCCAAGGTCCGCGGCAACAAGATCACGCCGGACGAGCTGTCGGGCGCGACCTTCACCATCAGCAACACCGGCTCGCGCGGTGCGCTGTTCGACACGGTCATCGTGCCCCCGAACCAGGTCGCCATCCTGGGCATCGGTGCCACGGTGAAGCGCCCGGTGGTCATCGAGACCCCCGAGGGCACGAACATCGGCATCCGCGACATGACGTACCTGACCCTGTCCTACGACCACCGCCTGGTGGACGGCGCGGACGCGGCCCGGTACCTCTCGGCCGTCAAGGCGATCCTCGAGGCCGGCGAGTTCGAGGTCGAGCTCGGTCTCTGACGAGACCGAGAGGATCCAAACGAGGTCGACCTCGGCCTGTAAGGCTCTGCGCGACAGCGACTGCCGCACACGGCGCCCCCGCCCGGACACGTTCCGGGCGGGGGCGCCGTCGTCGTACGCTGGGCGCTCGCGCGGGCCCCTGTAACCAGCCTCACCCTGCGCCCCTGACCAGGAACGCATCGCGACGACCGGCGCCGCCGTATTGTCTACGCATCAGGCCCCGCGTGACCCTGCACACCCACCAGGAGATGAAGCCCCGATGATCACCCCACCCGTCGTGCACTCGCTGCGCGAGCAGATCCGCGAGCACATCGTGGAGGGGATCGTCAGCGGGCGCTGGAAGCCGGGCGAGCGGATCGTGGAGCGCCGGATCGCCGTGGAGCTGGAGGTCAGCCAGACCCCCGTGCGCGAGGCCCTGCGCGAGCTGGAGACGCTGCGGCTGATCGAGTCGGCGCCGAACAAGGGCGTCCGCGTACGGAACCTGTCGGCGGCGGACCTGGAGGAGATCTATCCGGTCCGGGCGGGCCTGGAGCAGATCGCGGCCGAGCTGGCCGCGCCCCGGCTGGCGGCCGACTGCACGGCCCTGGAGCCGCACGTGGCGGCCCTGTGGGAGGCCGACCGCAGCGCGGACGGCACGGCCCAGGTGCGGCACACGGTGGGCTTCCACCGGGAGCTGGTGCGGGCGGCCGGCAACAGCGTGCTGCTGCACACCTGGGAGTCGCTGGGCATCGAGGTCTTCACGGCCCTGTCCATCCGGTGGCTGGGAACCGTCCAGAAGTCCTACGCCGAGGAGCACGAGGCCCTCGTACAGGCCTTCCGGAACCAGGACCCGGACATCGGGCTGCTCGTGAAGCGGCACGTTCTGGGATGCGCTCCGCGGGCTTGAAGCCTGCGACAAAACATGCCCGGCTCGTCCCGATTTGCCCGGCACCGGGTGCCTGTTTTCCTGGCACCCGGTGCCGACTTTCGTCATATGGACGTTTCTTCGTCACTTTCATTTGATCGATCATCGATCAGCGCCTTACAGTCATCCGCGGACCCCACCCGGGTCCGACGACCCTGTCCTGCCCGTCAGGGATTTCTTCACCACCTCTCCTTTGTCCGGAAGGCGGCGCACACCGATGTCCGACCCCGTAGGAAAGCTTCCGAGCGAGCTCGACCAGCTCCCGGACCGCGACACCGAGGAGACCGCCGAATGGGCGGCCTCCCTCGACGCCGTCGCCAAGGCCGCCGGTACGCGCCGCGCCGAATACCTGCTCCGTCGCACCCTCCAGCACGCCGAGGCCGCCGGCCTCGCACTGCCGAAGCTGCTCGAGACGGACTACGTCAACACCATCCCCACCTCCGCGGAGCCCGAGTTCCCCGGTGACGAGGCGATGGAAGCCCGGATCACCGCGTGGAACCGCTGGAACGCGGCCGCCATGGTGACCCGCGGCTCCAAGTACGGCGTCGGCGGCCACATCGCCACCTTCGCCTCCGCCGCGTGGCTGTACGAGACCGGCTTCCAGCACTTCTTCCGCGGGAAGGAGGCCGACGGATCGGGCGACCAGCTCTACATCCAGGGCCACGCCTCCCCCGGCATCTACGCCCGCGCCTTCCTCGACGGCCGGATCTCCGAGCAGCAGCTCGACAAGTTCCGCCAGGAGGCCGGCGGCAACGGCCTGCCGTCCTACCCCCACCCGCGGCGCCTTCCGTGGCTGTGGGAGTTCCCGACGGTCTCCATGGGCCTCGGCCCGCTCTCCGCGATCTACCAGGCGCGCTTCAACCGCTACCTGCAGAACCGGAGCATCAAGGACACCGCGGGCTCGCACGTCTGGGCCTTCCTGGGCGACGGCGAGATGGACGAGCCCGAGTCGACCGCCGCCCTGGCCCTGGCCTCCCGCGAGCAGCTCGACAACCTGACCTTCGTCATCAACTGCAACCTGCAGCGCCTCGACGGTCCGGTCCGCGCGAACTTCCGCGTGGTGCAGGAGCTGGAAGCCCAGTTCCGCGGCGCCGGCTGGAACGTCATCAAGTCCCTGTGGGGCTCCGCCTGGGACGAGCTGTTCCAGCTCGACACCACGGGCGCCCTGGTGCGCCGCCTGCGCGAGGTACCCGACGCGCAGTTCCAGACGTACGCGACCCGCGACGTGGCCTACATCCGCCAGCACTTCTTCGGCGCCAACGCCGAGCTCGTGCAGCTGGCCGGCGTGCTGTCCGACGCGAAGATCGCCGAGTGCTTCCACACCTCCCGCGGCGGCCACGAGCCCCGCAAGGTGTACGCCGCGTACAAGGCCGCCCTGGAGCACAAGGGCGCGCCGACGGTCATCCTCGCGCAGACCGTCAAGGGCTACACGCTGGGTGCCGGGTTCGAGTCGAAGAACGCGAACCACCAGATGAAGAAGCTGACGGTCGACGAGTTCAAGGACATGCGCGACCTCCTCGGCCTGCCGATCCCGGACAGCGCCTTCGCCGACGGCCAGGTCCCGTACGGCCACCCGGGCGCGAACAGCCCCGAGGTGCGGTACCTGAACGAGCGCCGCGCGGCCCTCGGCGGCCCGGCCCCGGCCCGCAAGGTCAAGCACGTGGCCCTGCCGGCCCCGGCGGACCGTTCCTTCGCCCCGCTGCTCAAGGGCTCCGGCAAGCAGGAGATGGCCACCACCATGGCCTTCGTCCGGCTCGTCAAGGACCTGATGCGGGACAAGGAGACCGGCAAGCGCTGGGTGCCGATCGTCCCCGACGAGGCCCGCACCTTCGGCATGGAGTCCCTCTTCCCGTCGGCCGGCATCTACTCGCCGCTGGGCCAGACGTACGAGCCGGTCGACCGCGACCAGCTCATGTACTACAAGGAAGCCAAGGACGGTCAGATCCTCAACGAGGGGATCACCGAGGCCGGCGCCATGGCCGACTTCATCGCCGCCTGCACGTCGTACGCGACGCACGGCGAGCCGATGATCCCCTTCTACATCTTCTACTCGATGTTCGGCTGGCAGCGCACGGCCGACCAGATGTGGCAGCTCGCCGACCAGCTCGGCAAGGGCTTCATCGTCGGCGCCACCGCCGGCCGCACCACGCTGACCGGCGAGGGCCTGCAGCACGCCGACGGCCACTCGCACCTGATCGCGTCCACGAACCCGGCGTCGCTCAACTACGACCCGGCCTTCGCGTACGAGATCGCGGTGATCGTCAAGGACGGTCTGCGCCGGATGTACGGCGAGAAGCCGGAAGACGTCTTCTACTACCTGACCGTCTACAACGAGCCGAAGGTGCAGCCCGCGATGCCCGAGGGCGTCGAGGAAGGCATCCTCAAGGGTCTGTACCGCTTCAACACGGCGGCCGACCTGGCGGAGGCGGCCCCCGCCGCCGATGCCCCGAAGATCCAGCTGATGGCCTCGGGTACGGCGATCCACTGGATCCTGGAGGCGCAGAAGCTGCTCGCCGCCGACTGGAACGTGGCCGCCGACGTCTGGTCCGCCACCTCCTGGGGCGAGCTGCGGCGTGACGCGCTGGAGTGCGACGAGGCGCTGCTGCGCGGCGAGCTGCGCACCCCGTACGTCACCCGCGCGCTGGAGGGCGTCACCAGCCCGGTGCTGGCCGTCTCCGACTGGATGCGTCAGGTCCCGGACCAGATCAGCCAGTGGGTGGAGCAGGACTACACCTCGCTGGGTACGGACGGCTTCGGTCTGTCCGACACCCGTGAGGGCGCCCGCCGCCACTTCGGTGTGGACGCCCAGTCGATCGTGGTGGCCGCGCTGGCCCAGCTCGCCCGCCGCGGCGAGGTCCCGGCGTCCTCCGTCAAGGAGGCGCGGGAGCGCTACGGGCTGTAAGGGCTGGGGCCCGTACGGCTGAGTGACCGTGAGGCGGTCCGTCCCCTGGGGGGCGGACCGCCTTTCGCGTGCACGGGGGGCGACTCGGGTCCGATCCGAGGCCGGTCCGTCTCCGGTCCGGTCCGAGCCTCCGGTCCGGTCCGAGCCTCCGGTCCGGTCCGAGCCTCCGGTCCGGTCCGAGTATGCGGCCGTGCGGGGGCGTCCACCGGCCTTTCGTGGCACGCGCGGTGGCGGCGCGGGGGCGGACCCGTGATGCTTGAGCGGTGATGGACGAGACGGAGTTCTGGGAGATCGTCGACCGTACCCGCGAGGCCGCCGATGGCGACCCCGAGGAGCACGCCGAGCTGCTCGTGGAGCGGCTGGCGCAGCTCGATCCGGACTCCGTCCTGGACTTCGCCCGGCACTTCGAGTCGCGGTACAACCGGGCGTACACCTGGGACCTGTGGGGCGCGGCGTGGGTGCTGCTGGACGGGGCGAGCGACGACGCGTTCGACTACTTCCGGTGCTGGCTGATCGGCCAGGGCCGGGAGGTCTTCGAGGGCGCGGTGCACGATCCGGACCACCTGGCGGAGCTGCTCGGGGAATTCGACGAGGAGATCGACGGGGACGGCGAGGAGCTGGGGTACGCGGCCGACGAGGCGTACGAGCAGCTGACCGGGGCGGTGGCGCCGGAGCTGGGCGTCCCGCTGCAAGCGGCGGAGCCGGAGGGTACCCCGCTGGACTTCGAGAACGAAGCGGTGCTCGCGGAGCGCTTCCCCCGGCTGTGGAACCGCTTCAGGGCCTGAGGCCCGGGCGGGCGCTGCCGTCGCCGTTCCCGGCGGGCCGTGCCGGGCCGGCTGACCGGCCGGCTAGTAGTGCGTGCCGCCGTCTATACGGATCTCCGTGCCGGTGATGAACGCGCCGTCCTCGGAGCCCAGCATGGCGACGACTCCGGCGACGGTCTGCGGGCCGGCGAAGCCCTGACCGAGGGCCGGGGCGAGCTTCGCGAAGAGGCTCCAGTCGGTGTCCTCGGGCAGGCCGGGGCCGTTGCCGGTGGTCATGCCGCTCTCGATGGAGCCGGGGGCCACGGAGACGAAGCGCAGGCCCTGCTTGCTGTACTCGGCGGCCAGCGCGTGGGTCATGGACTGGATGCCGCCCTTGGTGGCCGCGTAGGCGGACATGTAGGGGTGGGCGAAGGTCGCCGAGGTGGAGCTGAAGTTGACGACGGCCGGCTTGTCGCCTTCGAGCAGCGCCGGTATCGCCTCGCGGATGACCAGGAACGTACCGGTCAGGTTCACCGCGATGATCTGGTTCCACGATTCGAGCGTGGTCTCGTGGGTGTGCGACGAGCGCAGGATGCCCGCGGCGTTGACCAGCACGTCGAGCCCGCCGAGGGTGGCGACGGCCCAGGCCGTGCCGGTCTTGACGGCGGCCTCGTCGGAGATGTCGAGCACCGCCGTGGTGAGGCGGTCGGCGTGTCCCTCGGCGGCCGCCCGCTCGGCGGTGATCTTCAGGCCGGCTTCGTTGACGTCCACGGTGTGGACGCGGCCGCCCTCGGAGAGGATGCGGTGCACGGTGGCCTGGCCGATGCCGGAGCCGCCGCCGGTGATGAGGACGCGACGTCCTTCGTAACGGTTCATGAGGAGCAGCGTACTCTGCGCATGACACGTTTTGCCAGACTGTCAAAGCACGCATCCCGCTCACGGTCTGAGGGTAGGCTTCCCCCGTGAGATCCCCTCGCCCGTACTCCCCGCAGCCCGGCCCCGGAGCCCAGTCGCTGAACGAGCGCCGCAAGGCCGCCACGCAGCTCGACATCGCCCGCGCGGCCTGCGAACTGTTCGCCGAGCACGGCCCGGACGGTACGACCGCCGAAGACATCGCCCAGCGCGCGGGTGTCGCGCTGCGCACGTTCTACCGCTACTTCCGCAACAAGCAGGAGGCCGTGGCCCCGCTGCTCGCGGTCGGCGGCGACGTCTGGCGCGCCCTGCTCGCCGAGGAAGACCCCGGCAGCCCGCTCGCCGCGGCCCTGGAACGCGCCGTCACCCGCTCCCTCGCCGACCCCCAGGCCCTCGACGAGGGCCTGGAGGTCACCCGCGGCCTGCTCCGCGCCGCCGCGACCGACGAGACCCTGCGCGCGGTCTGGTACCGCGTCAACCAGGACTCCGAGGAGCGCCTGGTGCCGGTCGTCGCCCGGCTGGCCGGCCAGGAGGCCGACACCCTCGGCGTCCGCCTCCTCGCGGCGGCGGCCACGGACGCGATCCGCATCGCCCTGGAACTCTGGTCGGCCACGGACGCCCCGCCCTCGGGCCCCGGCTCCCCCTCCGAACTGGCGGTCCGCTGCCTGCGCGACCTCACGGGCGCGATGCCCTTGCTGCGCTGAGGCGGGCCCGGCCGGCTCGGCTCACAGGAAGCGCTGCGACTTCTCCCTGAGGTGCTCCGCCAGGTAGGCGGGAGCGTCGGGCCTCATCCGGGCGAGGGCGACCATCGCCGTGATGATGACGTCGGCGACCTCCGCCTCGACGTCGCCCCAGGTGTGCGAGTGGCCCTTGCGGGGATTCGTACCCTTGGCCCCGATGACCGCCTGAGCCGCCTCCCCGAACTCCTCGCCGATCTTCAGGATCTGCAACGTCACGCTCTCCTCGCGCCCCATCCCCCGCTCCCGGTCGTGCACGTCGAACCGCGCCGCGAGCGCCCCGATGGTCTTCCACGGATCTTCCATGATTCGAAATTAGCGGGCCCGTCCGCCTCGCACGCCTATAACGCCGAAGCCCCCGCCGCCTTCCCGAGAAAGGGGCGGGGCTGGCCTCTCGGGGCCACGAACCTCGCAAGCCGTCCCGTACGAGCCTCAGGCGCGCAGCAGGCCGATCGCCGCGATGCCGATCCCCATGCTGGTCGCGAAGACCGTCCCGCCCGCTTTCGTCGCATCCCGAGCGCCGCCACCCTGCATGAAGACGATCAGCGCACTGCCCAGTGCGAGGGCAGCGGACGTCAGCGCCACGATGATCAGCCAAATGGCGACTGGCGTTCCGCTTGAGGAGGTGTTCATGGTGTGCGCCACTCGGCTTTCGGGAGGCTTCGCCGTATCCGGCGAAATCGCGATTGGATTTTCCAACTCTCGCATCGCCAACGACTCGATCCATACTCCAAGGCGCAATCTGCTCCACATTGATGAAGTAAGTCAATCCATGACCGAATGTGATCGATTCCATGAATCGCCTCCCTCTTCATCATTTGCCTGCGCATCATAAATCTCAAGTTATCGATCGAGAGCGCAGGGGATACCGTGAGCTCAGCCGCCCAGTCCGAACCGAGCCAGCAGGCACCGTTCCCGCTTCCCCCTTCGCTGGAAGAGCAGGCCGCGTGGGTGGAAGCCGTTCTCGCCACACCAGGGGTCAATGTGCCCCGCGAGGCGCTGGAGAACATGGCGCCCTTCCTGGTGAGACCAGCAGATATTCTGACTGATCCGGATGAGAAGGGTACCCGGCGGATCAAGGATGCCGCCCTCCGGAACGTGCGTTCGGATTCTGGAGAAATGCTGACCGTCGTCGTGCGGATGCACGGCGCGGGCGGCAGCGTCTGGGAGCACAACGAGCGCATCAGTTCCGAGTGGCATTCGGCGGCGAATCCAGCGATCCCCCGGGAAGGGCATTACGCGCTCCCCCAGGTCACCCCCTTCGTCAGGGTCACCACGGCGGGCCGCGAGAAGACTTTCGCCGCAGTCGAGATGGTGACGGACAGCAGGGAATCCTTGACCGCCAGCCTCGACAAGGCTGCCGCCGCTCTGGCGCTTCAAGACGGGCGCCGCACCTTCAACCTGCGGGAAGACCTCGTCCTCAACGGACAAAAGGAGCCCGGCCTCTACATCGCCCAGCACATTACGATCCGAGAAGATGCCCTACTGGATCGCGACGGCGCCCCCCTCCACCCACAAACCCACTGGCAATGGATGGCGGTACGCGGAAACAACCGTACGAAGCAGCGGCATGAGATCTTCGGAATCAGCTCGGCCGAGGTGGTCACGGGCGTCTCCGTGAAAAACATCGGCGGCGTCGGCGAGAAGGTACTCTTCGACGCCAACGAATGGCTGCCGCAGCTCTCCCGGCTCCTGAACGAGGAGTTGGCCAAGGAGGGGTCGGCGGAGGCCGAACCGGAGTCGCGCGCGTTCCGTGCCGTCCGCGTGGCGGTCGTCGAGGCCCATCTCGTGATCGGCTGCCCCACACCCAGCCGGCTGTACCGAATCGCACAAATGAGCAATAGGCACGACCACGTGCACCCGCCTTTGGAATTCACTCCGAACGATCGCAGCCGTGCGCTCGGCCGCAGCGTGCTCGGCTCCTACGTGGCCGAAGGTTTGCTCGATGAGAAGACAGCAGAGGTGCTTTCGGGATCAGCGCCGGTCACCGACTTGCCCCAGTGTGCCGAAATCGTCAGCGTAAGCGAATTGCGAGATATTCGTTCGATGATGCTGTTGGCGGAGCTGTTCCCGAAAGAGCGACGCAAGCAGCTCTTCATCAGGCGAGCCCTGAGCGAAGCGCCTCCCTCCCAGCTGAGCGCGCCGGAGATCAACAGGCGAGCCCGGGCGTGGTCGGCCCTCACGTCCGAGAGCTATCCCTTTCCGTGGAACCCCAGGATCGGCGAGGTGTTCCAGCTGGGCGAGATCCGAGAGGGAATCAAGGTCTCGGGGCGTCCCCTGAAAGAACTCCTCCGTTGCGCGGACAGCGACGCCGAGGCCCTGGAAGAGCTCATCGCCTACCGCGCCGCCCACTGGCTCGCAGCCTTCGACATCATCGATGCCGACCGGGGGTCGCTCACCGGACAGAAGACGGAAGACGACTTCGGGGTCAAGGCCGACCGAGTGCGGCGAACGGTCCGCAACAGTCTGAACGCCATGCGCAACCATCCCGAGAAGGCCGTGGGCGTCCTGCGGGAGCTGGCTTCGGCCATGGACGACGGTGACCGGAAGCCGCGCAAGGTCGGGCTCTCCGGTGAACCCCTCATCGAGCCGATGTCACGCGCCTGGTTCAACCGCGAGTTCCCCAAGGAGTCCGGCACCCGGACCCAGACCCAGACGCCACGGCGCAGGACACCACCCCCGCCTTCCGCGCCCCCGGAAGACGACGGCACCCTGTTCGCCGACGAGGCCACGGGATCGCCCCGGCCGACGGACGCCTCCCCCGAAGCGCAGCGCACCGGGCCCTCGGCCGGCGGGGCGGAGGCCACCGGACCGGCACCGCACCCGGGCCCCGGAGGGCCTCGCGGGTCCGATGCCCCGCACGAGGTGCTGCGGCGGATGCGTCAGCTCGCGACCGACACGGTCGCCTTGAAGGAGCTGGTGGACCTCCTGGTGGATGCCACCGCCGCGGGAGCCGGTGACCATCCGCTGACGAGGGCGGAAGCCGACACCTCGGCCCAGCTCCTCTTCGCGGCGAGCACCGACCTTCGGGGAATGGTGCCGCACATGGACAGACTGGCGGAGCCCTCGTAGGAATCCGGACCCGGACGCACGGAGCCCCGGCCCTCTCGGTGGAGAGGGCCGGGGCTCCGGTGGTATTCCTACCCGCGCTACGGCTTAGAGGTCGAAGTAGAGCTCGAACTCGTGCGGGTGCGGGCGCAGCGCGATCGGGGCGATCTCGTGGGTGCGCTTGTAGTCGATCCAGGTCTCGATCAGGTCGGGGGTGAAGACACCGCCGGCCAGGAGGTACTCGTGGTCCTCCTCGAGGGCCTTGAGGACGTCCTCGAGGCTGGTCGGGACCTGCGGGACGCTCGCGTGCTCGTCCGGGGAGAGCTCGTAGAGGTCCTTGTCGATCGGCTCCATCGGCTCGATCTTGTTCTTGACGCCGTCGAGGCCGGCCAGCAGGAGGGCCGCGAACGCCAGGTACGGGTTCGAGGACGGGTCCGGGGCGCGGAACTCGACGCGCTTGGCCTTCGGGTTGGAGCCCGTGATCGGGATCCGCATGGCGGCGGAGCGGTTGCGCTGCGAGTACACCATGTTGACCGGCGCCTCGAAGCCCGGGACCAGGCGGTGGTAGGAGTTCACCGTCGGGTTGGTGAACGCCAGCAGCGACGGGGCGTGCTTGAGGATGCCGCCGATGTAGTAGCGGGCGGTGTCCGAGAGGCCGGCGTAGCCGGTCTCGTCGTAGAACAGCGGGTCGCCGTTCGCCCACAGCGACTGGTGCACGTGCATGCCCGAGCCGTTGTCACCGAAGATCGGCTTCGGCATGAAGGTCGCGGTCTTGCCGTTGCGCCAGGCGACGTTCTTCACGATGTACTTGAAGAGCATCAGGTCGTCGGCCGCGGCGAGCAGCGTGTTGAACTTGTAGTTGATCTCGGCCTGGCCGCCGGTGCCGACCTCGTGGTGCTGGCGCTCGACCTGGAGGCCCTGGGCGTCCAGCTCGAGGGAGATCTCGGCGCGCAGGTCGGCGAAGTGGTCGACCGGGGAGACCGGGAAGTAGCCGCCCTTGTAGCGGACCTTGTAGCCGCGGTTGTTCTCCTCCGAACCGGTGTTCCAGGCGCCGGCCTCGGAGTCGATGTGGTAGAAGCTCTCGTTCGCGGTGGTCGCGAAGCGCACGCTGTCGAACACGTAGAACTCGGCCTCGGGGCCGAAGTACGCGGTGTCGGCGATGCCGGTGGAGGCGAGGTACGCCTCGGCCTTCTTCGCGACGTTGCGCGGGTCGCGCGAGTAGGCCTCGCCCGTGATCGGGTCGTGGATGAAGAAGTTGATGTTGAGCGTCTTGTCCTTGCGGAACGGGTCCAGGCGCGCGGTGGAGATGTCGGCACGCAGCGCCATGTCGGACTCGTGGATCGCCTGGAAGCCGCGGATCGAGGAGCCGTCGAAGGCCAGCTCCTCGTTCGGGTCGAACGCCCGCCCCGGGATGGTGAAGTGCTGCATCACACCAGGCAGGTCACAGAAGCGGACGTCGACGAACTTGACGTCGTTCTCCTCGATGTACTGCTTCACTTCGTCGGCGTTCTTGAACATCCAACTCCTCCTACTCCCGACCCCGGGGCAGGGGCGGGCTTTATAGCTAGTGGTGCGCCAGTGCGGTGCCGCACGCTGACCCGACCATAAGCAGACGGGGTTTCTCAAGCATGACCCATTTGTTTCGCACAAGTTAACCAGGCCCTCGGCGGAACGGCGCCGAGCAGCACCGGTACCGTGTTCGCGTGGACAAGAGGCAAGCAATCGGATCCTGGCTCTCCGGCCCCCGCGAGACCGCCGAGCAGATGGGCGTCGACTTCGGATACCCCGGCAAGCAGCTGGGCCTGCCCCGGCAGGGGCCCGGCTCGATCGCCCGTTCCGGCCGCCGCTTCGGCGCCCTGGCCATCGACTGGCTGGCCTGCCAGCTCATCGCATACGGGCTGGTCACCGGCCGCGACTGGAACGCCGCGGGCAACTGGACACTGGCCCTCTTCGTGGCCCTGAGCATCCTGACGGTCGGCACCGTGGGCTTCACCCCCGGGAAGCGGATCGTAGGCCTCCGGGTCGTCTCGCAGGACGGCGGCCGGCTCGGCATCGGCCGCGTGGTGCTGCGCACCGTGCTGATCGCCCTGGTGATCCCGGCTCTGGTCTGGGACCGCGACGGCCGCGGCCTGCACGACCGCCTCGCGCGCGCCGTCCAGGTCCGGATCTGAGACACGACGCACACGCGGGTACGACGCATACGCCGGTACGACGCACGGGAGCCCCGAACCATCGGTTCGGGGCTCCCGTGCGTCGTATACGAAAAGCTGGTCAGCGCATCTTTCCGCCGCGCGGCATGCGCATCCCCTTGGGCATCGGGCCCTTCGGGATGGGCATGTTCGAGAGCAGGTCCCCCATGGCCCGGAGCTTGTCGTTGACCTGGGTGATCTGCGGGCCGGAGAGCACGCGGGGCAGCTTCAGCAGGGTCGTACGGACCTTCTTGAGCGGCACCTCGCCCTCGCCCGTGCCCACGATGAAGTCGTGGACCGGGATGTCGGGCATGATCCGGGCCAGCTTCTTCTTCTCGTTCGCGAGCATCGGCTTCACCCGGTTCGGGTTGCCCTCGGCGATCAGGACGACGCCCGCCTTGCCCACGGCACGGTGGACGATGTCCTGCTGCTTGCTCATCGCGACGGCGGGGGTGGTGCTCCAGCCCCGGCCCACGTTGTCCAGCACGGCCGCGGCCGCGCCCGGCTGGCCCTCCATCTGCCCGAAGGCAGCCCGCTCGGCCCGTCGTCCGAAGACGATCGCCATCGCGAGGAACGCCACCAGGAAGCCCAGGATGCCCAGGTAGACCGGGTGGCCGATCAGGAAGCCGATCGCGAGAAAGACACCGAAGGTGACGATTCCCACGCCCGCGACGATCAGACCGACCTTCGGGTCGGCCTTGCGCGTCATTTTGTACGTCAGGGCGATCTGCTTCAGTCGCCCGGGGTTCGCAGCAGTCTCTGCGTTTGACTTCCTCGCCATGGAGCGAAGTTTACGTGGCCTTCTCGGTCCGGGTCGCCGCGGCCTCGAGTACGTGCTCGGTTTCGACCCGGTCCTTGGCCCTGCGGCGGTCTTCGAGGACCGCCGTCCAGGCGTTGCGGCGGGCACCGCTCATGAGCAGCGACTCGATGCCCCGGAAGGCGTCGGTGAAGGACGGGATGGCGATGGCGCGTACGGGCGCGGCCTGCATGATGTCGATCCCTTTCACGGAGCTCACGTCGGTGGCGTGCGGGGCGGAGCGGTCGGTACGGGGTACTTCGCGCACCGGCGCGTGCGCGGAGGTCTGCGCGGGGTCGTGCGCGGTGCGTGGAGCTATCGTCACTGATTGGTGTTACCAGGGAGTGACCGGTCGGTCAAACAGTGATGAAACATTTACGCGGCCCGCCGGGCTCTTCCGGGAAAGAGCCTAGGGGCCGCGTCGATGCGGTGTTACCTACGAGTAAGACTTTGTGCGCGACTTCACACAGTGCTGCGCTTCTCCATCGCCTGCTGGTACAGCCGGCCCGCGCGGTAGGAGGACCGGACCAGCGGCCCGGACATCACGCCGGAGAAGCCGATCTCCTCGGCCTCCTGCGCCAGCTCCACGAACTCGGCCGGCTTCACCCAGCGCTCGACGGGGTGGTGGCGCGGCGAGGGCCGCAGGTACTGGGTGATCGTGATGAGCTCGCAGCCCGCCTCGTGGAGGTCGCGCAGCGCCTGGGTGACTTCCTCGCGCTCCTCGCCCATGCCGAGGATCAGGTTGGACTTGGTGACGAGGCCGTAGGCCCGCGCCCGCGTGATGACGTCCATCGAGCGCTCGTAGCGGAAGCCGGGGCGGATCCGCTTGAAGATGCGCGGCACCGTCTCGATGTTGTGCGCGAAGACCTCGGGGCGGGAGGCGAAGACCTCTTCCAGCAGCTCCGGGACCGCGTTGAAGTCCGGGGCGAGCAGCTCGACCTTGGTCTGGCCCGCGGCGCGCTCCGCCGTCTGCTGGTGGATCTGGCGCACGGTCTCCGCGTACAGCCACGCGCCGCCGTCCGCCAGGTCGTCGCGCGCGACGCCCGTGATCGTGGCGTAGTTCAGGTCCATCGTGACGACGGACTCGCCCACGCGGCGCGGCTCGTCGCGGTCCAGGGCCTCGGGCTTGCCCGTGTCGATCTGGCAGAAGTCGCAGCGCCGGGTGCACTGGTCGCCACCGATGAGGAAGGTGGCCTCGCGGTCCTCCCAGCATTCGTAGATGTTCGGACAGCCGGCCTCCTGGCACACCGTGTGCAGTCCTTCGCCCTTCACCAGGGCCTGCATCTTGGTGTACTCGGGACCCATCTTGGCCCGGGTTTTGATCCACTCGGGCTTGCGCTCGATGGGGGTCTGGGCGTTACGGACCTCGAGGCGCAGCATCTTGCGTCCGTCGGGTGCGACTGCGGACACGACCGGCTCCCTGTGACTTCGATTCTTCGGCGCCCACCAGGGTACGCCCGTAATTTCGTACGTTCTTACGTCGGCCAACCTGCGGGCGGCCGCACCCATTCCCGCGCCGCTACGAGCCCACGGCGGGCTCCGTCTCGCGGGGCCGCAGCTCCGCGTGCTCCAGTACGTCCTTCAGGTGCCGCTCGATCACCGGCAGCACCTCTGTGATGGTGATCTCGCGGCCCAGTTCGTACGAGAGCGAGGTCACACCGGCGTCCCGGATCCCGCAGGGGACGATCCGGTCGAACCAGGTGTTGTCCGGGTTCACGTTGATCGCGAAGCCGTGCATCGTGACGCCCTTGGCGACCCGGATGCCGATGGCCGCGAGCTTGCGGTCCTCGCGGCGCTGGCCGGCGTTCGACGGGGCGTACTCGGGGCCGTTCAGACGCGGGTCGAACTCCTCGTCCGCCAGGCGCGGGTCGAAGTCCAGGGAGAGCCCGCCGATCTTCGGGCGCTCCTCCACCGGATCGCCGAGCACCCAGACCCCGCTGCGCCCCTCGACGCGGGTGGTCTCCAGGCCGAATTCGGCGGCGGTGCGGATCAGCGCGTCCTCCAGGCGGCGGACGTGGGCGACCACGTCCACCGGGCGGGGCAGCTTCATGATCGGGTAGCCGACCAGCTGGCCCGGACCGTGCCAGGTGATCTTGCCGCCGCGGTCCACGTCCACGACGGGCGTGCCGTCGAGCGGCCGCTCGCTGTCGGCGGTGCGCCGGCCCGCCGTGTAGACCGGCAGGTGCTCCAGCAGCAGGCAGGTGTCCTCGATCTCGTCCGCGAAGCGGGCCGCGTGCACCCGGCGCTGTTCTTCCCAGGCCACCGTGTACTCCACGGCCTCCGGTCCGAAGCCCAGACGGACAAACCCAAGCTCAGCCACCGCGGTGCCTCCTCGTTGAACCTGCCGTCGAACGTGCTGTGTGCACGTATCACACCAGGCAAGGGTACGGCGGCCCGCTCCCGGGCCGTCAGCCGCCCGGTCCGGGCCCCCGCGGGGGCCTCGCGGGCCGCCTGCCGCCCTTCGCCGGCCGGTCCGGGTCCTCGTCCGCCCGCGGCAGCCGCCGGTGCCCCTCGGAGTGGTCGTTCACCCAGCCGCAGACCCCGCAGGCGTAGCGCCCGTCGAGACCCGCGATGTACGTCCCGCAGCGCCGGCACTCCGCCTCGGTCAGCTCGGGGGCCGGGAGCGGCGCCGTGGACTGTGCGTAGCTGCCGTCGCCGTCGAGGCGCTCGGAGCTGCCGGGGGGATGCTCCCCGGTGGGCCGGCGGGTCATGGGCCGCAGCGTACGCGGGTGGAGGGGGTGGGTCCGTAAAGAGCCATACCGGTTCTGCACACGATCGGATGAATGTGGGGCAGAGGGGGCGGTGTGGGCGGAGTTCGCCGCTACATTCACGCCGTTCACAGGGGCCGGGACTCCGGTCCGTCGCGTCAGGAGACCGTGGAGCCGATGACGGAACGACCTGCCCAGCGTGTCCCCAACCGGCAGCTCGCGGCACTGATCGCCGAGGCCGGGTTCTCCAACGCCGGGCTCGCCCGCCGCGTGGACCAGCTCGGTCTGGAGCACGGTCTCGACCTGCGGTACGACAAGACCTCCGTGACGCGCTGGCTGCGTGGGCAGCAGCCGCGCGGCACCACCCCGGCACTGATCGCGGAAGTGTTCACCCGGCGCCTCGGGCGGCGGCTGTCGGCCCAGGACCTGGGGCTGGACGCGTGCGCCCCCGTGTACGCCGGGCTGGAGTTCGCGGCCACCCCGGAGGAGGCCGTCGACATCGCCAGCGGCCTGTGGCGCAAGGACTCGGGCTCGCACGCGGAACTGCGGAAGATCGCCTTCACTCCGGCCGGGCTGGTGGTGCCCAGCCGGGACTGGCTCATCGGCCGGGCCGACGAACGCGTCGGCCGGGGAGCGGACCAGGCCGCCGCCCGGATCCCGGCGCAGGGCCGGACCTCGGTGCCCCGCCAGCGGCAGATCGACCGCGGGCCCGGTCAGCGGGTGACGGGCGGTGACATCGCGGCGCTCAGATCGGTCAGCGAGCTGTTCCGCACCCTGGACCACGCCTACGGCGGCGGCCACGCCCGCCAGGCCCTGGTGCGCTACCTGGAGCACGAGGCGGAGCCGATGCTGCGCGGCACCTACGGGGAGAACACCGGGCGCCGGCTGTTCTCCGCCGCCGCGGACCTGACCCGGCTCGCGGGCTGGACCTCGTACGACATCGCCGCGCACGGGCTCGCCCAGCGGTACTTCGTGCAAGCGCTGCGGCTCGCCCAGGCCGCCGCGGACCGGCCGTACGGGGCGTTCGTGCTGATCACCATGAGCCGGCAGGCGGTCTACCTCGGCCACGGCCGGGAGGCGGTGCAGCTGGCGCGCGTGGCCCAGCAGGGCGTGGGCTCGGGCCCGCCGCCGGTGGTGCAAGCGCTGCTGCACTCGGCGGAGGCGCGCGGACACGCGGTGCTCGGCGAGGTCAGGGCCGCGACGGCGTCCCTGGTGCGGGCCGAGCGGGCCCTGGGCGCGGCCCGGCCGGGGGACGACGTGCCGCACTGGGCGCGGTGCTACGACGAGGCGCAGCTGGCGGACGAGTTCGGGCACTGCCACCGGGACTTGCAGCAGTACCGGGCCTCGGCGCAGCACGCGGAGCGCTCGCTCCAGCTGCGGTCCCCGGCGTACGCGCGCTCGCGGCTCTTCTGCCGGGTGGTGCTGGCGACGGCCCGGCTGGGGCTGGGCGAGCTGGACCAGGCGTGCGCGCTGGGCGCGGAGGCGGCGCAGCAGGCGATGGAGATGCGGTCGGTGCGTGCGGTGGAGTACGTACGGGACTTCGAGCGGCGGCTGGAGCCGTACCGGGACGCGTCGGCGGTGCGGACGTACCGGGACCGGGTGGCCGCCTTGTCGTGACCCCGCGGACCCGCTGCCGGGGCGCTGCGCGGGCTCCGCGACTCGATCTCCCCCGGTCTGCCGCCCGGAGGCTTCCCCCGGCGGGGCCGGACGCGTCGTCCGGCCCCGCCGGGGGGTGCCTCAGGCCGCCACCGGGAGCGCGGCCCGCGGTGCGGCCGGGAGCGGGATGCCGAAGTCGCGCAGGACGGCCCCGGAGGCGCGGCGGGCGGAGCGCAGGGCGCCCTCGACGGTGTTGGTGTCCCGGTGGTCGCCGCACACGTACAGCCCGGCCAGCACCCGGACGGGGCGGCGGGTGTCCTGTGGCGGGGGCATGGCGGGCACGGCTTCGGGGGTGTGGTGGACGGCGAGGAGCTCCCAGTCCCGGGTCGAGGTCTCGTAGAGCCGGGCCAGGCGCGAGGCGACCGTGCGCGCGGGCGGCGGCGGGCCGAGGACGGTGGTGGTGACCAGGCTGCGGCCGGACGGGGCGCGCGTCGGGTCGACGGCGCTCATCACGGCGGTGTGGGCGACGGGCCAGTCGGGGTCGCCGTCCAGCAGCAGCGAGCCGTCCCAGGGGAGCGGCCCGGCGCCGGTGGCGGTGGCGTGGTGGATGACGGTGACCTGGTGGAAGCCGGGCACGCGCAGCCCCGGGAGCAGTTCGGCGGCGGCCCGGGCCCCGGTGGCCAGGACGACGGAGCGGCAGCTGAAGTCGCCGTGCTCCGCGGTGGTCACGAGGTTGGTGGCGACGGAGCGGACGCGGACCCCGGTGCGTACGGTGCCGGGCGGCAGCGCGGCGGCGAGCAGCCCGGGCAGGGTCGCCGCGCCGCCCTCGGGCACGGCGAGGCGGCCGCGGGCGAAGGTGCGCAGGGCCAGGTCGGCGACGCGGCTGGAGGTGGTGAGTCCGGGATCGCGCAGGAGCGCGGCGAGGAGCGGGCGCAGCGTCGTACCGAGGCTCCTGGAGCTCAGGGCGGCGTGCGCGGTGCGCTCGGGGCGGGCGAGGAGGCGCTCCTCGGGCAGGGCGGCGAGCCGCGCGAGGGCGGCGCCGACGCGTGCCTGATCGAGGGAACCGCTGGTCAGGGCGCGGGCGGGGGTGAGCGCCCCGGCGCGGAGCGTCCGGCCGTCGGCGTGGACGCGGGCCCCGGGCGCGAAGGGCCGCAGGACGAGGCGCTCCAGGCCGGGGGTGCGGGCCGGCTCGGTGTAGGCGGTGTTGAGGAACTGTCCGATCCGGTCGAGCCGGAAGCCGTCCACGGTCTCGGTGGCCATGCGGCCGCCGGGGTCGTCGGCGCTCTCCAGGACGATGACCGTGACCCCCGCCGCGATCAGGTGGTGTGCGGCCGAGAGCCCGGAAACTCCGGCTCCCACGATGACTACGTCCGCATGGTGTGCGTGTGCGCTGTGGAGCACGTGCCCCTCCCCGAGGTCGGCCCGGCTGTGTGGGGATCCTCCTTCCCCCAACCGACTCCGGCGGAACCAGAGTTGGGCGGCCCATTACCGCCCGGACGGTCAACTCCGGTCGCACACCGGTCGCATTCGGCTCACGTACGGTCGCACGCGGACAGCGCCGTGCTCCCCCTCCGGGCCCCCTCAGGGCCCTCGGGCCCCCCTGCCGGGCTAGGCCTCGGAGGCCGTCAGGGCGGCCCTGATCGACTCGTCGATGCCGGGGTGACGGAAAACGAAGCCGGACTCCAGCAGCCGGGTCGGCAGCACCCGCTGACTGCCCAGCACGTCCTGGGCGAATTCGCCCAGCACCACGCGCATGACGGGAGCCGGTACGGCGAACAGCGCCGGCCGGTGCAGGACCCGGCCCATGGCGGCCGTGACCTCGCGGTTGGTCAGGGGCTCGGGGGCGGTCAGGTTCACCGGCCCCCTCATGGCGGGGTTGTCGACGAGGTACCGCAGGGCGGCGATCTCGTCGTGCATCGAGATGTGCGACCAGTACTGGCGGCCGTTGCCGAGCCGGCCGCCGATGCCGGCCTTGAAGATCGGGAACAGCTTCCCCCAGGCCCCGCCCTCCGCCGCGACGACCAGCCCGGTACGGGCGAACACGGTCCGGACCCCGGCGTCCCGGGCGGGGGCGGCCGCGGCCTCCCACTCGACGCACACCTCCGGCAGGAACCCGGTTCCCGCCGGAGCGCTCTCGTCGACGGGCCGGTCACCCGTATCGCCGTAGTAGCCGACGGCGGTCCCGCAGACGAACACCTCGGGCGGCTCGGCCATGGCGGCGACGGCCCGCGCCATGGCGGCCGTGCCCTTGACCCGGCTGTCGCGGATCTCCCGCTTGTACGCGTCCGTCCAGCGGCGGTCCCCGACCCCGGCGCCGGCGAGGTGCACGACGGCTCCGCAGCCGGCGAGTCCGGCGGGGTCCACGTACCCCCGCGCCGGGTCCCACCGCGCCTCGTCCGGGGCGGCCGGCTCCCGCCGCACGAAGCGGACGACTTCATGGCCGTCGGCCCGTAGATCCCGCCCGAGGGCGCTGCCGATGAGGCCGGTGGCACCGGTGAGTGCGATACGCATGCCCTCATCCTGCCGCCTTCTCGACGCGCCGACCCCACGCCTGGGCCGGGCGGCCCTCTCCCGCTGCGCGGGGCCTGTCCCCTCCCCGCCCTTCCACCGTTCCCAGGGCTCCGCCCTGACCCGTAGAGCCCGAGCTCCGCCCTGGCCCCCGGGGCTCCGCCCCAGACCCCGCGCCTCACACGCCGGCGAGGCTGAAATGGAGCGGGCCGGAGCCTCAGGAAGGAGCCGAGCCCAGCCAGGTGCCCACCGCGTAGGTGACGGCCATGGCCAGGGCGCCGCCGGCGACGTTGCGCAGGACGGCGCGGCCGGCCGGGGCCCCGCCCAGCCGTGCGCTGAGCACCCCGCACAGCGTCAGGGCCACCAGCACCCCGCCCGCCGTCACCGGCACCCGCCAGGACGGCCCCGGCAGGACGATCGCCAGCAGCGGCAGCAGCGCCCCCACCGTGAAGGCCACCAGGCTCGCCAGCGCCGCGTGCCACGGGTTCGCCAGCTCGTCGGGGTTGATCCCCAGTTCCACGCGCGCGTGCGCGCGCAGGGCGTCCCGCTCCGTCAGCTGTTCCGCGGCCTCCCGCGCCACCTCCCCGCTCAGCCCGCGCGCCACCAGCAGCCCCGTCAGTTCCTCCAGCTCCTCTTCCGGCGACTCCGCCAGCTCCCGCCGTTCGAGGTCGAGCGCCGCCTCCTCGGAGTCCCGCTGGGAGCTGACCGAGACGTACTCCCCGGCCGCCATCGACAGCGCGCCCGCCAGCAGGCCCGCGACCCCCGCCGCCAGGATCGCCTGGCGCGAGGTCGTGGCCCCGGCGACGCCCACGACGAGGCCGGCCGTCGAGATGATCCCGTCGTTCGCGCCGAGCACCCCCGCGCGCAGCCAGTTCAGCCGCGTACTGATCGCCGCGCTCTGCACACCGCCGCTCCCGCCGACGCCCGTACCGCCACCACTGTCCACCGTTTCCGTCACGCCCCCCACTGTCGTGCCCCGCGCCCGGCAGGGCCACCCGGCGTGCGCGCGGTCCGCGCCGGTACCAGGGTGGAGGAGTGAGACGCGAACGCGAGGAGCCGGGCTGGATGCGCGGTGCCCCGCCGCCGCGCTGGGCCCGGTTCGCGCCCGCGGCGGCGCTGGTCGTACTGGTCCTCGCGCAGCGCCTCACACCGGGCGACGTGGAACTCGGCTACTTCCTGGCCGGGCTCCCACCGGTGGCCGCCTTCGCCTACGGCGCCGCCGGGACGGCCGTCTTCGCCGGCATCGTGCTCGTGCTCCTCGGCATGCCGGGCATCGCCGTCGCGCACGCCCGGGGCTCCGATCTCGCCACCGTCGCGGTCATCGGGGTGCTCAGCGTCGTCGTCGCCTGGGTCCGAAAACGCCGGGACGCCCAGCTGGTCAGCGTGCGCAGCGTCGCGGAGGCCGCCCAGCTCGCCGTCCTGCCGCCCGTCGCCGAGCGGGTCGGGCGGATCCGCTGCTCCGGCCTCTACCGGGCGGCCCAGCGCGGGACCCTGGTGGGCGGCGACCTGTACGACGTACGGGTCGGGCCCTTCGGCGTGCGTGCGGTCGTCGCCGATGTCCAGGGCCACGGCCTGGCCGCCGTCGGTACGGTGGCCTCGCTGCTCGGCGCCTTCCGGGAGGGGGTCCTGGACGACCCGGAGCTCTCGGCGGTGGCGGCCCGGCTGGAGCGGCGGCTGCTGGCGGACGCGGCGGCCAAGCCGGTGGAACACGCGGAGTTGTTCGTCACGGCGGTGCTGATGGAGTTCCCGCCCGGGGCCGGCTTCGTACGGATCGTGTCCTGCGGGCACCCCCCGCCCCTCCTGCTGCGCGGCTTCGTGGCCTCGGAGCTCGACGTGCCCCCCGGCCCTCCCCTCGGTCTCGGTCTGGCGGGCGCGGGCGCCCCGGCCCGGCCCGCCGAGCTCCCGGTCCTTCCCGGGGACCGGCTGCTGATGTACACGGACGGCGTGACGGAGGCCCGCGACGCGGCGGGGTGCTTCTACCCGCTGGCCGCGCGCGTGCCCGTACTGGCCTCGGACGCGGCGGGGCTCGCCCGGGCGGTGTGGCGGGACCTGGAGTCCTTCACCGGGGGCGGGCCCCGCGACGACGTGGCGCTGCTCGTGCTGTCGCCCGAAGAGGAGCCGGACGGTACGGGGCCGCACGCCGTGACGACGGCTCCGGGACGACTGCTCCGTGAGGAGACCCCCGCGGCGGAGGCCCCCGAGACGGGCGGGGAGGGGTAGGAGTGCTGTCTGCCTACGCCGCTTCGCGGATGAAGGACCGGACCATCTTGCAGGTGACGTTGGACGGCCGGCGGATGCCCGTCCGGACCGCCATGGTGCGGATCTTGCGGTTGGTGGCGCGCTGGACGTCATACGTGCCCGAGTCGAGGAGCGATATCGCCAGCCGCATCGCCTTCAGCCCCCGGTTGTGCCTCTCGTACCACTCGCGGGGCAGCCCTGCGGGCAGCGGCTTCTTCTTGATCTGCTCGATGGTGTGCGTGGTCATGGCAGTGGCCATCTACAGCCTCCGAACTGGTGGTTGGCGTCCCGTCGTTCTTCCTTGATTTTACCGGGGACCACTGACAAAGGCCCTGGCCAGGCACCGCTTCGATAGGCTTCCGGGCATGGAGATCTGGATCAATCCCGCCTGTTCGAAGTGCCGCAGCGCACTGACCCTGCTCGACGCGGAAGGGGCCGAGTACACCGTCCGCCGCTACCTGGAGGACGTCCCCTCCGAGGCCGAGATCCGCGAGGTGCTGGGCCGCCTGGGCCTGGAGCCGTGGGACATCACCCGTACCTCGGACCCCCTCGCCAAGGAGACCGGCGTGCGGGAACTGCCGCGCGAGGAGACCGAGGCGGCCCGGCAGCGCTGGATCAGCCACCTCGCGGCGCATCCCAAGCTGATCCAGCGGCCGATCATCACGGCGGAGGACGGCACGGCGGTGGTGGCCCGCACGGACGAGGCGGTACGGGACGCCCTGTCCCGCAAGGCGTAGCCGACCGCGACCGGCCGCCCCATCCCGTCAGCCGGCCCCCACGTCCCGTCAGCCTTCACCCCGTCCGTCCAGGCCCGTCCCCCGGGCCCCGGTCCGGGGCTCCGGACCCTATCCGCCCGCCACGCGCCGCTGGTGCACGCGCAGTTGCAGGGCGGCGAGGTCGAGCAGCGGGGTGGGCACGGCGAGGGCCCGGGCCCGGGCGGCCAGGTCGCCGAAGACGTGCTCGACCTCGGTCGGATGGCCGGCGACCAGGTCCCGGTACATCGAGGGGGTCAGCGGCGACTGCGGTGTGGTCAGCGTCCGGGCGGTGAGGGCGACTTCGGACTCCGGCACCGGATGTCCGGCGGCGGCGGACACGGCGGCCGCCTCCGCGAGGACCGCGAGGCCGAACTCGCTCCCGCCCGGCACCGCGTTGACCTCGCCGACGGCGCCGCGCGCGAGCGAGGTCACCGCCACCAGGGTGGTGATGAAGACCCACTTGTGCCACATGGCGGCCACGATGTCCGGCACTTCGGGGGTGTCGATGCCCGCTCCGGCCAGGACCTCGCGCACGGCGTCCACGCGCGCGGAGGGCCGCCCGTCGCGCTCCCCCGTGAGCAGCACGGTGGGCGGGGCCATCCGGACGATGTCGCCGTGCTCGTTCAGGGTGGTGACCACCTTGGCCACGCCGCCGAGCACCGGCGCGTCGCCGAAGCGGCCCGCGAGGTGGTCGAGATGGGCCATGCCGTTGAGCAGCGGCACGATCGCCGTGCCGGGGCCGACCGCGGGAGCGAGGTCGCGGGTGGCCGCCTCCAGGGCCGTGGACTTCACCGACAGCAGGACGAGGTCGTACGTCCGCGTCAGCGCGTCGGCGGTGACCAGCTGCGGGGCGAGGGCGATCTCCTCCCCCGGCCCGGTCACCCGGAGCCCGCGTGCGCGCAGGGCCGCGGCCCGCTCGGGGCGCACCAGGAAGGTGACGTCCCGGCCGGCCCGGGCAAGGCGCGCGCCGAAGTATCCGCCCGTGGCGCCGGCTCCGACCGTCAGGATTCTCATACCGGCTTCAAGTCCCCCGCACTTCACGGTATTCCGCCCTCCCGGCCGTCCGCGCTCCGCGCGGAAGCCCCGGCCGTCGGCGCCGCGGCCCCTCCGCACCTCGTAGGGTGGGGTCAGCGCCAAAGTGGTACGTACCGCACCAAAGGACCCGTGACCCGTCGTGACCGATCAGCAGCACCCCCGGCCCGCCGCCCCCGAGAGCCCCACCGCCCACGACGTCCCCACCGCCCCCGCCGCCCCCACCACTCCGCTGCTTCCGCCGCCCCGGCGGGGAGCCGACTGGATGTTCGGCGGGGTGTACGGGACGGTCCTCGCCTCCGGGCTGCTCGCCGCGCTCGACCAGAAGGGCGGGGACTACACGCCCTTCTACGACGCCAGCTGGGTCCTCGTGACCGCCGCCACCGCCGGGCTCGCGCACGGGTATTCCCACCACATGGCCACCCACCAGCCCGGTTCGGCCGGGCACCGGTGGCGGCTGCTCGTGCGGGCGCTGTGGAACGAATGGCCGATGATCGCGGCCACCCTGCCCACCGTCCTGCTGCTGTTCGTCGCCGGGCTCACCGGCTGGGACTCGCACGGGGTGACGGCCGTCGGGCTCGGCCTGAACACCGCGATGCTGTTCGCCTGGGGCGCCTTCGTGGCCGTCCGGGTCGGCTACAAGCTCGCCTCCGCACTCCTGATCGGCATGGCCGACGCCACGATCGGACTGGCCATCATCGCGGCCAACGCCCTGATCAAGTAGGCGGCCGCGCACGCGGGAGCGGCGCCCGGCCCCCGCGCGACCACCCTCGCGGAGGCACCCGTCCTCGGGGAGGCAGCCACCCTCGCGTTGGCGCCCGCCCTCTCGGAGGCACCCACCTCGCGGAGGCAGCCACCCCAAGGAGGCACCCACCCCGAGGAGGCGACCACCCCGGGGGAGGCGCCCGTCCTCAAGGAAGCAGCAGCTGCTCCTCCGCCTCCGCCAGGATCTCCGTCAGCCGTGCCCCGAACTCCGCCCCGCGCTCGTCCGGCACCCCGGTGCGCGCCGCGGCGAGCAGCGCGTCCAGGGCGCGGCCGTAGGCGCCCGGGACGTTGCCCCACTCCGGCAGGCCGAAGACGCCCTCGGCCCCGCGCACCTCCAGGCCCACCCCGGCGGCCGCGCGCGGGGAGCTCAGGCTGAGGACCGCGGTGCTCGCCGCGCCGGAGGTGTGGCGCAGGGCGAGCTGGACCACGTCGGAGGGGCCCCGGGTGGCGCTGACCGAGGTGACGTCGCCGAGTACGGGAATGAGTACGGACAATGCGTGCGGGCCCACGTCCCACAGTCCGCCCTTGGCCTTGCGCCAGGGCGAAGCCGCGTAGGCACTGGGCTCCCCGTCGGGCGGGAAGACCGCGCCGAGCCAGTGGGCGGCGCCGGTGAACCACCCCGAGCGCTCCGCCTGCTCCGCGACCCAGCCGGCGGTCGGCTCGGCGAAGCGGAGGGTCAGGAAGACCACCGAGGCGACCCGGTGTTCGACCACGGCCCCGGCGACGGCGCGGGCGGCCTCCGCGGTGGTGGCCACGGGCTTGTCGAGCAGCAGGTGGCAGCCGGCGGCGGCCGCGCGCACGGCGAGCGGGGCTTGCACATCGGGCGGCAGGGCGAAGGCCACGACGTCACAGTCGGCGAACAGCGCGTCGGGGTCTTCGTACACCTTCACGCCGTACTCGGCGGCCAGCTCGGCCGCGGCTTCGGGCCTGCGGCCCCAGACTCCGACGAACTCGGAGCCGGGATGCGCGGCGAGGGCGGGGGCGTGGGTGCGGTGGGCCCAGGGGCCGGTACCCAGCAGTCCGACACGGGGAAGGGGCCCGGAAGCGGCCTCCGCGGCGGCCTCTCCGGCGGGCGTCAAATCATACGAAATGCTCACCTGCCCAGTCTGCCCCACCCGGACGGGTGTCCTGTCGGCAACCCGCACAAGGGCGCCCACCTGCGGGGTAAACCTCGGTAACACGGGGTTCACACGCGGGCAACGGAAGAGAAATCGCGAGCGGGCACGCTGCGGTCTACACCGCAGAACGAATCCGCAGCACGCGAAGCGCGGAACGCGAGGCGGTACACCACCGCACGACGCAACCGCACGACGCAACCGCAACCGCACGCGCGACCGCAGCACCCGCAGAGTCTGCGCCGGAGCGACGCACCGAAGGATGGGGCCCGTGAGCTACAAGGCTGAGTACATCTGGATCGACGGAACCGAGCCGACGGCGAAGCTGCGCTCCAAGACGAGGATCCTCGGCGACGGCGACGCGCTGCCGATCTGGGGCTTCGACGGCTCGAGCACCAACCAGGCCGAGGGCCACGCCTCCGACCGTGTGCTGCAGCCGGTCTTCTCCTGCCCCGACCCGATCCGCGGCGGCGACAACGTCCTCGTCCTGTGCGAGGTCCTGAACATCGACATGACCCCGCACGAGTCGAACACCCGCGCGCAGCTGCGTCCGATCGCCGAGAAGTTCGCGGGCCAGGCCCCGATCTTCGGCATCGAGCAGGAGTACACCTTCTTCGACGGCACCCGCCCGCTCGGCTTCCCGGTCAACGGCTTCCCGGCGGCGCAGGGCGGCTACTACTGCGGCGTCGGCTCGGACGAGATCTTCGGCCGCGAGATCGTCGAGAAGCACCTGGACCACTGCCTCGCGGCGGGCCTGGCGATCTCCGGCATCAACGCCGAGGTCATGCCCGGCCAGTGGGAGTTCCAGGTCGGCCCGGTCGGCCCGCTGGAGGTCTCCGACCAGCTGTGGATCGCGCGCTGGCTGCTCTACCGCACCGCCGAGGACTTCAACGTCTCCGCGACGCTGAACCCGAAGCCGGTCAAGGGCGACTGGAACGGCGCGGGCGCGCACACCAACTTCTCCACGAAGGCGATGCGCGAGGGCTACCCCGCGATCATCTCCGCGTGCGAGTCCCTGGGCGAGGGCAGCAAGCCGCTGGACCACGTCAAGAACTACGGCGCCGGCATCGACGAGCGCCTGACGGGGCTGCACGAGACCGCCCCGTGGAACGAGTTCAGCTACGGCGTCTCGGACCGCGGCGCCTCCGTCCGCATCCCGTGGCAGGTGGAGAAGGACGGCAAGGGCTACATCGAGGACCGCCGCCCGAACGCGAACGTCGACCCGTACGTGGTGACCCGCCTCATCACGGACACCTGCTGCACCGCCCTGGAAAAGGACGGCCTGGTCTGACCGCGCCCGCACCCCACACTCCCGAAGCCCGTCGAGCCCCACGGCCCGGCGGGCTTCGCCACGTCCCCAGGGCCAGCCACCCGGGCCTGACGGGTTGTCGGGATCGCCATGGTCCGTTCACGGGCGGGTTTCGGAATATGGGATTTCGATCCATGACGTGAGACGGGGTCTGCCTCAGGGTCGGTGCGTCTGCTTGAATGGGGGCATGGCCAGCCACCCGCACACCTCGACCGGTCGCAGCGACCTCGAGCCGTTCTGGCCTTCCCGTCAGGACCACGATTTCGACCGGGTGTGTTGCCGCGCGAAGAACGCGCCGGCCCTCTAAAGCCTCCGGGATCTCGCAAACGACCTTCGCCCGAGGCCTTCGGTCTGCGCGGTACGACAAAGACGACGCCTGTACGCACGTCTCCTGCCGACCACTCCGCGTGAAAGAGCCGACCACTCATGACGAACGCCCGTTCCTTTGCTTCCGCCACCTCCGCTGCGACCGCTGCGACCGCTCCCCCGACCTACCCGGCCTTCCCGCCCAGTCCGCGTCACCGCCTGCGGGCCGTGGACCGGGACGAGGTGGCCCGTGTCGTGGACCTGCTCCCGCCCGGCGCCACCTGGCTGCCCGCCCCCCAGCACACCCTGCCCAGCCTGCCGGGGCAGCCGCCGATGGTCGGCTACCTGGTGCTCGTACCGGCCGACCAGCAGCCGCCGATCGCCTTCGCCCCGCACTCCGTTCCGACCGCGACGGCCCCTGAGACCGCGCCCGTCACCGGGGACGCCCTGGTCCGCATCGACCCGGCGCAGCGCACGGCCGAGGTGGACGGCCAGGTGCTCGACCTGACGTACCTGGAGTTCGAGCTGCTCGCCCACCTGGTCGCGAACCCGCACCGGGTGCACAGCCGGGACCAGCTGGTGACCACCGTCTGGGGCTACGGACACGTCGGCGACGGCCGCACCGTCGACGTCCACGTCGCCCGGCTGCGCCGCAAGCTGGGCGCGTCGCACCGCGGCGCGATCCAGACCGTGCGGCGTGTGGGGTACAAGTACGCCCCCTGACCGAGCCGTTGTGACGACGGGCCCGTACTCACGAGGGGAGTACGGGCCCGCTCCGGTTCATCACACCGGGCCAACTGGTGCGACTTCAAGGGGTGTCGCTGCCCCGGCCCGCAGCCGGAGGCCTACGCCTCCGCGCCGGCCCCGGCCAGGCGCCGCGCCGCCGCGAGGCCCAGCAGCAGGTCTGCCGCCAGGAACACCAGCAGGCTGATCCCGAGCAGCGGTACGAACCAGCCCACGAGGGCCGTCACCGCGGCCAGCGGCAGCAGCGCCGTCACCGGCAGCCGGCGCCACGCCCCGCGCGGCCGCGCGCGGCCGACCGACAGCTTGCGCTCCTTGGTCGGGCGGCGCAGCCACCACATGCGGTAGCCCCAGACGACCATGAACATCAGCAGGACCGCGAGCGCGGCCAGGGCCAGCTGGTTGGCGACACCGAAGGTCAGGCCCATGTGCAGGTCGATCCCGAAGCGGGTCAGCTTGGCGAGCAACGGGTAGTCGGCGAAGCGGAGTTCGTCCATGACCCGGCCGTCGGCCGGGTCGACGGAGACCGCGTCCAGGTGCACCGGCACCTGCTTGTCCTGCTCCTTGACCACGTACCCCTTGCCCTGGGCGGGCAGGGTGATCCGCAAGGACTCCGTGACCCCGGCGGCCCGCGCCACCGCCAGCGCGCCGTCGATGCCGATGGCGTCGGCCGGGACGGGCACCGTCTGCGCGCCGTCGCCCGCGCCGTGCCCGGCGTGCTCCCCGCCGGCGTCGGCGGCCGGGGCGCCGGCGACCTTGGCGGAGACGGCCGGGGTCGCGCCGCCGAGGCCGTCCTGGAGCCGTCCGATGTGCTCGCCGGCGTACTTCGACCAGGTCAGGCCGGTCGCGGAGAGGCCGACGAGGCCGACGGCGATCCAGACGCCGACGGATCCGTGCCAGGACAGCGTCTTGCGCCGGCCGGTCGACTTGCGGTCCGGAACGACCAGCGCCGCCTTACGGGTGCGCCTGCGGCCGATCCACAGCGCGAGCCCGCCCAGCGCGACCACCCACAGCCAACTCGCGGCGAGCTCGCTGTAGTTCCGCCCGACCTCCCCCAGCTGCAGGCTGGAGTGGAACTCGCTCAGCCAGGCCCGCAGCGGCAGCGCGTCACCGGCGGTGGTGAGCGTTCCGCGCACCTCGGCCGTATACGGATCGACGAACACGGTGAGGGTCTCGCCCTCGGCGAGTCCCGGGCTCGTCAGGATCACCCGGGTGGTGTCCCGCGCTTCGGGCGCGGGCCATACGGCGGTCACCGAGCCCTGCGGCGCGGCGTTCTTGGCCGCGTCGACCTGGGCGCTGAGCGGAAGGGCGCTCGCGCCGACGCGCTCGACCGTGAGCTCGTCGGCGTAGACGATCTTCTCGGCCTGCCAGGAGCCGGCGTAGAGGAGCCCGGTGGTGGCGGCGACGAACAGCAGCGGGGCTATCAGCACCCCGGCGTAGAAGTGCAGGCGCAGGAGCAGCGGCCGCAGTGCGGCCCAGGCGTCGGGCCCGCGGGTTTGCGTTCCGGCTTGCGCACTGGTTCGCGTACCGGTGTCCGTACCGGCTTCCGCGTCGGTTTCGGGTGCGTCGGAGTCCGCTGCGCGGGCTCCCGGGACCTCGTCGAGAGACATGGGTGTCCTAGGTGTTGGCGAAGACATGGGTGACGGGCCCCAGGTCTCGCCCCCTCACCGAGGAGGTGCGCCGTGCAGGTCAGGCGCGGGCAGGACGGCCGGGGGCCGAGATGCGGATCCGTCCGCGCGCGGGCGGCCCGCGCCGCTCGGCGGTGTGCGCGTGCACGGCCCCGCGCAGGGTGCGCGCCCGCGCGCGGGCGGCCGGGCGACGGAAGGCGGGCACCGGCTCATTGGGGGCGACGCGCCTCCACAGCAGGGCGAGCACCCCGGACAGGGGCCGGGCGGCGATCAGGGCCCCGGCCGCGAGGACGGCGGCGAGCCGGAAGACGGCCGCCTCGCCCCAGGCCAGCCACGCCGCGCAGAACAGCCCGGCGAGGACGTGGGCGGCGATCATGCCGAGGCCGTCGTGGGCGTGGCCGGCCGCCATCCCGCTCATGCCGGTCATCCCGCTCGTGCCGGCCATGCCCATGCCCATGCCGCCCGCGACTTCCGCCTCCGCTCCCGCGCCCGCTCCCGCCACGTGGTGGTGGCGGGCGGACGCCGAGAAGGCGAAGTGCAGGACCGTCTGAACGCCGAGCAGGGCCCCGGCGATGGGGAGCGGTCCACGGCGGTGCCCGGCGCCGAGCCGGGCGAGCCCTCCCGTCAGCACGAAAGCGAACAGAAGCCCCAGTCCGGGAACATCCGTACCGGACATGTACGAATGCCCCAGCGCACCCAGTGCGACCGCCACCGCCGCGAAGAGCGCGGCCCGGACGGCGCGCAGCGGCGCGGGGCTGTGTGTCATGACCAGGGCATGGTGCCACGGGCCCCTTTGGCGCTCAACGCGCCGGGGTATCCGATCATGGCCGGATGAATCCACTGCCGTTGACAGTGCCACTGGGCGCGATGTACACGGGCGGGGTCCAGCTGGGCGCGTACGCCCTGGAGCGGCTGGATCCGGCGGCGCGCGAGCGGCTGCTGCGCGCCTGCTCGACCAATGCCGACAACCTCGACGCCGGCCGCTGGGAGACCCTGGCGCTCAGCGCGCTGCTGGTCGAGGAGCCGATGCCGCTGCCGTACGCGCTGCTGCTGGCGGCGGCCCTCGGGTACGCCGAATACGCCTACGGGGCCTGGTGGACGGCCGCCGCCTTCCTGTTCGGGCACACCGCGGCGACCCTGCTGGTGTACGGCTTCCTGCGCAGGTCTGCCGGTCCGCGGACCCGGCGGGCGGTGGACGTGGGAACCAGCTACGGGCTGGGCACCGTCCTCGGCGCCCTGACCTCGGCGCTGCCGCGCGGGCCGGTGCGCACCGCCGCCCGGGCGGGGCTGGTGGCGCTCGCCGTGCGGCCGCTGCTGCGGCGGGGGCGGACCTTCACCGACGCCGGCCACCTGGTGGCGCTGGGGCTGGGCCTCGGGCTCTCACTGGCCGCCGATTGTCCTTCCGGGGAGGGATCTCCGAAAATCAGAGGGATGACACGCGTCACCCAGCGCGCGACGTCCGCAGTCGTTTAGTCATTGAGTTCTCTGATCATTCGATTTCCGAATGCCACCGCCACCGCTGGAGCCGCCACGATGACCGCCACCACCGCCACGACCGTCGCCAACCTCCGCGACCTCGGCGGCACCCCGCTCTCCGGCGGCCGCACGGTCCGCCCCGGCCTGGTCCTGCGCTCCGGCCAGCTCGACCGGCTCGACCTCGACGCCGACCCGGCGGTGGCCGCGCTGGGCATCCGTACGGTCCTCGACTTCCGCACCGACACCGAGCGCGTCGACCACCCCGACCGTCTGCCGGCCGGCGCCCGGCTGCTGATAGCCGACGTCCTGGCCGACAAGATGAACGCCGACGGCGCGGGCGGTGCGTGCGGCGCAGGCGGCGCGCGCGGCGCCGACGCGGGCCCCGGGAAGATCCCCGCCGCGCAGCTCAAGGACCTGCTGTCCGACCCGGTGGTCGCCGAGGAACACCTCGGCGGCGGCAAGGTCCAGGCGCTGTACGCCGGCGTCTACCGCTCGCTGGTGAGCTCCGGCTCGGCGCAGGCCGCGTACCTGCAGCTGCTCACCGAGCTCGCCGACCCGCAGGCGGGCCCGCTGCTCTTCCACTGCACGGCCGGCAAGGACCGTACGGGCTGGGGCGCCACCGTCGTCCTGTCGCTGCTCGGCGCGGACGACGAGACGCTGATGAGCGAGTACCTGTCGGTGAACCCGGCGGTGCGGATCGCCTTCGCCCCGATGATCGAGGGCTTCACGGCGGCCGGCGGCGACCCCGACCTCGCGCTCGCGCTGATCGGCGTCTACCCCTCGTACCTGAAGGCGGCGCTGGACGAGGTGAACACGCGCTACGGCTCGATGGAGAAGTACGTGCGCGAGGGGCTCGGCGTCCGCGACGAGACGGTCGAAGCGCTTCGCGCCCGGCTCATCGCCTGAGCGGTGGCCGGATCAGCCGAACGCGTGCGCTGGCGACGGGTGACCATCGGACCATTCGCTCGTTCTGCTGAACGTGACTGCGCCGGATACCGCCACCCGCCCCCTTTCCCCCGATGTCGAGCAGGCCGAGGCCGCCATCGTCGAGCACTATCCGCGGCTGGTGCGGCTCGCCTACCTGGTGCTGCCGCCCTCCCTCGGCCGCAACCGCCGGGTGCTCACCGCGCACTCGCTGGCCCAGCGCGCCCTGCCGCGCGGCCGCCGGGACGGGGCGGCCGCCCAGGCCGCGGTGCAGGGCGGGGTCCCCGGGCAGCGCGGCGGGGCGGGCCCCGAGTCCGGGTACGCCTACGTACGCCTGCGCGTGCTGCGGTCCGCCCTGGAGGCCGGGATCCCGCTGACGTTCCGCGCACTGCCCCGGCGGGCGCAACTGCCGCCGCTGCTCCCCCAGGTGTGGGGGCTGCGACTGTTCCCGCGCTCGGGCGGCGCCGAGGAGCTGGCCCTCGACCAGTGGCTGGCCACCCTCGACGGGCCGGGCCGGGCAGCCTGCGTCCTGCGCGCGCTGGAGCGGCTGCCCGAGCCGGAGGTGCTGCGGGTCCTGACGGAAGCCGGGGTCGCGAATCCGGCCGCCGCCGTCGCGGAGTCCGGCGATCCGGCGACCGACGAGCTGTTCTCCTCCCCCGAGTTCGACCCGTGCGTGCTCCAGGCCCGGCCCACGGACCTGCTGCGCCGCCGCCGGCTGGTGCGGGCCGGGATCGCCGCCGGGGCCGCCCTCCTGGTGTGCGGGGCGCTGCTCGCACTGCCCGGCGGGGGCTGGGGGGCCGACGGGGCGGCCGCCCCGCCGTACGCGAAGAACGCGGCGGCGGAGCAGGCCCTGGATCCCGGGCAGCTGGTCCGGGCCGACCCGGCCCTGTGGCGCACGTCCTCCCGTACCGACTACTCGGGCTGGCCCGCGCGCGGCGACCGGGTCGGCGACACCGCCCTGCTGCGGCGGGCGCTGGCCGTCTGGGCCCGGCCCGGCCGCTCGGTCGTCGTCTCGGCCACTCCCGGCACCCCGTCGGGACCGCCGATGGGCCCACCGCAGCTGCTGTTCGCCGGCACGGTCGACCAGGCCGTCGTGGTCCTGCTCTACGACGGGCTCCGCGTGGCCCGGTACGCCGAACCGCGCTCCGGCACCGAGATCGCGGCCCTGGACTTCGCCCGGACCGACGGCGCCTCGGCGGACACGGCGACCGCTCTCGTCCTCAGCCGGGTCGACGGCAACGTCCGCTACCTGACGGCGCCGTGGGTGACGGGTGCGGCGCTGCGGGACCTGCTGAAGCCCACCGGTGCCCCGGCCGAGCTGAAGCTGACGGCGGACGGAATGACCCCGCCGGTGCCGAGCCCGGCCCCGGAGGGCGCCTGCACCGGCTGGAACGCGCTGGCCCTGACCGGCGAGGGCGGGACCCGGCTGATCACCGATCTGGGCGAGCTGACCCCGGCCCGGCTGACGTCGGGCGCGCCGGGCGCCGAGCGGAACGTGACGGAGGGCGCGGAGCTGGGCGAGTGGTCGCGGATCGCGTGCCTGCTGCCGTCGGTGCGCTCGCACGGGGTGCGGACGGTCAACGCGTGGACGTACGCGAAGCAGCCGCTGCCCGAGGGCGACGGCACGGCGACCTGGCTGTGCACGCGGGCGGAGACCTGGCAGGGCACGGCGGACCGGGTGCAGGCGCAGTTCCTGGCCCCGGGGGCGCCGCTGGCAGCGCAGGCGGCGAAGGCGGAGGGCTCGCCGGCGTGTGGTGCGCGGGAACCGCGGGTGCTGGCCGGGGTGCTCTGGAAGTCGAAGGCCGGGCAGTGGTACGTACTGGCGGCCGGCAGCGCGCAGTTCGCCTCGCTGACGGTGGGCGGCGGCCAGGTGAGCGGGGTCGCGGTGGGCAACCGGCTGGCAGTGAAGGCTCCGGCGGGGGCGCAGGTGGAGCTGTCGGGCAAGCTGACGGACGGATCGAAGGCGGGCGTGCTGCGGTAGAACTCCGCGCAGAGGGGTTTCCCTCGGCCTTACCCATCAGTACATTGACGGCATGTCTAATACGCCGCCCGCGTCGCCCGCCCCCGTGGCGTCGGAACACATAGACCTCAACGCCCGGAACGTGTCCTTCGCCTGGGAGGACACCCCGCTCCACTGGCTGCCCGGCGACCCCTTCGCCAACCACACGATCAACGTGCTGCACCTGCTGCTCCCGGCGGGCGAGCGCTGGTTCGTGCACGTCTACAAGCAGGTGCTCCCGTACATCACGGACGAGCGACTGCGCGCGGACGTGATGGGGTTCATCGGCCAGGAGGCCATGCACGCGAGCGCGCACGACGACGTGCTCCCCCACCTCAAGCGGTTGGGCCTGGACCCGACGCCGTACACGGCGCAGGTCGACTGGCTCTTCGAGAAGCTGCTCGGTGACCGGACGCTGCCGCCGGGCAGGGCGCGCAGGTGGTGGCTGATGGAGCGCGTGGCGATGATCGCGGCGATCGAGCACTACACCGCCTTCCTGGGCAACTGGGTGCTCAACGCCGAGGAGTTGGACCGGCGGGGCGCGGACCCGGTGATGCTGGACCTGCTGCGCTGGCACGGCGCGGAGGAGGTCGAACACCGGTCGGTGGCCTTCGACCTCTTCATGCACCTGGACGGCAGCTACCGGCGCCGGGCGCGGACGTGGGCCACCGCCTTCACGGCGCTGGTCTTCCTGTGGCAGCGCGGATCGCGGTACTTCATGGAGCACGACCCCGAACTGCCGCCCGGCTCCAAGGCCTCGGTGGGCCAGTTCTACCGGGCGGGGCGCAAGGGCACCCTGCCCTCCACGGGCGCGATGCTGAAGTCGATCCCGACGTACCTGTCCCGCACCTACCACCCCTCCCAGGAGGGTTCCACGGCGCAGGCCGTCGCCTACCTGGCCTCCTCCCCCGGTGCCAACGGAGGTGTCCGCGCATGAGGCGAAGCACGGCGGTGGCGGTCGGGGCGCTGGCGGGCGCGGCGTGGCTGGCGAAGCGGGCGGTCGGCAGGCGCATCGACGGCGGGTCGCCGCTCTGGCCGCTGCCGGCGCTGGAGAGCCCGGTCTCGGGGTACTCGCCGCGCCGGTGGATACCGGCCCTGATCGTGTCCCGCACGGAGCCCGCGGACGGCGTCCTGTGCCTGACGGTGCAGTCGCCGGACCTCCCGGACTGGGCCCCGGGCGCACACGTGGACGTACAGCTCCCGTCGGGTCTGGTGCGCCAGTACTCCCTGTGCGGCGACCCTTCCGCGCGGGGCAGCTACACGATCGCGGTCCGGCTGGTCGAGGACGGCCGCGGCGGCTCGCGCGAGGCGCACGCCCAGCTGCTGGAGGGCGCGGAGCTCTCCCTCCGCCCGCCCCGCAACCGCTTCCCCCTCCTGCCGGCCCCCGCGTACGCCTTCGTGGCCGGCGGCATCGGCATCACCCCGGTCCTCCCGATGCTCCGGGCCGCCGAGGCCGCGGGCGCGACCTGGACCCTCCTGTACGGCGGCCGTTCGCGCGCCTCGATGCCCTTCCTGCCGGAACTCGCCGCCTACGGGGACCGGGTCACGGTCGTACCGCGGGACGAGGCCGGCCTCCCCGACCTCTCCCCGCTCTCGGCGACGGGCCCGGACACCCTGGTCTACTGCTGCGGCCCGGCCCCCCTGATGTCCGCGGTCGAGGCGGCGGCCCCGGCGGGCGTCCCGGTCCACTTGGAGCGCTTCGCCCCGGCGGCCTCGGGGAGCGGCGCGAAGCCCTTCACGGTGGAACTCCACCGCTCGGGCCGCCTCATCGAGGTGGCGGCGACCGAATCCGCCCTCACCGCCGTCCGCCGCGAGCTCCCCAACACCCCGTACTCCTGCGAGCAGGGCTTCTGCGGCACCTGCCGACACCGGGTCCTGTCGGGCGACATCGACCACCGCGACACCCTCCTCACGGACGGCGAACGCGAGGACTCGATGCTGCTGTGCGTCTCCCGCGCGGCCTCGGACCGCCTGGTCCTGGACCTGTAGGCCGACCCCCCAACGGAACCGGCACCTCCGGGGCAACGGCCCCGGCAGGCGGCGAAGTAGGGTGTCCGCATGACAACCGGGGTGCGGCGCAGGATGGGTGTCGAGGAGCGGCGGCAGCAGCTGATCGGGGTGGCGCTGGAGCTGTTCAGCCACCGGTCGCCCGATGACGTGTCCATCGACGAGATCGCGGCGGCCGCGGGGATATCGCGGCCGCTGGTCTACCACTACTTCCCGGGCAAGCTCAGCCTGTACGAGGCCGCGCTGCGCCGGGCGGCGGACGAGCTCGCGCTGCGCTTCGTGGAGCCGCGGGAGGGTCCGCTCGGGGCGCGGCTGCTGCGGGTCATGGGGCGCTTCTTCGCCTTCGTCGACGACCACGGGCCGGGGTTCTCGGCGCTGATGCGGGGCGGGCCCGCGGTCGGCAGCAGCCGGGCCAACGCGATGATCGACGAGGTGCGCCAGGCGGCGTACGAGCAGATCCTCGCGCACCTGGGGGTCGACCAACAGGCCCCGCCGGCCCGGCTGGAGCTCGTGGTCCGCTCGTGGGTGTCCCTGGCCGAGTCGACCGCGCTGATCTGGCTGGACGGGCGGCGGATCCCGCGCGCCGAGCTGGAACTGCAACTGGTGCACGATTTCGCGGCACTGGCCGCGGTGAGCGCCGCCTACGACGCGCAGATGGCGGGCATCCTCGTACGGATCCTCGTGGACGAGCCGGCCGACGGGCCGTTCGGGGAGCTGGTGGGGCGGCTCGTGGCCCTCGTACCGGCCTCGGTGAAGCCGGGCGTGCCCGCACAGCTCTGAGCGGCACCGAACGGTGCGGGGGCCGGGCCGGGGTGACCGGTGCCCGGCCGCGCCGGGCAGGCCCGTGCGAGCGCCGCCGGGCCGCCGATTCTTGATCAACTGCCGGGCCATAATGCCTGCATGATCATTGACGACGGGATCTTGTTCCGGCAGGCGGAGGAGAAGGACACCGGCACACTGGTGGCCCTGTATGACCAGGCCGCCCGCTGGATGGTCCGCCAAGGGATCGAGCAGTGGAAGCCCGGGGAGAAGGACTCCGCGCACTTCGTCGAGAAGATGCGCCAGGGCGAGGTGTGGCTCGCGTCGGACGACGACGGCCACGCCGTCGGGGCGTACGAACTGTGGTGGTCCGACGAGGACGCCTGGGGCGTTCAGCCGCCCGTCGCCGGCTACGTCCACCGGCTCATGGTGGAACGCGAGAGCGCGCCCGTCGGGGCCGGCCGGCGGCTGCTCGAACATGCCGAGCGGCGCATCGCCAGGGCCGGTCTCGAACGGGCGCGGCTGGACTGCGTCTCCACCAACCCCCGGCTGCTCGCGTACTACCAGGGTGCGGGCTACCGGGTGGTCGGGGAGTTCCCCCACAAGGAGGCCAAGGACGGGCGGGTGTACGGGGTGATCCTGCTGGAGAAGCGGCTCGACCGGCTCACGCTGGTGTGAGCCGCCCCCGGACCGGAATCAGCGCGGCGCGGACGGCCCGGCGCGGACGGCCCGGCGCGGGGCCGCCCGGCCCGGCGGCCTCCGGCTCAGCCCCGCCTGAAGACCGCCACCGTGCGGGCGGGCGTCGTGAACCCGCCCGTCCGCGCCTCGTACGCCGCCCCCTTGACCGTGGCGTCCGCGCCCGAGGCCTGGACCGGGTGCAGGGCGTAAGCCGTGCCCGCGAGGGCGGCGACGCGCTGGGTCTGCGCGGCGGGCGTGGCGTTGAACACCACGACCAGGTCGCCCAGGGCCATCGTGATCACGCCCGGGGTCTCCTCCGGCCCGGACAGCGGGAACGAGAGGCGGGACTGGACGGCCTCTGTGGTGGCGAGGCCGAAGGCGGGCTCCGTCGTACGGATCTTCAGGAGGTCCCGGTAGGCGGCCGAGGCTCCCGTGATGTCCGCGCAGCCCGGCGCCGGATCCCCGGCCAGCAGCGGCTTGGCGTACGGCCACTTCGAGCGGTTGTCGGCGGCCGGCGGCAGGCCCCGGCCGAAGCCGTTGCCCTCGCGGCAGTCCCAGTGGATGGCGTTGAACCAGTCGCCGCTGTCGAAAGAGTTGCGGTCCAGCGACTTCGAGCGCAGCAGGTCCGTGCCCGCCTGGGAGAGGGACGGGCCCTGGGACAGCGCGGCCACCGACATCGCCAGGACCTGCGCACGGGCCTGGTCGGCGGTCGAAGTGCCCTGCGGCAGCTTGTACTTCAGGGCGTCGAACAGCGACTCGTTGTCATGGGCGTCGACGTAGGCGAGCGCGTCGCCGGGCGCCGCCGCGTAACCGGCGGGGGCGCCGTTGTAGTCCACCTCCGAGCCCTTGATCCGGCGGCCGGTGGAGTCGGTGAAGGCGTACGCGGCCAGGTTGCCGGTCAGCCCGACCTTGATCAGGTCCTGATCGTGCAGGAGCCGGGTGCGCTGCTGCTCCCGCGTCCCGTTCGCCGGGGAAGCGTTCGGCGCGGTGAACAGGCCCGACGCGAAGCCCTGTACGCGCGGGTCCTCGTCGAAGGGACCGCCGCCGCGCACCGCGTCGCGGGCCCGGTCGGAGAAGGTGGCGATGCCGGTGCCGGCCATGTTCTGCTGGGTGGCCTGGACGAAGCGGGCGTCGTTGGCGACCTCCCCGAAGTTCCAGCCCTCCCCGTAGAGGACGATCTTCTTCCCGTCGACCCCGTCCTTGGCGAGGGTCAGCGCGTCGAGGGCGGCGCGCACGGCCAGGATGTTGTCCTTCGGGTGGTGGCCCATGAGGTCGAAGCGGAAGCCGTCGACCTTGTACTGCTTGGCCCAGGCGACCACCGAATCCACCACGAGGCGGCCCATCATGGCGTTCTCGGGCGCGGTGTTGGCGCAGCAGGTGGACGTGGCGACGGAGCCGTCGGCCAGCAGCCGCTGGTAGTAGCCGGGGACGATGCGGTCCAGGACGGACTTGTCGGACTGGCCGGAGGCCACGGTGTGGTTGTAGACCACGTCCATGACCGTGCGCAGGCCCGCCCCGTTCAGGGACTGCACCATGCGGCGGAACTCCACCGTGCGGGCGGTGCCGTTGGGGTCGCTCGCGTACGAGCCCTCGGGGACCGTGTAGTGCAGCGGGTCGTAGCCCCAGTTGTACGAGTCCTTCGCGGCCGCGGCGGCCACGCAGGCCTGCTGCTCCTCGGAGTCGGGCGCGTAGACCTTCAGGTCACAGGACGGCTCGGTGCGGTCCGCCGCCTTCTCCGGGATGGTCCCGATGTCGAAGGCGGGCAGGAGGTGGACGTAGGAGGTCCCGGCGGCGGCCAGGTCGCGCAGGTGGCGCATGCCCGCCGAACCGGTGTCGGTGAAGGCGAGGTACTGACCGGGGTGGGTGGTGGTGCGGTCGGCGACGGAGAAGTCCCGGACGTGCAGCTCCTGGATCTGCGCGGAGACGAAGGGGGCGGGCGCGGGCTTCTTCAGATCGCGCCAGCCGGGCGGGGCCAGCTTCGGGTCGGCCAGGTCGACGGCCAGGCTGTGGGTGGAGTCCGCGGTCAGGGCGGTGGAGTAGGGGTCCGTGACGAGGTTGCGGACCACCTGGCGGGTGCTGGGGGCCCACACGGTCACGGCGAAGCGGTACGGCTTGCCGGTCCAGGAGCGCTCGCCGCGCACCGACCAGACGCCGGTGGCGTCGTCGCGGCGCATGGGGACCGTCCGGCCGCCCCCGCCCCCGTCCCCGCCGTCGAATTCGAGGGCGACCTGCTGGGCGGTGGGGGCCCAGACGGAGAGCGTGGGGCGGCCGTCCTTGAAGACGGGGCCGAGGGGGGCGGTGTTCGCGTACAGGTCGTCGAGGACCCCGGCGAGCTGGACCCCGGTGGCCGCGAGGACGGCGCCGTTCGCGGCGCGGGCGCTCGCGACGAGCTGGCCGCGCAGGGCCTCGCGCACCCTCTCGCGGTCGCGGGGATCGACGGTGAAGGCGGTGACGGGGGCCAGGTGCGGGAACCGCTTCTTCTGGTCCTCGGTGAGCTGGGTCTTCGACAGGCGCAGCCACTGCGCCGCGTCCGCGCCGGTCAGGACGCCGCCCTCGGCGGCGATCCGGCCCTCGCGGGAGGCGAGGAGCTGTACGGAGGCGGCGGCCGCGGGGGCGTTCCAGGCGAGGGTGCCGCGGTCGATCCAGACCGCCTCCGCCTTGGTGAGGTCCAGGGCGGCCGAGGAGCCGGCGGGCTGCGGGAGGAGGTAGGCGGGCCGGCCGGCCAGCATCCAGACCTCGTGGCCGGTGGCCTTCAGGTCCAGGGACTGGTCCGAGGGGAGGTCCTTGGCGTCACCGTTGTGGAGGACGTAGCTGAGGCTCGTGGCGCCGGGGGCGAGCGGGACCTCGTAGACGGCGCCGTAGGAGTCGGTGCGGACGGGGAGCAGCGGCTTGGACCATTCGGTCGGCGTCGCGGCGCCGGTCCACACGTGCAGGCCCCAGCCGTCGTGGGCCCCGTCGGGGCGCTGGTAGTGCAGGACGGCCTTCGTCCCGTCCTGCGGGGGCTGGGCGGGGCGTTCGGGGCGGGGGGCCTCCTTGCCCTGGTCGAGCCAGATCTCGCCCGTCTTGGTCACGTCGATGGTGCGGTCGGCGGCGACGTCCTTGTTGCCGTCCTTGTCGATGACGAGGTAACCGACGCTGCTCGCCCCGGGCTTGAGCTTGACGTACGCGAAGGCGCCGTAGGCGTCGCGGCCGGTGAAGCCGTGGCCGGCGGGCCAGGGCGTGGCCTCGCCCTCGGCCAGGTCGCCCCAGGCGTAGAGGCGCCAGTCGGTGTAGTCGCCGTCGGGGCGGTTGTAGTGGACGACGGCGTAGTCGCGCTGGGTGGCGGTGGGGACCTCGGCGGGCGGGCTCTGCCCCGCGGCCGATGCGGCCAGGGCGCTCGCGGTGCGGCCGGCCGGGTCGATGACGACGGCCTTGTAGCGCAGCGGGGTGCCGGCGGCCACGGTCGCCCCGATGTGCTGGGTGACCTTGTACGGGGCGTGGTCGGCGGAGCCGAGGACCTGCCAGGGGCCGTTGCCGGTCTGGGCGGCGAAGACGACCCGGTTCAGCGGGTCGCCGGTCGCGGTCGCGGAGAGCTCGACGGTGCCGGTGGCGCCCGGGGCCGGTGCCTTCAGGGTGAGGGCGGGGCCGGCGGTGGAGGCGGCGGGCTTGGCGGTGGAGGCGGCGGTGGCGGTCGGAGCGGTCGCCTGGAGGACCACGGAGCCGAGGGCCGGGACGGTGACGGCGAGCTTCCCGGCGGCGGAGGCGCGCAGGAGCGCGGCGCCGTCGGCTGCTGCTGCTCCGTAGAGGGTGCGGTACCGGGCGCCGGCCGGGGCGTCGAGCTCGATGGTGCGGGGCTCGGTGCCGTTGTTGGCGGCGACCAGGTACTCGGTGCGCGTGCGGGGGTCGGTGCGCTTGTCGGTACGGCTGGCGGTACGGCTGTCGGTGCGGGAGAAGGCGTAGACCGAGCCGTCGGAGAAACGTTCACTCTGGACACCGTCGCGCAGGGCCGGGTGGTCCTTCGTCAGCTTCGAGAGAGCACTGACCTGCTTGTAGAGCGGGTGCTCCGGATCGAAAGCATCGCTCGCGTGCGTGCGCACCGTTCCGAGCTGGTCGTCGTCCAGGTAGTCGGCCACCTGCGAGGCGAAGAGCGGCTGGCGGGCGTCCTTGTCGCCGCCCGCGCCCGTGAACCCCTGCTCGTCGCCGGAGTAGACCACCGGATTGCCGCGGGAGAAGAACATCAGCTCGTTGGCCAGCCGGTACCGGTCCAGCAGCTCCTGCTCCCCCGCCCCCGGCCGGTCCTGCTTCAGGAAGGTCCCGAAGCGCCCCATGTCGTGGTTGCCGAGGAAGGTCACCTGCTCGTACGCGTTCGCCTTGTCGGTCGTGTACCGGTAGTCGTCGCCGAAGACGGACGCCAGGCGCCCGGCCGCCGCGCCCTGGGAGGCGTAGGAGCGGATCGCCTCCTGGAGCGGGAAGTCGAGGGTGGCGTCGAGGCGCCCGCGGGTCACGTAGGGGGAGGTGACGGCGGTGTCGGCCGAGTAGACCTCGCCGAACATGAAGAAGTCCTTGCGGCCGTGCCGGCCCGCGTACTCGTCGAGGGCCGTGGCCCACTGCGTCCAGAACTCGGTGTTGACGTGCTTGACCGTGTCGATCCGGAAGCCGTCGATGTCGAAGTCCTTGACCCACTTCTCGTAGATCTTCTCCATCCCCTCCACCACCTCGGGACGCTCCGTCCACAGGTCGTCGAGGCCGAAGAAGTCGCCCTGGCCGGAGGACTCTCCGGCGAAGGTGGAGTCGCCCCGGTCGTGGTACATCGTCGGGTCGTTGAGCCAGGCCGGGGACTTGAGGTTCTTCTTCGCCTCCGGGACGAAGGGAGTGCGGGGGAAGGAGTCGGCGTCGGTCTTCGGGAACGCGGCCTTGCCGCCGGCTCCGGCGCGGGCGGCGTAGTCGGCGTCGTCGAAGGGAACGCCGTCCTTGGTCAGGTAGGGGAAGGCGCCCTTCGAGAGGTACCCGTACGAGGCCTCGCGGTAGTCGACGACGTCGGCGGTGTGGTTGGTGATGACGTCGAAGAAGACCTTCATCCCCTTCCCGTGCGCCTTGTCGATCAGGCGCTCCAGGTCGGCGTTGGTCCCGAAGTGCGGGTCGACCTGCGTGAAGTCGGTGATCCAGTAGCCGTGGTAACCGGCGGAGACGTCGGCCCCCTTGCCCTGCACCGGCTGGTTCTTGAAGATCGGCGCCATCCAGATGGCCGTGGTGCCGAGCCCCTTGATGTAGTCCAGCCGGTCGGTCAGCCCCTTGAGGTCCCCGCCCTGGTAGAAGCCCTTGTCCGTCGGGTCGAGTCCGGTCTCCAGCCGGGAGCCGGTCAGGCCGCCCCGGTCGTTGCGCGGGTCGCCGTTCGCGAACCGGTCCGGGAGCACGAAGTAGAACTGCTCCCGGGTCAGGTCGTGCCGCGCGGGCTCGGCGGCCAGCTTGCCGTCCGAGGGCGGGGCCGGCGGCGCCTTGGCGGCGGCCGCCGCGGTGGCGGGGAGGGCGGGCAGGAGCGTCACGGCCAGGGTGGCGGCGAGCACTCCCGCCGCGCCTGCGAGGGCGGGGCGTATCAAGGCGGGTCTCCTTGGGTGCGGGACGGGGGCGGACGGGAGGTCAGTTGCGCCAGGTGTCGGTCAGCGTGACCTTGCCGTTGGCGGGGACCGTGGCGGAGCGATTGGCTCCGCCCTCCCAGGTGACGTTCCCCGCGCCGTCCTTGCGGACGTACTTGTACGCGAAGACCGTGCCGGGCGGGAGCGGGACGTCGAGCTTCCAGACGGGGTAGGCGGCCGGGTCGAGCTTGAGGGCGCCGGCGGTGTTCCAGCCGCCGAGCTCGGTGCGGTCGCCCGTGACGTAGATGTCCTGGCCGAGGGAGGTGGTGGCGTTGACGGCGAAGGAGGCTCCGGACGTCGCGGTGGGGGTCGCGGTGGGCGTGGGTGTCGGGGTGGAGGTGTCGCCGCAGCTCCGGGCGCCCACGTGCAGGGCGACGGCGGTCCCGGCGCCGAGGGTGGCGCTGAACCGCCCGCCGGAGTCGACGGTGACCGCGCGGCCGCTCTGGACGTCGCAGTAGCCGCCCGCCGGGAGGGAGGTCTGGAACGTCCGGGTCAGCGCCGAGGCCTCGTGGTTGATCGCCACGTACGCCTTGGCTCCCCGCCCGAAGGCGATCTGGTCGCCGCCGTTGTCCCACCAGTCGGTGACGGCCTGCCCGCGCGCGGCGTTGCGGAAGGCGACCATCGAGGAGATCTCGCGCCAGGAGTGCTGGCACTTCCAGCCGTCGGCATAACAGGCGTTGACCTTCCCGCCGTTGGGCGGGCCCGCGTCGCGGTCCGTCCACTCGTAGCCGGAGTGCACGTCCGGGGAGCCGTAGGGCCAGGCCAGCATGAAGACGCTGGCGAGGGTGTAGGAGGAGCCGTCCTTGTAGTTGAGGGTGTCGCCCCCGCGCTCGGTGTCGTGGTTGTCGACGAAGACGGCCGACTGCGCGCTCGGCATGTAGCCCCAGGCTTCGCCGAAGTTCTTCAGGTAGGAGAGGTTCTCGCTCTGGAAGACCCGCTTGAGGTCGCGGCCGTAGCGGAACTCCTGCACGTCGCCGTTGCCGAGGTACTCGGCCGGCGAGACGGCCTCGCCGGCCCCGTGGATCGCCTCCTGCTTCCAGTAGGCGCCCGGGTTCGTGAGCCGGGACTTGATGTTGGCGAGGTCGGCGGCGGGCATGTGCTTGGCGGCGTCGATCCGGAAGCCGTCGACGCCGAGGGTGAGGAGGTCGTTGAGGTAGCCGGCGATCCGGCCGCGCACGTAGTCCTCGCCGGTGTCGAGGTCGGCGAGCTGGACGAGCTCGCAGTTCTGGACGTTGGCGCGGTCGGTGTAGGTGGAGATCGCCGCCCGGCAGTCGTCCATGTCGGCGCCGGAGTACAGGCCCGGGTAGTTGTACTTCGTGTACGAAGTACCGCCGGTTCCGGTCCCGTCGGACGCCGCCATGTGGTTGACGACGGAGTCGGCGACGACCTTCACCCCGGCCGCGTGACAGGCGTCGACCATCGCCTTGAAGGCCGTACGGTCACCGAGCCGCCCGGCGATCTTGTAGCTGACGGGCTGGTACGAGGTCCACCACTGGGCGCCCTGGATGTGCTCCTGCGGCGGCGAGACCTGGACGTACCCGTACCCGGAGGGCCCGAGGCTGTCTCCGCACGCCTTGGCCACGGAGTCGAACCGCCACTCGAACATGACGGCGGTGACGTCCCTGTCCCCGGGCGTGGCTGCGAATGCCTGCGGGGCGGGGCCGGCGACACCGACGGCCAGGGCGAGGGCGGCGGTCAGGGCGACGGCGGCGGTGGCGGTGGCGGTGGCGGATACGGGAAGCAGCGCGGCGGCGGCTCTGGCGACGCGAGCGGGACTGAGCATGCGGCGTTCCTCCTGGCGGAGAGGCACTCGACCGGGGGGGGTGGGGTGGGCCGAGTTGGGGATTGCAGCGACCGTAGGTGCCCGGAGGGAGGGCTGCAAGACTTTGCGCAAGAGATTGCAGAATTGTTTCGGGGAGGGGTGGGGGGCTGGCGGGGGTGTTGACTGCGACTCGCGAGGCTGGGGCTTTCGCTGCGGCCTGGCGGGTGCGTTGACGGTCCCTGGGGGCGTCCCGGAAGTCCAGCGTCCTTCCGGGGCGGGCCGGTCCGTCAAGAGCGCTCCCTTCGGTCGCGTCGCTGCGCGATGGCCTTCGGCCCCTCTTGACTGACCGACCCACCCCGGAACGCCACAAGCCTTCCGGGATCCCCCCGGGGGGATGGCCTGGGGGTGACAGACGGAGGCACGGCCGGATCACAGCCCTCAATGCCACGGTCCCGCCGGTCAGCCGCACCCCAGCCGCTCAGGACCCCCCCGCCTGCCCGGGGCCGGGGGCGCGGGACCCCCGGAACACCCACACGGGGCCCATCGAGGCCCCTTCCCGGCGCTCCGCCCGCCAACCCGCACAACAGGACGACAAGAGCACCGTCCCATGCCTTGAGGCGCGTCAGATCGCTACACAGTCGCTCTCGGCATAGCGACTGACCGCCGTTAGGGGCGGGCTGGGCATCGGGACGGGTGGGTGTGCGGTAATGGAGGCGGATGGCGACGAGGGGGCTGGGCGATGAACAGAACGGTTCGCAGACGAGTGGTGCCGGTTGTCGGGACTGCGGGCGGGAGTCTCGGGTCTTATGACCACGTGGACGCGGTGGCGGTCGACGTGGCGCCCGGAACCAGCGCCGTGGAATTCACGCGGGTGATCTTCACGGGAAGTCCCCTGTGGATGGGCCGACTTATGGCCCTTCGTGACAAACTGGTCGCCCCGTTCGGCCTGCAGGTAAAGGAGCGGGGAAAGGCGGCCGCGACCCGGATCGAACCGGGTGTGAAAAGGGGTCCGTTCCGCATCCTGTCCGTCACAGAGGACGAAGTCCTCTGTGGGGACGACGACAAGCACCTCGACTTCCGCGTCTCGTTCGCCGTGCGGCCCAAGACGGACGGGCCAGGCTCAGAGGGCGTCTGCACCACGGTGGTCCGTTTCAACCGCCCCATCGGACGCCTCTACTTCCGCACCATCGAGCCCTTCCACCACCTCATAGTGGCCACCCTCCTCCGCCCCCGACACCCCCCGGCCCCTGCCCCGTAGATCCCCTGACCACCAGTTCCGGCTGGAAGACGTACTCCGTGCGCTGGACCGGTGTGCCGGCCACCGCTTCGAGGAGGGCGCCGACCGCCGCCGTGGCCATCGCGCGGACCGGTTGGCGGACCGTGGTCAGCGGCGGGTCCGTGAAGGCGATCAGCGGGGAGTCGTCGAAGCCGACGACCGAGACGTCCTCCGGGACCCGCAGGCCCCGCTCGCGCGCGGCGCGGATGACGCCGAGGGCCATGGGGTCGCTGCCGCACACGATGCCCGTGCAACCGCGGTCCAGCAGGGCTCCGCCCGCCGCGTGGCCGCCCTCGACCGTGAACAGGGTGCGCTGGATCAGGCCTTCGGCCTTGGCCGAGGGGAGGGCGGCGACGAAGCCCGCCTCCTTACGGGCGGACGGCACGTAGCGCGTCGGCCCGATGGCGAGGCCGATCCGGCGGTGGCCCAGGTCCTCCAGGTGACGGACGGCCATCTCGGCCGCCGCGCGGTCGTCCGGAGAGATGAAGGGCGCCTGGACCCGCTCGTTGAAGCCGTTGATCATGACGAAGGGAACGCCCCGGGCGGCGAGCCGCTGGTAGCGGGAGGGGTCGGCGGAGGAGTCGGCGTGCAGGCCGGACAGGAACACGATGCCCGTGACCCCGCGCTCCTCCAACTGCTCCACCAGCTCGTCCTCGGTCGCCCCGCCCGGCGTCTGCGTGCACAGCACCGGCGTGTAGCCGTGCCCGGCCAGCGCCTGCTCTATGACCTGGGCGAATGCCGGGAAGATGGGGTTGGTGAGCTCGGGGATGAGCAGCCCGACCAGCCCGTTGCTGCGCCGCCGCAGGCGTACGGGGCGCTCGTAGCCCAGCAGGTCCATGGCGGCCAGCACCTTGTGACGGGTGCCGGACGCCACGCCCGCCTTGCCGTTGAGGACACGGCTGACGGTCGCCTCGCTGACCTCGGCCTGCGCGGCGATGTCCGTCAGCCGGGGCGGGGTGGTCACCCCTGCCACCACACCGCCGTGTCGGGTGCAAGGACGTTCGGGTCCGCCAGTGCGGAGCTCGCCAGCAGGACCGTGCCCGGCGCGGGTATCCGTACCGGTTCGGCCGTCGTGTTGACCGTGCAGGTGAAGTCCCCCCGGCGGAAGGCCAGGACGCCCTCGGGGGCCTCCAGCCACTCCACCGCGTCGCCCGCGCCCAGCGCCGGGTGCGAGCGGCGCAGTCGCAGTGCGGAGCGGTAGAGCTCCAGGGTGGAGTGCGGGTCGCCGCTCTGCGCGGCGACGCTCAGTGCGGCCCATTCGGCGGGCTGGGGGAGCCAGCTGCCACCGTCGCCGAAGCCGTACGGGGCGGCCGAGCCCGACCACGGGATCGGTACCCGGCAGCCGTCGCGCAGCCCGTCCTGGCCGGAGCCCCGGGCGAACGCCGGATCCTGGCGCACCGAATCCGGGAGGTCCAGGACCTCCGGAAGGCCCAGCTCCTCGCCCTGATAGACGTACGCCGACCCGGGCAGCGCCAGCATCAGCAGCGCGGCCGCCCGCGCCCGGGCCAGACCCACCGCCCCACCCCCGTACCGGGTGACATGACGGACCACATCGTGGTTCGACAACACCCACGTGGTCGGCGCACCGACCGGGCGCATCGCGTCCAGCGACTCGTCGATGGTGGCGCGCAGCGCCCGCGCGTCCCATCCGGTGTTCAGGTAGTGGAAGTTGAAGGCCTGGTGCAGCTCGTCGGGCCGCAGGTACAGGGCCGTCCGGTCGGCGCTCGGGGTCCGCCCCCCGGCGCCGCCGTTACGTTCGCCCGCGCCCTCGCC
>NZ_JAGGOW010000156.1 GCF_018614135.1 Streptomyces sp. ISL-66
CCGGATTAACCAACAGCATCCGCTGGGGTCCGGGGCCTCACGTACGGCGGGTCCTACCGCCGGGGGTCTTACAGGCCGGCGGCGGCGCGCAGGGCGTCGACGCGGTCGGTGCGTTCCCAGGTGAAGTCGGGGAGTTCGCGGCCGAAGTGGCCGTAGGCGGCGGTCTGGGCGTAGATCGGGCGGAGGAGGTCGAGGTCGCGGATGATCGCGGCGGGGCGGAGGTCGAAGACCTGGCCGATGGCGTCCTCGATCTTCTGCACGTCGACCTTGTGGGTGCCGAAGGTTTCGACGAAGAGGCCGACGGGCTCGGCCTTGCCGATGGCGTAGGCGACTTGGACCTCGCAGCGTGAGGCGAGGCCGGCGGCGACGACGTTCTTGGCGACCCAGCGCATGGCGTAGGCGGCGGAGCGGTCGACCTTGGACGGGTCCTTGCCGGAGAAGGCGCCGCCGCCGTGGCGGGCCATGCCGCCGTAGGTGTCGATGATGATTTTGCGGCCGGTGAGGCCGGCGTCGCCCATCGGGCCGCCGATCTCGAAGCGCCCGGTCGGGTTGACGAGGAGGCGGTAGCCCTCGGTCTCCAGCTTGATGCCCTCGGCGGCGAGTTGCGCGAGGACGTGCTCCACGACGAACTCGCGGATGTCGGGGGCGAGCAGCGAGTCCAGGTCGATGTCCGCCGCGTGCTGCGAGGACACGACGACCGTGTCGAGGCGGACGGGCTTGTCGCCGTCGTACTCGATGGTGACCTGGGTCTTGCCGTCGGGGCGCAGGTAGGGGACGGTGCCGTCCTTGCGGACCTCGGACAGCCGCTTGGAGAGCCGGTGCGCGAGGTGGATCGGGAGCGGCATCAGCTCGGGCGTCTCGTCGCAGGCGTAGCCGAACATCAGGCCCTGGTCGCCCGCGCCCTGCTTGTCGAGCTCGTCCTCATCGCCCTCGACCCGCTTCTCGTACGCGGTGTCCACGCCCTGCGCGATGTCCGGGGACTGGGCGCCGATGGACACCGACACGCCACAGGAGGCGCCGTCGAAGCCCTTCTTCGAGGAGTCGTAGCCGATCTCGAGGATCTTGTCGCGGACGAGCTGCGCGATGGGCGCGTACGCCTTCGTCGTCACCTCTCCGGCGATGTGGACGAGACCGGTGGTGATGAGGGTCTCCACGGCCACGCGCGAAGTCGGGTCCTCGCTGAGGAGCGCGTCGAGGATGGTGTCGCTGATCTGGTCAGCGATCTTGTCGGGGTGACCCTCGGTCACGGACTCCGAGGTGAACAAGCGACGGGACACAACGCTCCCTGGGGTTGCAGCGGCTGCTGGCTGAATCATTGGCGGAACCACATCGGAGGCTGCGCCCGATCACGTTCCGAATGCAGTTTATCGGTCGCCACCGTGCGTGGGACCACCCGTCTCGCCCTGTGGGAGCCGTGTGACCTGCGGCACTCCATTCTGACGTAAAGAGATGCCTGCGGAAAGAGGCGCCACTCAGGCGCGTCGAGTCGCGATGCGCGGGGCGACCTGATCCCAAATCACCTCTGCGAGCGCTTCCTTCGGACCGTAGGGCACGGCCGTCTCGCTGCCGTCTGAGGCCAGGATGACCGCCTCGTTCTCCTCCGAACCAAAGGTCTTGGTCTCCCCCACCTCATTCACGACGAGGAGGTCACATCCCTTGCGGAGCAGCTTCGCGCGACCGTTGGCGAGCACGTCGTCCGTCTCCGCCGCGAACCCCACCACGACCTGGCCTTCGCGCGCACGGTCGGCGGAAATCTCCGCGAGAACGTCCGGATTGCGTACGAGGACGATCGGCGCGGGCTCCTGCCCGTCCTTCTTCTTGATCTTCCCGCCCGCGTACGCGGACGGCCGGAAGTCGGCCACGGCCGCGGCCATCACCACGGCGTCGGCGTCCGCGGCGGCCTTGAGCACCGCCTCGCGCAGCTGCAGGGCGGTCCCCACCCGTACGACGTCCACCCCGGCCGGGTCGGCCAGGGCCGCGTTGGCGGAGACCAGGGTGACCCTGGCCCCCCGTGCGACGGCGGTACGGGCCAGGGCGTAGCCCTGCTTGCCGGAGGAGCGGTTGCCGAGGAAGCGGACCGGGTCCAGCGGCTCCCGCGTGCCTCCCGCGCTGACCACCACGTGCCGGCCGGCGAGGTCGGGCCCGGTCGCCCCGCCCGCGGGGCCCCGCCTCCTCAAGGCGGCCCGGCAGACCTCGAAGATCTCTTCGGGGTCGGGCAGCCGCCCCTTGCCGGTGTCCTTGCCGGTGAGCCGGCCGACGGCGGGCTCGATGACGACGGCGCCGCGGCGGCGCAGCGTCGCGACGTTCTCCCGGGTGGCCGGGTGCTCCCACATCTCGGTGTGCATCGCGGGTGCGAACACCACGGGACAGCGCGCGGTGAGCAGGGTGTTGGTGAGCAGGTCGTCGGCGAGCCCGTGGGCGGCCTTGGCCAGCAGGTCGGCGGTGGCCGGGGCGACGACGACGAGGTCGGCGGACTGGCCGATGCGCACGTGCGGCACCTCGTGGACGGACTCCCAGACCTCGGTGGAGGCCGGGTTCCCGGAGAGGGCCGCCCAGGTGGCCTCGCCGACGAAGTTCAGGGACGCCGCCGTCGGCACCACGCGCACGTCGTGCCCGGACTCGGTCAGCCGGCGCAGCAGCTCGCACGCCTTGTAGGCGGCGATCCCGCCACTGACTCCGAGTACGACCTTCGGCTTACCCACCACACACGACCCTTCGGCTGGTCCCCGTACTCACACCCATGACACCTACGACACCTATGACACACCACAGGCCCGGCAGATGTTCTGCCGGGCCTGTGGTGAAAGGAAAACTCGCGCCTTACTGAGCCGGGGCCTCGATGGCCTCGGCGGTCAGCAGACCCGCGTTGATCTCGCGCAGCGCGATCGAAAGCGGCTTCTCGTGGACGTGGGTGTCCACCAGCGGGCCGACGTACTCGAGCAGGCCCTCACCGAGCTGCGAGTAGTACGCGTTGATCTGACGCGCACGCTTGGCCGCGTAGATCACGAGGCTGTACTTCGAGTCCGTGGCCTCGAGCAGCTCGTCGATCGGCGGGTTGATGATGCCCTCGGGCGCAGTAATGGAAGAGGACACGCTCTACCTTCCGAAGATGGGTTGAAAGATCGGAACGTTGACGAACACCGACCGACTGAACATCGATCAACGATCAAACAACATTCATCAAGGCTAGCAGCTCGCGCGCCACATCCTCGACCGAGGTGTTGACCAGGGTGGTATCGAACTCGGGCTCGGCAGCCAGTTCGATCTTGGCGGTGGCGAGCCGGCGCTCGATGACCTCGGCGGATTCGGTGCCGCGGCCGGTGAGCCGGCGGACCAGCTCGTCCCAGCTCGGCGGTGCCAGGAAGACCAGCTGCGCCTCGGACAGCGACTCGCGGACGAGTCGCGCGCCCTGGAGATCGATCTCCAGCAGGACCGGTTCGCCGTTCTCCAGGCGTTCCAGCACTGCGCCGCGCGGTGTGCCGTAGCGGTTGCCCGCGAATTCGGCCCACTCCAGCAGCTCGCCATTGGCGATCAGCTTGTCGAACTCGTCGTCGTTGACGAAGAAGTACTGGACTCCGTGTCGCTCACCGGGCCGCGGCTTGCGGGTGGTGGCCGACACCGAGAGCCAGACTTCGGGGTGGACCTTGCGCATATGCGCGACGACCGTGCTCTTGCCGACCCCCGAAGGGCCGGAGAGCACGGTCAGCCGCGGACGAACCTCTGCTGCCATAGAGCGATTATCCAGCTTCTCGGGACTGCCTGAGAACGCCGGGGGAACTCCAGGCAACGCGTCAGCCGGCAGGAGTGCCGAACTCACGCTCCAGAGAGGCGATCTGGTTGGAACCGAGACCTCGGACACGCCGTGATTCGGAGATGCCGAGGCGCTCCATGATCTGCTTGGCGCGCACCTTGCCCACGCCAGGCAGGGACTCCAGAAGTGCGGAGACCTTCATCTTGCCGATGACGTCATTCTCCTGGCCCGTCTTGATGACGTCTTGGAGGGAGGCGCCGGAATGCTTGAGTCGATTCTTCACCTCGGCCCGCTCCCGGCGAGCCGCGGCGGCCTTTTCGAGCGCTGCTGCGCGCTGTTCAGGGGTAAGGGGCGGAAGAGCCACGCCTACGTCACCTCGGATGTCGAACTGTCGGATACGGACCGGTGCGGAGCCGGAAGGCACCACACCAGGCGAGTGCCCGAACAGCGGTGGTGCTCGATCGCTGCTCGTTCACTCTGGTCGGAGACTAGCGGCCATGACCGCTCCAGTCAGCGAGAACGGACGAAAAGTCCTGGTCAGCCTCCACCGAACCGTACATTACGGACAAACTACCCCGGTTTTGTCCGGTGGAAGACGTTCGAAATTCGTCAAGCAGTGCGATGAGCTCGCCCGACGTCGTCCTCGAACGCTCCGATTCCGCGTACGGCGAGCACCGCACGCCGCTCGTCGAGGATGCCCGGCGGCGCGGACGGACCGCTGTCGGCCGGGCAGGCGCCTCCGAAGGCCTCAGGCCGTCGAAAAACGGGACCCGATGCGCAAGAGCGAAGGAATGGGGTGACGTCGGCGGGGCCGCATTGCCCTCCGGGCAACCAGCCCCGCCGAGGGGACTCGGGTCAGGCGGCCACGGCTACGCGGATCTCCTCCGCGAAGGCCTCCGCCGCGCCGCGCAGCGCACCCGCGTCGGGGCCGTGCTTGAGGACCCCCCGCGACACGTTCGGCACGACGTTGCGGACGGCCGCGCCGAAGACAGCCGGGAGGTCCGCCGCCGTCGCGCCCTGGGCGCCGATGCCGGGGGCCAGGAGGGGCCCGTTGATGTCCAGGTCGAAGGAGGACAGGTCCCCGAGGGTCGCGCCCACGACGGCTCCGAAGGAGCCCATCGGGGAGGCCCCCGCGTTCTCCGCCGCGAGGTGCGCCAGCATCGTCGCACCGATCGAGCGGCCGTCCGACCGCACCGCCCGCTGGACCTCCGCGCCCTCCGGGTTGGAGGTCAGGGCGAGGACGAACAGGCCGGCCCCGGAAGCGCGGGCCAGGTCGATCGCCGGGGCGAGCGAGCCGTAGCCCAGGTACGGGGAGACGGTGAGCGCGTCGGAGAAGAGCGGCGAGGACGGCGACAGGAAGGTCTCGGCGTACGCGGCCATCGTCGAGCCGATGTCGCCGCGCTTGGCGTCCATGACGACCAGCGTGCCCGCCGCGCGCGCGTCGGCGACCGTCCGCTCCAGGACGGCGATGCCCTTCGAGCCGAAGCGCTCGAAGAAGGCGGCCTGCGGCTTGAAGACCGCGACCGAGTCCGCCAGCGCCTCGACCACCGTGCGGGAGAACTTCTCCAGGCCGGCGACGTCGTCGTTCAGGCCCCAGGACTCCAGCAGGGCCGCGTGCGGGTCGATGCCCACGCACAGCGGGCCGCGGGTGTCCATCGCCGCGCGCAGCCGCGTACCGAAGGGGATCACGGGGGCAGAGGTCACAGTGCGGCCTTTCGGGTTTCGGCGCCCACCGCTTCGGCGAGCGTCGCGTACGGGCTGGCGGCCAGGCGCGCGGCCAGGCCCTTGTGGACGGCGCGGGCGTAGAAGGGGCCCTCGTAGATGAAGGCGCTGTAGCCCTGGATCAGGGTGGCGCCCGCCAGGATCCGCTGCCAGGCGTCCTCGGCGTTCTCGATGCCGCCGACGCCGACGAGCACCAGGCGGTCGCCGACCCGGGCGTAGAGGCGGCGCAGGACCTCCAGCGAGCGCTCCTTGACGGGGGCTCCGGACAGGCCGCCGGTCTCCTTGATCAGGGAGGGGGAGGACTTCAGGCCGAGGCCTTCGCGGGCGATCGTGGTGTTGGTGGCGATGATGCCGTCCAGGCCCAGCTCCAAGGCCAGGTCGGCCACCGCGTCCACGTCCTCGTCGGCGAGGTCCGGCGCGATCTTGACCAGCAGCGGGACCCGGCGGTCGGTCACGACGCGGTCGGCGGCCTCGCGTACGGCCGTCAGCAGCGGGCGCAGCGACTCGGTGGCCTGGAGGTTGCGCAGGCCGGGGGTGTTCGGGGAGGAGACGTTGACGACGAGGTAGTCCGCGTGGCGGGCGAGGCGCTCGGTGGAGGCGACGTAGTCCGCGACCGCCTCTTCCTCGGGGACGATCTTGGTCTTGCCGATGTTGACGCCGACGACCGTCCTGAAGACGGGGATGCGGGCGGCCAGGCGCTCGGCGACGGCCGCCGAGCCCTCGTTGTTGAAGCCCATGCGGTTGATCAGCGCGCGGTCCGGGACCAGCCGGAACAGCCGCTTCTTCGGGTTGCCGGGCTGGGCCTCGGCCGTGACCGTGCCGATCTCGATGTGGTCGAAGCCGAGCATCGACATCCCGTCGATGGCGACGGCGTTCTTGTCGAAGCCGGCGGCGAGCCCGAAGGGGCCGTGCATCCGCAGGCCGAGGGCCTCGGTGCGCAGGGCCGCGTAGCGGGGGGCCAGGGAGGCGGCGATGAAGGTGCGCAGCACCGGCGTGCGGGCCGCGAGGCGGATCCAGCGGAAGGCCGTGTAGTGGGCCTGCTCGGGGTCCATCCGCTTGAAGACGAGGTTGAAGAAGAGTTTGTACATGGGGAGAAGATCCCTCCTGCGCTCATGAAGAGGGGGACATCCGTCGCGCGTCGCGCATCGGATGTCCCCCTTCCCGGGTCGGCTGCTAGTCGCGGGCGGCGGTCAGCTGTCGCGCGTGCTCCTGGAGCGAGCGGACGCCCACGTCTCCGCGGTTGAGCGCGTCGATGCCCTGGACGGCCGCGGCGAGCGCCTGGACCGTGGTGAGGCACGGGACGCTGCGCGCCACGGCGGCGGTGCGGATCTCGTAACCGTCGAGGCGGCCGCCGGTGCCGTACGGGGTGTTGACGATCAGGTCGACCTGGCCGTCGTGGATCAGCTGGACAATGGTCTTCTCGCCGTTCGGGCCCTCGCCCTCGCTGAGCTTGCGCACCACGGTGGCGTTGATGCCGTTGCGGCGCAGCACCTCGGCGGTGCCGGAGGTGGCCATCAGCTCGAAGCCGTGGGCGACCAGCTCGCGCGCCGGGAAGATCATCGAGCGCTTGTCGCGGTTGGCCACCGAGATGAACGCGCGGCCCTTGGTGGGCAGCGGGCCGTAGGCGCCGGCCTGCGACTTGGCGTACGCCGTGCCGAAGACGGAGTCGATGCCCATGACCTCGCCGGTGGAGCGCATCTCCGGGCCGAGGACGGTGTCGACGCCGCGGCCGTGGATGTCGCGGAAGCGCGACCACGGCATGACGGCCTCCTTGACGGAGATCGGCCCGTCGAGCGGCAGGGTGCCGCCGTCGCCGGTCTTCGGGAGCATGCCCTCTTCGCGGAGCTCGGCGATGGTGGTGCCGAGCGAGATGCGGGCGGCGGCCTTCGCGAGCGGGACGGCGGTCGCCTTCGAGGTGAAGGGGACGGTCCGCGAGGCGCGCGGGTTGGCCTCCAGGACGTAGAGGATGTCGCCCGCCATCGCGAACTGGATGTTGATCAGGCCGCGGACGCCGACGCCCTTGGCGATGGCCTCGGTGGAGGCGCGCAGCCGCTTGATGTCGTAGCCGCCGAGGGTGATCGGGGGCAGGGCGCAGGCGGAGTCGCCGGAGTGGATGCCGGCTTCCTCGATGTGCTCCATGACGCCGCCGAGGTAGAGCTCGGTCCCGTCGTAGAGGGCGTCGACGTCGATCTCGATGGCGTCGTCGAGGAAGCGGTCGACGAGGACCGGCCGGGTGGGGCTGATCTCGGTGGACTCGGCGATGTACGACTCCAGGCGGGTCTCGTCGTAGACGATCTCCATGCCGCGGCCGCCGAGCACGTACGAGGGGCGTACGAGGACGGGGTAGCCGATCTCGTCGGCGATGGCCTTGGCGCCGACGAAGGTCGTGGCGGTGCCGTGCTTGGGGGCGGGCAGGCCGGCGTCGGCGAGGACCTGGCCGAAGGCGCCGCGGTCCTCTGCGGCGTGGATGGCCTCCGGCGGGGTGCCGACGACGGGGACGCCGTTGTCCTTGAGCGCCTGGGCGAGACCGAGGGGGGTCTGGCCGCCGAGCTGGACGATGACGCCGGCGATGGGGCCCGCCAGCGACTCGGCGTGGACGATCTCCAGCACGTCTTCGAGCGTCAGCGGCTCGAAGTACAGGCGGTCGGAGGTGTCGTAGTCGGTGGAGACGGTCTCCGGGTTGCAGTTGACCATCACGGTCTCGTAGCCGGCCTCGCTGAGGGCGAAGGAGGCGTGGACGCAGGAGTAGTCGAACTCGATGCCCTGGCCGATGCGGTTCGGTCCCGAGCCCAGGATGATGACCGCGGGCTTCTCGCGGGGGGCGACCTCGGACTCCTCGTCGTACGAGGAGTAGAAGTACGGGGTCTTCGCGGCGAACTCGGCGGCGCAGGTGTCGACCGTCTTGTAGACCGGGCGTACGCCCAGCGCGTGGCGGACCTCGCGGACGACGTCCTCGCGCAGGCCGCGGATCTCGGCGATCTGCACGTCGGAGAAGCCGTGGCGCTTGGCTTCGGCGAGCAGCTCGGGGTGGAGCTTGTCGGCGGCGGCCAGCTCGTCCGCGATCTCCTTGATGAGGAAGAGCTGGTCGACGAACCAGGGGTCGATCTTCGTGGACTCGAAGACCTCTTCCTGGGTGGCGCCGGCGCGGATGGCCTGCATGACGGTGTTGATGCGGCCGTCGGTGGGGCGGACCGCGGTGGCGAGGAGCTCTTCCTTGTCGCCGGTGGGGCCGACGAAGGTGAACTGCGAGCCCTTCTTCTCCAGCGAGCGCAGGGCCTTCTGCAGGGCCTCGGTGAAGTTGCGGCCGATGGCCATGGCCTCGCCCACCGACTTCATGGTGGTGGTGAGGGTGGCGTCGGCGAGCGGGAACTTCTCGAAGGCGAAGCGCGGGGCCTTGACGACGACGTAGTCGAGGGACGGCTCGAAGGAGGCCGGGGTCTTCTCGGTGATGTCGTTGGGGACCTCGTCGAGCGTGTAGCCGATGGCCAGCTTGGCGGCGATCTTGGCGATCGGGAAGCCGGTGGCCTTCGACGCGAGCGCCGAGGAACGCGAGACGCGCGGGTTCATCTCGATGACGATGACGCGGCCGTCGACCGGGTCGATCGCGAACTGGATGTTGCAGCCGCCGGTGTCGACGCCGACCTCGCGGATGATCGCGATGCCGATGTCGCGCAGCCGCTGGTACTCGCGGTCGGTGAGCGTCATCGCGGGGGCGACGGTGATGGAGTCGCCGGTGTGGACGCCCATCGGGTCGAAGTTCTCGATGGAACAGACGACGACGACGTTGTCCTTGGTGTCGCGCATCAGCTCCAGCTCGTACTCCTTCCAGCCGAGGATGGACTCCTCCAGGAGCACCTCGGTGGTCGGGGAGAGCGTGAGGCCCTGGCCGGCGATGCGGCGCAGCTCTTCCTCGTTGTGGGCGAAGCCGGAGCCGGCGCCGCCCATGGTGAAGGAGGGGCGCACGACGACGGGGTAGCCGCCGAGGGTGTCGACGCCGTTGATGACGTCTTCCATCGTGTGGCAGATGACGGAGCGGGCGGACTCGCCGTAGCCGATCTTGGCGTTGACGGCCTCGACGACGCCCTTGAAGAGCTCGCGGTCCTCGCCCTTGTTGATCGCCTCGACGTTGGCGCCGATGAGCTCGACGTTGTACTTCTCCAGCACGCCCTGCTCGTGCATGGAGATCGCGGTGTTGAGCGCGGTCTGGCCGCCGAGGGTCGGCAGCAGCGCGTCGGGGCGCTCCTTCGCGATGATCTTCTCGACGAACTCGGGGGTGATCGGCTCGACGTACGTGGCGTCGGCGATCTCCGGGTCGGTCATGATCGTGGCGGGGTTGGAGTTCACCAGGATGACCCGCAGGCCCTCGGCCTTGAGGATGCGGCAGGCCTGGGTGCCGGAGTAGTCGAACTCGGCTGCCTGTCCGATGACGATCGGGCCGGAGCCGATGACCAGGACGGACTGGATATCGGTGCGCTTAGGCACGCTCGGCCTCCATCGGGACGGTGTTCATCAAAGACGTGAAGCGGTCGAAGAGGTACGCGGCGTCGTGCGGGCCGGCGGCCGCCTCGGGGTGGTACTGGACGCTGAAGGCCGGCTGGTCGAGCAGCTGGAGGCCTTCCACGACGTTGTCGTTCAGGCAGACGTGCGAGACCTCGGCGCGGCCGTAGGGGGTCTCGGAGACCTTGTCGAGGGGCGCGTCGACGGCGAAGCCGTGGTTGTGCGCGGTGATCTCGACCTTGCCGGTGGTGCGGTCCTGCACGGGCTGGTTGATGCCGCGGTGGCCGTACTTCAGCTTGTAGGTGCCGAAGCCGAGGGCGCGGCCGAGGATCTGGTTGCCGAAGCAGATGCCGAAGAGGGGCGTCTTGCGGGCGAGGACGCCCTGCATGACGGAGACCGCGTGGTCGGCGGTGGCCGGGTCGCCCGGGCCGTTGGAGAAGAACACGCCGTCGGGGTTGACCGCGTACACGTCTTCGACGGTGGCGGTGGCGGGGAGCACGTGCACCTCGATGCCGCGCTCGGCCATCCGGTGCGGGGTCATGCCCTTGATGCCGAGGTCCACGGCGGCGACGGTGAACTTCTTCTCACCGATCGCGGGGACGACGTACGTCTCCTTGGTGGAGACCTCGGCGGAGAGGTCCGCGCCCTTCATCTGCGGGGCTTCCTGGACGCGGGCGAGCAGCGTCGCGTCGTCGGCGACGGAGGCGCCGGAGAAGATGCCGACGCGCATGGCGCCGCGCTCGCGCAGGTGGCGGGTCAGGGCGCGGGTGTCGATGCCGGAGATCCCGACGACGCCCTGCTGGACGAGCTCCTCGTCCAGCGAGCGCCGGGAGCGCCAGTTGGAGGGGACGCGGGCGGGGTCGCGTACGACGTATCCGGCGACCCAGATGCGGGAGGACTCGGCGTCCTCGTCGTTGACGCCCGTGTTGCCCACGTGCGGGGCGGTCATCACGACGACCTGCCGGTGGTACGACGGGTCGGTGAGGGTCTCCTGGTAGCCGGTCATTCCGGTGGAGAACACGGCCTCGCCGAAGGTCTCCCCCACAGCGCCGTAGGCGCGGCCGCGGAAGATCCGGCCGTCCTCCAGGACGAGTACGGCGGGAGCTTTGGCTGCTCCCCTGGTGGAGGTCGTCATCGTTCGGCGCCTTCCGTCGTGTGCGAGTGGTTCATGGAGTTGATTGCTTCGACCCAGGCGGCGTGTTCGGCCGCGCGGTCGGAGCGGAATCCGGAGTCGATCTGCTTGTCACCGTGCGCCCAGGTGACGACGAGCAGACCGCCCTCGGTGAGTACCTTGCCCGCGATTCCCTTGTCGAGGCGGGCGCCGCGCAGTTGCGCGGCCGGTACGAAGAAGTCGGTGGCACCCGGACGGACCACGTCGAGGCCCTCGTCGGTGAGCGTGAGCTCGACCCGGCTGCGGACGCCCAGACCGTGGGCGACGATCCGGTCGAGCCACTGCCCGGCGGTGGTGGACCCGTGGTACCGGCCGGTCAGCGCCAGCCTGTGTTCGGGGAGACCGCCGGGGGCGGCGGGCAGCTCCGGCAGATCGCTCTGCAGGGTGCCGCGCCACTTCCAGCCCTGCCGCATCAGCCAGTAGACGAACGCGATGAAGACGAGCAGGCCGATCACCCACGCGATGCGGGCGCCCCAGTCCGTCACCTGCGCCGACTGTCGTTCGGCCTCGGCGGCCAGTTGGATTACTGCAGGTGTCACGCCAGCGTCCCGTCCACGACCGTTGCCCGGCCCCGCAGGAAGGTGTGAGTGACGCGACCCGGCAGCTCGCGGCCTTCGTAAGGCGTGTTGCGGCTGCGGGAGGCGAAGTGCGCGGGGTCCACGACACCACGGTACGAGGTATCGACCAAGGTCAGGTTCGCGGGTTCACCTGCCGAGACGGGGCGTCCGTGGTGCGGAAGGCCGCCGATGCGCGCCGGGGCGAAGGACATCCGCTCGGCGACGCCCGCCCAGTCGAGCAGTCCGGTCTCCACCATCGTCTGGTGGACGACGGCGAGCGCGGTCTCCAGGCCCACCATGCCCATGGCGGCGGCGGCCCACTCGCAGTCCTTGTCCTCGTGCGGGTGCGGGGCGTGGTCGGTGGCGACGATGTCGATCGTGCCGTCGGCGAGCGCCTCGCGCAGGGCCAGTACGTCGGCCTGCGTGCGCAGCGGCGGGTTGACCTTGTAGACGGGGTCGTATGAGCGCACGAGCTCGTCGGTGAGGAGCAGGTGGTGCGGGGTGACCTCGGCGGTGACGTCGATGCCGCGGGACTTGGCCCAGCGGACGATCTCGACGGAGCCGGCCGTGGAGAGGTGGCAGATGTGCACGCGGGAGCCGACGTGCTCGGCGAGCAGGACGTCGCGGGCGATGATCGACTCTTCGGCGACGGCCGGCCATCCTCCGAGGCCCAGCTCGGCGGAGACGATGCCCTCGTTCATCTGGGCGCCCTCGGTGAGGCGGGGCTCCTGGGCGTGCTGGGCGACGACCCCGCCGAAGGCCTTCACGTACTCCAGCGCGCGGCGCATCATCACCGCGTCGTCCACGCACTTGCCGTCGTCGGAGAAGACGGTGACGCGGGCGGCGGACTCGTGCATGGCGCCCAGCTCGGCGAGCTGCTTGCCCTCCAGGCCGACGGTGACGGCGCCGATGGGCTGCACGTCGCAGTAGCCGGACTCCTTGCCCAGGCGCCACACCTGCTCGACGACTCCGGCGGTGTCGGCGACGGGGAAGGTGTTGGCCATCGCGAAGACGGCGGTGTAGCCGCCGGAGGCGGCGGCGCGGGTGCCGGTGAGGACGGTCTCGGAGTCCTCTCGGCCGGGCTCGCGCAGGTGGGTGTGGAGGTCGACGAGGCCCGGGAGGAGGACCTGCCCGGCGGCCTCGATGACGGTCGCGTCGCCGGCGTCCAGGTCGGTGCCCACGGCGGCGATGGTCTCGCCGTCGATCAGGACGTCCTGCGCCTCGCCACCGAGTACCTTCGCGCCACGAATCAGGATCTTGCTCATGGTTACTTGTTCTCCTCGGTGCGGGCTGCGGTGGAGCTGGTGGTGACGGCGGGCTCGGAGCCTCCGAGCAGCAGGTACAGGACGGCCATGCGGATCGAGACGCCGTTGGCGACCTGCTCGACGACCGTGCAGCGGTCGGAGTCGGCGACCTCGGCGGTGATCTCCATGCCGCGGACCATCGGGCCGGGGTGCATCACGATGGCGTGCTCGGGCATCCGCGCCATGCGGGCGCCGTCCAGGCCGTAGCGGCGGGAGTATTCGCGCTCGGTCGGGAAGAAGGCGGCGTTCATCCGCTCGCGCTGCACGCGCAGCATCATCACGGCGTCGGACTTGGGCAGCACCTCGTCCAGGCTGTACGAGATCTCGCACGGCCAGGTCTCGACGCCGACCGGCACCAGGGTGGGCGGGGCGACCAGCGTGACCTCGGCGCCGAGGGTGTGCAGCAGGTGGACGTTGGAGCGGGCCACGCGGCTGTGCAGGACGTCGCCGACGATGGTGATCCGGCGGCCGTTCAGGTCCTTGCCGAGTCCCGCGTCCTTGCCGACGAGGCGGCGGCGCATGGTGAAGGCGTCGAGCAGGGCCTGGGTGGGGTGCTCGTGGGTGCCGTCGCCGGCGTTGATCACCGGAGCGTCGATCCAGCCGGAGGTCGCGAGCCGGTAGGGGGCGCCGGAGGCGTGGTGCCGGATGACGACCGCGTCGACGCCCATGGCCTCCAGGGTCTGGGCGGTGTCCTTGAGGGACTCGCCCTTGGAGACGCTGGAGCCCTTCGCCGCGAAGTTGATGACGTCGGCGGAGAGGCGCTTCTCGGCGGCTTCGAAGGAGATCCGGGTGCGGGTCGAGTCCTCGAAGAAGAGGTTGCAGATCGTGCGGCCGCGCAGGGTGGGCAGTTTCTTGATCGGCCGGTCGGCGACGCGGGCCATCTCCTCGGCGGTGTCGAGGATGAGGACGGCGTCGTCGCGCGTGAGGTCGGCGGCCGAGATGAGGTGGCGCTTCATCCGGGTACTCCGTAAGTCGGGGAGGGCGGCCAGGCGTACTGGCCGGGGGTGCGGTGCGGCGGTGTTGGGGCAGGGCGGACTGCGGCGCGGACCCGCCTGGGGCCCGTTCGCGCGTACGGGCTAGTGCCCCGCCGCCCGGTCGGTCCGCTGGCCGAGCAATACGGCGTCCCGCCCGTCCTCCTCCTGGAGCTGGACCTGGACGTTCTCCCGCAGCGACGTGGGGAGGTTCTTACCGATGTAGTCGGCGCGGATCGGAAGTTCGCGGTGGCCGCGGTCGACGAGGACGGCGAGCTGCACGGCGCGGGGGCGGCCGATGTCGCCGAGGGCGTCGAGGGCGGCGCGGATGGTGCGGCCGGAGAAGAGAACGTCGTCGACGAGGACGACCAGGCGGCCGTCGATGTCGTCGCCGGGAATCTCGGTGCGGCCGATGGCACGGGCCGGCTTCATCCGCAGGTCGTCGCGGTACATGGTGATATCGAGGGAACCGACCGGGATCTTGGATCCGGTGATGTCTTCGAGCTTGGCCGCCAGCCGGCGGGCCAGGTACACACCGCGGGTGGGGATGCCGAGGAGCACCACGTCGTCGGCGCCCTTGGCGCGTTCGACGATTTCGTGGGCGATGCGGGTCAGAACCCGCGAGATGTCCTGCGCGTCGAGAACGGGGCGCATGACACCGGACTGCTGAGTGTCCATGAAAAGGACCTCCTTCTCCGCCTCACGGGACGGACCTTAAAGGACGTCTGATGTACGTTTCCCAAGGTACCAGGGGGATTCCCGCGGCCCCGCACCGGGGCGGCCCAGGACCCCTCTTAAGAGGGCGTTGGAGACCATTCGGCTTGACGCATCCAAGTAACGCTGCGTAACCTCACAGTGAGTTACCAGCCGCGCGGCGGAGCCGCACGTGGTCCATTAGTCACAGCGTCCATGTCGTCAAAGCGTCACAGCGTCCGGGAGCGTTATGTCCAGCGAATACGCCAAGCAGCTCGGGGCCAAGCTCCGTGCCATCCGCACCCAGCAGGGCCTTTCCCTCCACGGTGTCGAGGAGAAGTCCCAGGGCCGTTGGAAGGCCGTGGTGGTCGGTTCCTACGAGCGCGGGGACCGCGCCGTGACCGTCCAGCGCCTCGCCGAGCTGGCGGACTTCTACGGGGTCCCGGTGCAGGAGCTCCTGCCGGGCACGACCCCCGGCGGCGCGGCCGAGCCGCCGCCGAAGCTGCGCCTCGACCTGGAGCGCCTGGCCCACGTACCCGCGGAGAAGGCCGGCCCGCTGCAGCGTTACGCGGCGACCATCCAGAGCCAGCGCGGCGACTACAACGGCAAGGTGCTCTCGATCCGCCAGGACGACCTGCGCACCCTCGCCGTCATCTACGACCAGTCCCCCTCGGTCCTGACCGAACAGCTGATCAGCTGGGGCGTGCTGGACGCGGACGCGCGCCGCGCGGTGGCGCACGAGGACATCTAGTCCGGAGCAGTACCGGGCCCAGGCCCAGCAGAAACGTTACCGGCGGGTGCCCGGGAGCCGAGAGGCCCCCGGCACCCGCCGGTTTTTCGCGTGCCCGTACGTGCCCGTACGAGGCCGCGGGGCGCATTCGCATCGCACATGGGGCCCGCACGAACGAACGGAGGGCCCGCAGCGCCTCGGGCGCTGCGGGCCCTCCGTTCCCGGTCGGCCGACGCGTGTCGGCCGGCCGGTTCAGCTCTCGCTGCGACGCAGCTTCGGCTTGAGGTCCTTGAAGCGGCCGAGCAGCCCGTTCACGAACGAGGGCGACTCGTCCGTGGAGAACTCCTTGGCCAGCTGGACGGCCTCGTCGATGGCCACGGCGTCCGGGGTACCGTCCCACCAGATCAGCTCGTAGGCACCGAGACGCACGATGTTCCGGTCGACGACCGGCATGCGGTCGAGGTCCCAGTCCACGGCGTAGGTGGCGATCAGATCGTCGATGCGGTCCACCTTGTCGGCGTACCCCTCGACGAGTTCCATGGTGAACTCGTTCACCGAGGGCTGGCGGTCGGTGTCCGACCGCGAGTGGCGGATCCAGTCCGCGAGGACCTCGCGCACGGGGACCCCGCGCTGGTCGGCCTCGAAGAGGATCTGGAAAGCGCGCTTGCGCGCGTTGCTCCGGGCAGCCACGGTTAGCTGTTCACCCGGCCGAGGTAGTCGCTGGTGCGGGTGTCGACCTTGATCTTCTCGCCCGTCGTGACGAAGAGCGGGACCTGGATCTCGTAGCCCGTCTCCAGCGTCGCCGGCTTGGTGCCACCGGTGGAGCGGTCGCCCTGGACGCCCGGGTCCGTGTGCTCGATGGTGAGCTCGACGGCGGCCGGGAGCTCGACGTAGAGCACCTCGCCCTCGTGCTGGGCGACGGAGGCGGTGAAGCCCTCGATCAGGAAGTTGGCGGCGTCGCCGACGGCCTTGCGGTCGACCATCAGCTGGTCGAAGTCCTTCATGTCCATGAAGACGAAGTAGTCGCCGTCCATGTACGAGAACTGCATGTCACGGCGGTCGATGGTGGCCGTCTCGACCTTCGTGCCGGCGTTGAACGTCTTGTCGACGACCTTGCCGGAGAGCACGTGCTTGAGCTTGGTGCGCACGAAGGCCGGGCCCTTGCCGGGCTTGACGTGCTGGAACTCGACGACGGACCAGAGCTGGCCACCGTCGAGCTTGAGCACCATGCCGTTCTTGAGGTCGTTCGTGGAAGCCACGGTTTGGGAATCTCCTGCACTGGAAGACCACGGATGCGCGCACGGGCCGCCGGGGCGGACTAGAGCGCGAGCAGCTCCTTGGTCGTAATGGTGAGTAGCTCGGGACCGCCGTCCGCCTCGGGGCGCACGACGAGCGTGTCATCGATCCGGACACCTCCCCGGCCGGGGAGGTGAACCCCCGGTTCGACGGTGACCGGCACGCAAGCGTCCAGTTTACCCATGGCCGTAGGTGCAAGCTGCGGCTCCTCGTCGATTTCGAGGCCGACTCCGTGTCCGGTCGACGCGGCGAGGGCCTCACCGTGACCTGCGGAGTCGAGTACGGAGCGGGCGGCGTGATCCACATCTCGGTACGCGGCCCCGGGCACTAGGGCCTCGCGGCCGGCCCGCTGGGCGGCGAAGACCAGGTCGTACAGCTCGATCTGCCAGTCGGCGGGGGTGGTTCCGATGACGAAGGTGCGCCCGATCTCGCAGCGGTAGCCCCGGTAGTTGGCGCCGAGGCAGACGGAGAGGAAGTCGCCTTCCTCCACCCTGCGGTCGGAGGGACGGTGCCGGGAGTGGCCGGAGTGCGGGCCGGTGCCCACCGAGGTCGGGAAGGCCGGCCCGTCGGCGCCGTGGTCCACGAGGCGGCGCTCCAGCTCCAGGGCGAGGTGCCGCTCGGTGCGGCCCACCAGGATCGATTCCAGCAGCTCGCCGAGGGCCTGGTCGGCGATCTCGGCGGCGATCCGCAGGCAGGCGATCTCGTCCTCGTCCTTGACGAGGCGCTGCTGCTCGACGGCGGCCCCGAGGTCGGCCAGTCGCAGTCCGGGCGCCACGGAGCGCAGGGCGCGGTGCCGGCCGACGGTGAGGTGGTGTTCCTCGACGGCGAGGGAGTCGGCGCGTCCGGAGGCGGCCAGGTCGGCGGCCGCGACGGCGGGATCCGCGCCGGGGACGTCCAGCACGGAGAGCCGCAGGTGCTCGTCCAGCCTTCCCTCGTCGGCTTCACCGCTGGGCTGCCCGGCGCAGAACAGCATGTCCTCGCCGCCCGGACCGACCAGCAGGACGGCGCCCAGCGGCGACGCCCCGGAGAGGTAGCGGACGTTCGCCGGACGCGTGATGAGTGCGGCGGCGTTCCCGGCGGCCGCACAGCGGTCGCGAAGCAGGCCACGGCGGGCCGCGTACACGTCTGACATGTTTCCGAGCCTACGAGCGCTCGGCGCATCCGGCCTGGTGAGCGCATCCGTACGAGGTCACGGGCCGGGCGGGGTCGGGGACCGGGCGGCACCGGTGCGGGGTCGGGGACCCGGCGTGCAGGCGGGAAGCGTGGCGCGGGTGGGGCCGGGCTCAGTGGGCCGGAGCGGAGATGGCGCGCGCCAGGGTCTCGTCGAGGGCGCGGGCGGTGCCCTCGACGTCCAGGTGGGAGTTGTCGATGATGGGCAGTCCGGAGCCGTACCAGCCCGCCATGCGGCCGTGGATCCGGGCGACTTCCTCGTCGGAGAGCCGCCGGTTGCCGGAGCGGGCGGCGTTGCGCTCCAGGACTATCTCCAGTCCGGGCAGCAGTACCACCGGCAGTAGGGCGGGCCCCACGTGGCGCTTCCACCCGCCGAGGCCGACGACCGGGCGGTCGGGGAACACGGCGTCGTCGAGGATGCAGGAGATCCCGTTGGCCAGGAAGTTGCGGGCCGCGAACCCGCAGGTGCGGCGGGCGAGGCGGTACTGGGCCTCGGAGTGGTCGTTCCAGCCGGCCTGCGGGTCGGCGAACCCCGAGCAGACCCATTCCCGTACGTCGTCCAGGCTGATGTGCGCGGTGGGGACGGGCCGGGTGGCCGCCCAGTGGCGGGCCACGGTGGTCTTGCCGGCGCCCGCGGGGCCGATGAGGAGCACGGCGAGGGTGGCCCCGCCCGTGCCCGCGACGGCGGGCGGCAGCGGGATGTGGCCGGTGGAGCCCTCCGGCGCCCCGGGGGCTCCCGGCGCGGGCACGGGCATGGGTGACACGGGCCAGCCCTGCCCCGGGGTCACCGGCGCCTGCGGGGGCGCCGCCGGGCGATGGCTCCCCGACGACTCCCAGCCCCCGCTCCCCACTCCGTGCTGCATCCGCTGCCCAACCCCGTCTCGTTCCGGCACGACTGATGCGAGAACGTTATATGACCCCGGAGGTCCGGCGGTCACGCGGTCACGCGGAGGCCCTGCTCAGGCCGTTACTTCACCGAACGCAGCCATGAGGACGGCCGGATCCGGGCCCTCCAGGACGGTCGGCTTGGCCAGCCCGTCCAGGACGATGAAGCGCAGCAGGTCGCCGCGGGACTTCTTGTCGAGCTTCATGGTCTCCAGCAGCTTGGGCCACTGGTCGCCGCGGTAGGTCAGCGGGAGGCCCACCGAGGCGAGCACTTCCTTGTGCCGGTCGGCCGTCGCGTCGTCGAGGCGGCCCGCCAGCCGGCCGAGCTCGGCCGCGAAGACCATGCCCACCGAGACGGCCGCTCCGTGCCGCCACTTGTAGCGCTCGTTCTTCTCGATGGCGTGCGCGAGGGTGTGCCCGTAGTTGAGGATCTCCCGCAGCCCCGACTCCTTGAGGTCGCTGGAGACCACGTCGGCCTTGACCTGGATGGAGCGGCAGATCAGCTCGGCCGTGTGCGGGCCGGCGGGCGTGCGCGCCGCCGCCGGGTCCGCCTCGATCAGGTCGAGGATCACCGGGTCGGAGATGAATCCGGCCTTGATGATCTCGGCGAGACCGCTGACGTAGTCGTTGACGGGCAGCGACTCCAGCGCCGCCAGGTCGCAGAGCACGCCGGTCGGCGGGTGGAAGGCGCCGACGAGGTTCTTGCCCTCGGCGGTGTTGATGCCGGTCTTGCCGCCGACGGCCGCGTCCACCATCGCGAGGATGGTGGTCGGTACGGCGATCCAGCGCACGCCGCGCAGCCAGGAGGCCGCGACGAAGCCCGCGAGGTCGGTGGTGGCTCCCCCGCCGACGCCGACGATGACGTCGCTGCGGGTGAAGCCGGACTGCCCGAGGGCCTTCCAGCAGTACGCCGCCACCTCGATCGTCTTGGCCTCTTCGGCGTTCGGCACCTGGATCGCCACGGCCTCGTACCCCTGGGCGGCGAGGTCGTCGCGCAGGGCCTCACCGGTCGAGGCGAGCGCCTCGGGGTGGATGACGGCGACCCGCTGGGCCTTCGTACCGATCAGGGAGCCGAGCTCGCCGAGCAGCTGCTGGCCGACCAGCACGTCGTACGCGTCGTGCCCGGCGCTCGCGCCGACCTGGATCCGCGTCACCTGATCTGTCATGCGTTCTTCAACTCCAGAGCGTCGAGGACCGCCTGTGCGACCTCTTCGGGGGTGCGGTCGTCGGTGGCCACCACGACGCGCGCGACTTCGGTGTACAGGGGGCGCCGGGCATCCATCAGCTCGCGCCACTTGCGGCGCGGGTTGACGGCGAGCAGCGGGCGCGCGGCCCCGAGGCCCACGCGCCGGACGGCTTCCTCGACGTCCATCGAGAGGTAGACGACGGGCAGGCCGGCCAGCAGCTCGCGCGTCCCCTCGTCGAGGACGGCGCCGCCGCCGAGGGCGAGTACCCCGTCGTGCCCGGCGACGGCGGCCGAGACGGCCTCCCGCTCGAGCTCGCGGAAGTACGGCTCGCCCTCGTCCACGAAGATGTCGGAGATCTCCCGGCCCTGGGCCGCGACGATGTCCGCGTCGGTGTCCCGGTAGGAGACTCCGAGCCGCCGCGCGATCAGCTCGCCCACGGTGGACTTGCCGGACCCCATGGGGCCCACCAGGACGACCAGGGGTCCGGTGTGCGGGGTGGCGCTCACCGGATCTGCAGGTTGTCGAGGTACGAGCGGACGTTGCGGCGGGTCTCGGGGACGGAGTCGCCGCCGAACTTCTCCACGACGGCGTCGGCCAGCACCAGGGCGACCATGGCCTCGGCGACGATGCCCGCGGCGGGCACGGCACAGACGTCGGAGCGCTGGTGGTGGGCCACCGTCGCCTCTCCGGTGGCCACGTCCACGGTCGCGAGTGCCTTCGGCACGGTCGCGATCGGCTTCATGGCGGCGCGTACGCGCAGCAGCTCGCCGGTGGTCAGACCGCCCTCGGTGCCGCCGGAGCGGCCCGTGGTGCGCTTGATGCCCTCGGGGGTGGAGACGATCTCGTCGTGCGCCTGCGAGCCGGGCACGCGGGCCAGCTCGAAGCCGTCGCCGACCTCGACGCCCTTGATGGCCTGGATGCCCATGAGCGCGGCCGCGAGGCGCGCGTCGAGGCGGCGGTCCCAGTGCACGTGCGAGCCGAGGCCGACGGGCACGCCGTAGGCGAGGACCTCGACGACGCCGCCGAGGGTGTCGCCGTCCTTGTGGGCCTGGTCGATCTCCGCGACCATCGCCTTCGACGCGTCGGCGTCGAGGCAGCGCACCGGGTCGGCGTCGAGCTTCTCGACGTCGGCGGGGGTCGGGTAGACGCCGTACGGGGCCTTGGCGGCGGCCAGCTCCACCACGTGGGAGACGATCTCGATGCCCGCGACCTCCTTGATGAAGGACCGGGCGATGGCGCCGAGGGCCACGCGGGCGGCGGTCTCACGGGCGCTGGCGCGCTCCAGGATCGGCCGGGCCTCGTCGAAGCCGTACTTCTGCATGCCGGCGAGGTCCGCGTGGCCGGGACGGGGCCGGGTGAGCGGCGCGTTGCGGCCGGTCTCCTTCAGCTCCGAGGGGTCCACGGGGTCGGCCGACATGACCTTCTCCCACTTCGGCCACTCGGTGTTGCCCACCATCACGGCGACCGGGGAGCCGAGGGACAGACCGTGGCGGACGCCGCCGAGGAAGGTCACCTCGTCCTGCTCGAACTTCATCCGGGCGCCACGGCCATAGCCGAGCCGGCGGCGTGCCAAGTGGTCGGCCACTAGCCCCGTGGTGACCGGAACGCCGGCGGGAAGCCCCTCCAGCGTCGCCACCAGCGCCGGGCCGTGCGATTCCCCGGCGGTCAGCCAACGCAACCTGCTCAACGATGCTCCTCATGCTCGCGCCTGATCCAGCGACGGCGCGATCGGGTGCGCGGCCCGGACCCGCCTTCACCCGATCCTCCCATGTCCGGGGCGGTACACCGCTCTCCGGTCCAGCTATCGGACGGCGGCCCGCCGCCGGAACCACCACTGGAAGCCCTCCCAGAGGGCCGTGGCGCCCACGAGCCCGCCGATGATCCACTTGGCCCAGCCGGGCAGCGAGCCGAACAGGACGCGCAGGAAGACACCGACCCCGTACACGACGTCCCACCTCGACGCCAGCACCTGATCCGTACCGATCCCGTCCATGCGGCCCCCTCGACCTCGTTCTCCCAGGTGAGAAGCCTAACGGGCGGCCAGCGCCCGCTCTCCGGCGGCCCGCATGGCCGCCAGCGGAGCCGGGGTGCGGCCGGTCATCTGCTCGACTTGGAGCACGGCCTGGTGCACGAGCAGGTCGAGGCCGCCGAGGAGTTTGCCGCCGCGACCGGTCCAGGCCGCCGCGAGGGCGGTCGGCCACGGGTCGTAGAGGACGTCGAAGAGCGTGCCGGGACCCGCGGGCACGGCGGCTGCCAGCTCGTCGGTGGCACCGGCCGGGGTGGTCGCGATGACCAGCGGCGCGGCCAGCGCCTCGGCCGCCCGCGACCAGTCGGCCGTGAGGACGTCCACGCCGAGCCGCTCGCCCCATGCGCGCATCTCGGCGGCGCGGGCCGACGAGCGCACGTACGCGGTCACCTCGCCGGAGCAGATCCGCGCGAGCGCGGCGAGCGCCGAGGAGGCGGTGGCGCCCGCACCGAGGACGGCGGCGGACTCCACCTTCTCCACGCCCTGCTCGCTCAGCGCGGAGATCAGGCCGGGGATGTCGGTGTTGTCGCCGATGCGGCGGCCGTCCTCGGTGAAGACGACCGTGTTGACCGCCTCGACCGAGGCGGCCGTGTCACTGATCCCGTCGAGCAGCGGGATGACCGCCCGCTTGAGCGGCATGGTCAGCGACAGACCGGCCCATTCGGGGCCGAGCCCGGTGAGGAAGTCCGGGAGCCCGGCCTCGTCGATCTCGAAGCGGTCGTACGACCAGTCGCCGAGGCCGAGCTCCCGGTACGCGGCGCGGTGCAGCACCGGTGAGAGGGAGTGCTCGATGGGCGAACCCAGCACCGCGGCCCGTATCCGTGACATGTCCTGCTACCCGCCGTTCTTCTGCTTCTGCCGTTCCTGGAACTCGGCGACCAGCTTGAGGTGCTCGTCGTAGGTCTTGGTGAAGGTCGTCTTGTTGCCGTCGACCGACACGAAGAACATCCAGCCGCCGTGGTCGGGGCTGAGCGTAGCGGTCAGCGCGTCCAGGCCGGGGTTCCCGATCGGGCCGGGCGGCAGCCCCTTGACGTTGTGCGTGTTGTAGGGGTTGACGAACGCCTTGGCTTCCGTGAGGTTGAAGTTGATCTCGCTCTGGTTCTTGGCGTAGTTGTACGTCGAGTCGAACTCGATCTTCCGGTTCGTGACGTCGTTGGTCTTCTTGAGGCGGTTGTAGACCACCTCCGACATCTTCCGGAAGTCGTCGTGGTTCTTGCCCTCGGCGTTGACCAGACTGGCGACCGTGATCACCTGGAGCGGGTTCTCCAGGCCCAGCTCCTTGGCCTTGCCCTCGACCCCGAGCTCCGCGTACTTGTCGGTCGCGTTCTTGACCATCTGCTTGAGCAGGGACTCCGGCGTGCTGTCCTTGGTCAGGTCGTAGCGCATCGGGTACAGGAACCCTTCGAGGGGGTCCATGATCTTCGGGTCGTTGTTCGCCCAGGCCGGCAGGCCGAGGTTCTTGGCCTCGCGGAGGGCGATGTCCTTGGTGGTGCCCGCGGGCTTTTCGAGCTTCCGGTCGATCGCGTCGTAGACCGTGGTGTTGCGCATGCCCTCGGCGATGGTGAGGACGTGCAGCTTGGTGGGGTCGGTCATGACCTCGACCGCCGCGGCGGCGGACATCTTCTTCTTGAGCGGATAGATGCCCGGCTGGATCGACTTCCCCTTGGGGTTGGCGTTCGCGGCGTCCACGAAGGCCTGGGCACTCGCGACCACGCCGGCCTCCTTGAGGATGCGGCCCATCTGGCCCAGGCCCGCGCCCTTGGGGATCTCCACGTCGACCGCCTCGTCGATGCCGGAGCCCGCGAAGTCCTCGGCCGCGCCGAACTTGGCCTTCAGGTAGGTGTAGCCGTAGTAGCCGCCACCGCCGACCACGCCCACGATGACCACGGCCGCGATGAGGCAGGCCATGCCGCTGCGCTTCTTGGGCTTGCCGCCGCGGCCCGGACGGCGTCCGTCGGGGCCGTCGTCGTCCCCGTCGCCGTGGCCGCCGCCGCCCAGGAACGAGTCCTCGGCCTCGTCGGCCGCGTCCTCCTCGATGTCCAGGTGCCGCCGGCCCGGAGGGCGCGGCGGCGGGAAGGCCTCGGGGGTGGCGTACAGGTCGGGCGCCTCGCCGGGGTAACCGCCCACGGGCTGCTGGGCGTACGGATCCGCACCCGCGTAGGGGTCGGCGGCCTGCGCCACGTCGGCGTACTGGTCCGTGGCCTGCGCCACGCCCGCGTACTGGCCCGTGGCCTGCGCCACGCCCGCGTAGTCCTGACCGGCATGGGTCTGGAGGTGGGCCGGGGCCTGGGCCTGGACCTGGTTCATCCCGGTGTCCCAGACCTGGCCGCCGCCGTCGTACGTCTCCTGCTGCGGGTAACCCTGCGGGGCCTGCTGCGCGTACTGCTGCTGCGGGTCCTGCGGGTACTGGTGCCGCTGGTCGTTCGGATACTGCTGCTGGTCGTTCGCGTACTGGTGCTGCTGGTCGTTCGAGTACTCCTGGTACTGCGGGTGCTGCTGGTACTGCTCCTGCTGGTACTGCTGGTCGTACTGCGGCTCCTGCGGATACTGCTGCTGGCCATCGACGTAAGGCATCCCGCCCTGTTGGGCATCGTGCCCGGACCATCCCCGGTCCCCGAACTGAGGGTCCTCGGGATGCCACGGTTCGGGACCAGGGCCCCGGCCATACTCAGTCATCGATCCCCTAGAGCCGCGAGACGAAGGCCACGGCTCCATCTGCCGCGACACTCGGTTCCGCCTCTTCTGGTGCGCGACGGCTGTTCGAATGCCGTCACATCGCGCGGAACGTTACCGCATCGCGATCAGACAACCACTTCGACGCACTCACCGGGAGGATTACCTGATACCCGTTCGGTCTCCAGGGCGTTCTGCAGAATGACCACGGCGGCGGCCTGGTCGATGACCGACCGGCCCTTCTTCGCGTTGCGCCCCGCGGCCCGCAGGCCCTGGGCCGCGGTGACCGTCGTCATCCGTTCGTCCACCAGACGCACCGTCACGGGTTTGATCCCCTTGGCGAGTTCCATGGCGAAGGCACGGCACTTGGCCGCCGCGGGCCCCTCGCGTCCGCTGAGCGAACGCGGCAGGCCCACCACCACCTCGATGGGCTCGTATTCCGCGACGAGCTGCCGCAGCCGCCGGTGGGCGAAGGGGATGTCCCGGCCCGGAACGGTCTCCACCGGCGTGGCCAACACCCCGTCGGGGTCGCACGAGGCGACCCCGATCCGGGCGTCGCCGACGTCGATGGCGAGCCGGCGGCCTCGGCGCAGCGTCATCAGGCGGTCTCGCCCACGAGGCGCTCGACGGCCGCGATGGCCTCGCCGATGGCGGCCGGGTTCTGGCCGCCGCCCTGCGCGACGTCCGGCTTGCCGCCGCCGCCTCCGCCGAGGGTCTTGGCGGCGGCGCGGACCAGGTCACCGGCCTTGAGGCCGCGCTCGCGCGCCGCCTCGTTGGTGGCGATGACGGTCAGCGGGCGCTCGTTCGCCACGGTGAACAGGGCCACGACGACCGGGCGGTCGCCCTGGATGCGGCCGCGGACGTCGAGGACCAGCTTGCGCAGGTCGTCGGCGCCGGTGCCGTCCGGCACCTGGCCGGTCACGACCGCGACGCCGCGTACGTCCTGGGCGCCGGAGGCGAGACCGGCGGCGGCCTGGAGGACCTTCTCCGCGCGGAACTTGTCGATCTCCTTCTCGGCGTCCTTCAGCTTGCCGAGCATGGAGGCGATCTTCTCCGGCAGCTCCTCCGGACGGCCCTTGACCAGCTCCTGGAGCTGGGCGACGACCGTGTGCTCCTTGGCGAGGAAGTTGTACGCGTCCACACCGACGAGGGCTTCGACGCGGCGCACGCCGGAGCCGATGGAGGACTCGCCGAGCAGCTTCACCAGACCCAGCTGGGCGGTGTTGCCGACGTGGGTGCCGCCGCACAGCTCCTTGGAGAAGTCGCCGATGGTGACGACGCGCACGCGCTCGCCGTACTTCTCGCCGAATTCGGCGATGGCGCCCTGCTTCTTCGCCTCGTCGATGCTCATGATCTCGGCGGTCACGTCGAGCTCGCGGGAGAGCACGTCGTTGATCTTCTGCTCGACGTCGGTGAGGACCGAGCCCGGCACGGCGTTCGGCGAACCGAAGTCGAAGCGGAACCGGCCGGGCGAGTTCTCGGAACCCGCCTGGGCGGCCGTCGGGCCGAGCGCGTCGCGCAGCGCCTGGTGCGTCAGGTGCGTGGCCGAGTGGGCGCGGGCGATGGCGCGGCGGCGGTTCACGTCGATGGCGGCGTAGGCGGACGCGCCGACCGTGACCTCGCCGACCTGGACCGAGCCCTTGTGCACGGAGACGCCCGGGACCGGCTGCTGGACGTCGCGGATCTCGATGACGGCGCCGGAGTCGAGCCTGATCCGGCCCTGGTCGGCGAGCTGGCCGCCGCCCTCGGCGTAGAAGGGGGTGCGGTCGAGGACGACCTCGACCTCGTCGCCCTCGGAGGCCGCGGGCGAGGAGACGCCGTTGACCAGGAGCCCGACGATGGTGGACTCGCCCTGGTTGGTGGCGTAGCCGGTGAACTCGGTGGCGCCGGAGCCGTCGGCGATCTCCCGGTACGCGGACATGTCCGCGTGGCCGGTCTTCTTGGCCTTGGCGTCGGCCTTGGCCTGGTCGCGCTGCTGCTGCATCAGGCGGCGGAAGCCGTCCTGGTCCACGGAGAGGCCCTGTTCGGCGGCCATCTCCAGGGTGAGGTCGATCGGGAAGCCCCAGGTGTCGTGGAGCAGGAACGCCTTGTCGCCGGCCAGGACCGTGCCACCGGTGGCCTTGGTCTCGGTGATGGCGGTGTCGAGGATGTTCGTGCCGCCGCGCAGGGCCTTCACGAAGGCGGCCTCTTCGGCGAGCGCGACGGTCTCGATGCGCTTGCGGTCGGTCACGAGCTCCGGGTACTGCAGCCCCATGGTGTCGACCACGACGCCGACGAGCTCCTGGATCACCGGACCGGTGGCGCCCATGAGGCGCATGTTGCGGATGGCGCGGCGCATGATGCGGCGCAGCACGTAGCCGCGGCCCTCGTTGCCCGGGGTGACGCCGTCACCGATGAGCATGGCGGAGGTGCGGATGTGGTCGGCGACCACGCGCAGCGAGACGTCCGTGCCCTGGGCCGCGCCGTACTGCACGCCGGTCAGCTCGGTGGCCTTGTCCATGACCACGCGCAGGGTGTCGGTCTCGTACATGTTCTGTACGCCCTGGAGGATCATGGCGAGGCGCTCGAGGCCGAGGCCCGTGTCGATGTTCTTCGACGGCAGGTCGCCGAGGATCGGGAAGTCTTCCTTCCCGTCGCCGGCGCCGCGCTCGTACTGCATGAAGACCAGGTTCCAGATCTCCACGTAGCGCTCGTCGTTGACGGCGGGGCCGCCCTCGACGCCGAACTCCGGGCCGCGGTCGTAGTTGATCTCGGAGCACGGGCCGCACGGGCCGGGGACGCCCATGGACCAGAAGTTGTCCTTCTTGCCCAGGCGCTGGATGCGCTCGGCCGGGACGCCGATCGTGTCGCGCCAGATGGCCTCGGCCTCGTCGTCGTCGAGGTAGACCGTGATCCAGAGCTTCTCCGGCTCCAGGCCGAAGCCGCCGTCGGCCAGGGAGCCGGTCAGCAGCTCCCAGGCGTACTTGATGGCGCCTTCCTTGAAGTAGTCGCCGAAGGAGAAGTTGCCGCACATCTGGAAGAACGTGCCGTGGCGGGTGGTCTTGCCGACCTCTTCGATGTCCGGCGTACGGACGCACTTCTGCACGCTGGTGAGCGTCGGCGCGGGCGGCTTGACCTCGCCGAGGAAGTACGGCTTGAACGGGACCATGCCCGCGGGCACCAGCAGCAGAGTCGGGTCGTCCGCGATGAGCGACGCCGAAGGGACAACGGTGTGACCGCGCTCCTCGAAGAAGCTCAGCCAGCGGCGGCGGATTTCAGCCGACTCCATCAGTGGTCCTCATTCCGGTTGTACGAAAACTTCGTTCGGTGGGTGGTCTTGTCGTTCTCGATGGCCCGCAGCCGCCGCGGCCCCGGGAGGGCGGTGACGTTGTCGGGCCGATCGGGATCCTGGGTCAGCCCCAGTGCGTCGTTCAGCTCGTCCTCGCGCTGCGTCATTCCCGCCTTGACGTCGAGGGCGAAGTCCTTGAGGCGGTGGCCCGCCTCCAGCGCCTTGTCGGCGGCCTGGGCGGCAAGGCTCTCCGGCGTCAGCTTCTTCAGCTGGCGGTTGACCTTGGTGGTGGCCCACACGCCGGCGGCGGCGCCTGCGGTGAACCAGAAGGCTCGGCGGAACATCGGCGGTCTCAGCCCTTCTGCTTCCGGCGCCGGGGCGTCGGCACCGTACGGCCGACGATCACGGTACGCCGGGTGGTCTTCTGCGGCACCTCGTCCGTCCGGCCCAGCGCCTTGCGGACGCCGTAGCCGAAGGCCGCGATCTTGACGAGCGGACCGCCGAAGGTGGACGCCACGGTGGAGGACAGTGCGGAGGCGTTGGAGGTGACCTCCTGGACGTCGCTCGCGATGGCGTCGACCCGGTCCAGCTGGGTGCGGGCGGAGCGGACGGTGGTGGAGGCGTCCGCGAGGAGCGGGACGGCCTGGTCGGTCACGTCGGCCACCAGCTTGGTGGTCGCCTTGAGCACCTGGGCCAGCCTCACCAGCACCACGGCGAGGAAGGAGACCAGGATGGCCCAGAAGACGGCCACGAGGATCCCGGCCACCTCTCCACCGGACACGTCACACCGCTCTCTACACATTGGTCATCAGGCGAAAAAGTCGTCCTCCGACCCTATCGCGCCGGAGATCCGCCGCAGTACCGGAATTCCGGGGCGCCACCCGTGCCGGGCGGCCGGACCCGGACCGCCTTGTACGCAGCGCATCCGGAGCAGTACCCTCCGTGTCCCATGCGACAGAGACCCGTTCCACGAAGGCTGCCGGGCAATCTTCCCTCGGACCTGAGCGGCTTCGTCGGGCGGGGTGTCGAACTCGCCGAGCTGGGGCGGCTGCTGGACTCCTCGCGGCTGGTCACGGTGACCGGCGCGGGCGGCGTGGGCAAGACCCGGCTGGTGCTGGCGGCGGCCCGGGCGGCCGCGGACGCGGCGGCGGCCCCCGTGGACCCGGCCGATCCGGCGGACACGGCCGGCCCGGCGGACACGGCGGACCCCGTGCAGGAACGCTACTGCGACGGCGTCTGGCTGGCCGAGCTGGCCTCCGTACGGGACCCGGCGCTGCTGGAGCTGACGCTCGCCGAGGCGCTGGGGCTGACCGACCACACCACGCGCCCGCCGCGGACGGTGCTCGCCGAGCACCTGGCCGAGCGGCGGCTGCTGCTGGTCCTGGACGGCTTCGAGCAGCTGGTCGACGAGACCGCCGTGCTGGTACGGGACCTGCTGCGGCGCTGTCCCGGCCTGCGGGTGCTCGCGGCGGGCCGGCGCCCGCTGACCCTCGACGGGGAGCTGTCCTGGCCGCTGGCCCCGCTGGAGCCCGAGGAGGCCCTGGCTCTGCTGGCGGACCGGGCGGTGGCGGCCGACCCGGCCTTCGCGCTGACGGACGCGAACCGGGCGGTGCTGGCCGAGGTGTGCGCCCGGCTCGACGGGCTACCCCTGGCCCTGGAGCTGGCGGCGGGCCGGCTGCGGACCTTGTCCCCGGCGCAGGTGCTGTCCCGGCTGGAGGACCGCTTCGCCCTGCTGACGGGCGGCTCGCGCGGTGCGCTGCCCCGGCACCGGGCGCTGCGCACGGCGATCGGCTGGAGCCACGAGCTGTGCACGGCCCGGGAGCGGCTGCTGTGGGCGCGGCTGTCGGTCTTCGCGGGGCAGTTCGACCTGGACGCCGCCGAATACGTGTGCGCGGGCCCGGACCTGTCGGCGGACTCGGTGCTGGACCTGGTCGGGGAGCTGCTGGGGCAGTCCCTGCTGATCCGGCAGGAGACGCCCGCCGGGGTGCGCTACCGGATGCTGGAGACCGTACGGATCTACGGGGCGGGCTGGCTGGAGTCGCTGGGCGACGCCCGGCGGCTGCGGCGCAGGCACCGGGACTGGTACATGGGCTTGGCGACCTGGTGCGAGCTGGACTGGTTCAGCCCGCGCCAGCAGGAGGTGGCCTCGCTGGTGGAGGCGGAACTGGCCAACCTGCGGCTCGCGCTGGAGTGCTGCCTGGACGAGCCGCAGGAGATCCACCTCGGCCAGTACCTGGCGGGCACCCTCTGGTTCTACTGGGCGGGCTGCGGCCGGCTCGCCGAGGGCCGGCACTGGCTGGACCGGACCCTGGAGGGCGGCCCCGGGCAGGAGCTCGACCTGGGGGCCGACCTGGAAGCCGACCTGCGACTCGGGCTGGGCCTCACCCTCGGTCTCTCCGACGCGTGGGGTCCGGGGCCCGAGCCGGAGCCCCGAGCGGAACAGGAAACGGAATACGTGGGCTCGCGGCTGAAGGCGCTGTGGGTGCTCGGCTACGTCGCGGCCCTGCAGGGCGATTCGGTGGCCTCGATGAGCGCGCTGTACGAGTGCCGGGACGGGGCCGCGATCAGCGGCAACCCGGTGGCGGCGGCGTACGCGGTGCACCGGATGGGCTGCCTGGCGCTGATCTCGGACGACATGACCCGGGCGCGGGAGCTGCTGGGCGGGGCGCTGCAGCGCTACCGGGAGGCGGGGGAGCTCAACAGCAACGTGCTGATGTGCCAGGTGGAGCTGGCGATGGCGATGGCCTTCCAGGGGGAGCTGCCGGGCGCGCTCTCGCTGTGCGAGGAGGTCCGGGACGTCTGCGAGGAGCGCGGGGAGCGCTGGACCAAGGCGTACGCCCTCTACGTGCTCGCGTACGCGGCCCTGGACGCGGGCGCTCCGGCGGAGGCCCGGCGGCTGCTGGCCGAGTGCGTGGCCATCAACCACACGTTCCGCGATCTGGTGGGGCTGGTGCTGGCGGTGGAGCTGCTGGCGCTGGTGACGGTCGTCGAGGGGCATCCGGCGGAGGCCGCCGTGCTCCAGGGCGCGGCGGAGCCGATGTGGGACGGCGTGGGGGTGCAGCTGTTCGGCTCGGGGTACTTCAACGCCCCGCGGCTGATGTGCGAGGAGCGCGCGGGCGAGCTGCTGGGCGCGGAGCGGTACGCGGCCTGCGCGCGGCACGGGCGGACGCTGCCGGTGGACGCGCTGGTGGAGCGTGCCCTGCGGGGGCCGGACCCTGCTCCCGCGCCGACGGGTCCGCTGCCGCGGCCGCGCGGCACGGCCGACCGGCCGGTGGCGAAAAGCAGGAAGCCCGCCGACTCCCCCGAGGGGGAGCCGGCGGGCTGACCAGCCTGTGAGGCTACGGCCGCTGGATCAGCGGGCGTAGTACTCGACGACGAGCTGCTCGTCGCAGATGACCGGAATTTCCTTGCGGTTCGGGTCGCGGTCCAGGCGGAAGGCCAGGGCCTTCAGGTTGACCTGCAGGTAACGGACGGTCTCGCCCTCGCCTGCGTAGCCACCCTCACGGGCAACCTGGAACGGAACCTTCTCGCGGCTGCGCTCGCGCACCGTGATGACGTCGTCCGGACGGACGCGGAACGACGGCTTGTCGACCTTGTCGCCGTTGACCTCGATGTGGCCGTGAACGACCATCTGGCGAGCCTGGTAGATGGTGCGGGCGATGCCCGAACGCAGGACCAGGGCGTCGAGGCGACGCTCGAGCTCGACGACCAGCGCCTCGCCCGTCTTGCCTTCGGCCTTCTTGGCGCGGTCGTACGCGCGGGCCATCTGACGCTCAGAGATGTCGTACTGAGCGCGCAGACGCTGCTTCTCCAGCAGACGAACCTTGTAGTCCGAGTTCTGCTTGCGGCCACGGCCGTGCTCGCCCGGCGGGTAGGGGCGGGCCTCGAAGTACTTGACGGCCTTCGGGGTCAGCGCAATGCCGAGGGCACGCGACTTCTTGACCTTGGGTCGCTTCTGGTTCACGTGGAACCTACCTCCATGTAAGTTAGGTGAGGCTTACCTTATCGAGGAGGACGTAATGTCTCGACCACATGGGATCCCCCTGCCCAGTGCGCATCGAAGTTCAGATCCAAACGAAACAGGATCTGCTTTCGACGACGATAGGCAAGGTCAGCCGCGTCCCAGGGAAGGCGTTCGGCAGCTCACCGGAGCCGAACGCGTACGAACCCTCGTAGAGTCCAACGCCTCAGTATCCCTCACCCTCCCCGGTGCTCTTGACCAGGGGGAGTTCGGAACAGCGATGCCGGCCGCAAGGACCGTCACCCCGGACGGGGACGTGATTCTCCTGGTATCAGGGGAATCCGCGGCTGCCAGGGCAGCCGCTCACGCCCAGGACGACGACCTCACCGCCGTGATCGAGATCACGGATGTGGCGCCGGTGTCCGTGCCCCATCGTATCCGAGGCCGCGCGTGGCTCGCCGGGTGGCTCACGCCGGTGCGCGGAGACGCCGACCGGGCGGCCTGCGCGGCCCTGCTCGCGGAGCGCCACCCGGTCGGCGAGCTCCTCGGAATGTCCGAATCGCTCGCGTCCCCGTACGCCGGCAGGCCCGCGTGGACACTGCTGCGCCTGGAGGTCGGGGAGATCTCGGTCGACGACCTGTGGGGCGCCGGGCACGTGGACCCGGAGCTGCTGGCCTCGGCCGAGCCGGACCCGATGGTCGCGCACGAGACGGAGCTCCTCCAGCACATGGCGGCGTCGCACGGCGAACGGATGAACGACCTCCGCTCCCTGCTCGGCACGCGCGACACCCACGGCCTCACGGCGGTCCCCCTCGCGCTGGACCGGCTCGGCCTGCGGGTGCGCTTCACCCGGGGCGACGCCGCGTTCGACGCCCGCTTCGACTTTCCGGAGCCGGTGGCCGACATCCGCGACCTGCGCCGGGCGATGCGCACGCTGTTCGCGACCCCTTAGGCGGGACAGGTGCCGAGCATCCGCTCCAGCTCCCGCTTCTCGGGCGGGGTCACGGACAGCCCGTACTTCGCCTTGATCCCGGTGTAGCGGCGCGCGTACTCGCACCGGTAGGCCGCCAGCGGCGGCTGCCACTTGTCGGCGGTCTTGCTGCTCTTCTCGTGGTTCGTCTGCTTGTCCACGGCCAGGAGCACGTCGAGATCGTTGGCGTACTCCAGCCTGCGCTGCGCGGTCCACGCGTACGCGCCCCCGCGCCAGGCGGCGCCGAGGGCCACGACGTGGTCTCCCAGTTCTTGCCCCACTCGACGGTCAGCTTCGCCAGCCGCGCCTTCGCGGTCCCCGCGGCGGGCGGGAACCCGGGGCTGGCGAGCGGCACCCGCGCGACCAGGGCCGCGGCGCTGGCGTGCGCCTGCTCGGCGTCGCCGTGGTGGCACCCGCCGAGCAGCAGCGCGGCCGCGAGGGCGATCGGCGGAGCGGGGCGTCCCATGCGACGGAGCCTAGGCCCAGGGCGGGGGCGCGGCGGGTCAGGACCCGCCGCGCAGCCGTTCCCGGACCTTCTCCACCACGTCCGCGTACCGCGCCTCCGCGCCGTAGCGCGTCGGCTCGTAGTACCGCTTGCCGTGGATCTCGTCCGGCGCGTACTGCTGGGCGGCGATCGCGCCGGGCACGTCGTGCGGGTACACGTACCCCACCGCGTGGCCCAGCTTCGCGGCCCCCTTGTAGTGCCCGTCCCGCAGGTGCGCCGGCACCGAGCCGGCCAGGCCCGCGCGGACGTCGGCGAGCGCCGCGCCGATCGCCGTGGTCGCGGTGTTCGACTTCGGGGCCAGGGCCAGCGCGATCGTCACGTGCGACAGGGTCAGCGAGGCCTCCGGGAAGCCGATCATCGCCACCGCCTGGGCCGCGGACACCGCGAGCGGCAGGGCCGTCGGGTCCGCGAGCCCGATGTCCTCGCTCGCCGAGATCATCAGCCGGCGGGCGATGAACCGGGGGTCCTCCCCCGCCTCGATCATCCGCGCCAAATAGTGCAGCGCCGCGTCCACGTCCGAGCCCCGGATGGACTTGATCAGGGCGCTCGCCACGTCGTAGTGCTGGTCGCCGTCCCGGTCGTACTTGACCGCCGCCCGGTCGACCGCCTCCTCCACGGTCTGGAGGGTGATCTCCGGCTCGCCCTTGGCGATCGCCGAGCCCGCGCCCGCTTCCAGCGCCGTCAGCGCGCGCCGCGCGTCGCCGCCCGCGATCCGCAGCAGGTGCTCCTCCGCGTCCTGCGGCAGCGTGACCACGCCGCCCAGGCCCCGCTCCTGCGTCAGGGCCCGCCGCATCAGCGCGCGCAGGTCGTCGTCCGTCAGCGGTTCGAGCGTCAGCAGCAGGGACCGCGAGAGCAGCGGGGAGATGATCGAGAAGTACGGGTTCTCCGTGGTCGCGGCGATCAGGGTGACCCAGCGGTTCTCCACGGCCGGCAGGAGCGAGTCCTGCTGCGCCTTGCTGAAGCGGTGGATCTCGTCGAGGAAGAGGACCGTGTCCTTGCCGTATCCGCCGGCCGCGCGCTTGGCGCCCTCGATGACGGCCCGTACTTCCTTCACGCCCGCCGTGATCGCGGACAGTTCCACGAAGCGCTTCTGGGTCGCCTGGCTGACCACGTACGCCAGGGTGGTCTTCCCGGTGCCGGGCGGGCCCCACAGGATCACCGAGGACGCCCCGGCCGGGCCGCCCGCTCCCTCCCCTACGAGCCGGCGCAGCGGCGCGCCGGGCTTCAGCAGGTGCTGCTGGCCGACGACCTCGTCCAGGGTGCGCGGGCGCATCCGGACGGCGAGCGGAGAACTCGAAGGGTCCTTCGCCTGGCGTTCCTCGGCGGCGGCGGTGAAGAGGTCTGGTTCCACACCGGAAGCCTATGCGAGGCCACCGACAGGACCGGCCGTCGCGCGGGCCGGCTCAGGAGGTCCAGAAGTCCCACCAGCGGGTCAGGATCAGCATCCCGATGATCCCGATGTGCAGGACGGGCAGCACCCAGGTGAACTCGTCGAAGAAGCCGCGCAGCCAGCCGGGGGCCCCCAGCATGCGGCCCCGGACGTTGTGCGAGGTGACGTACCAGAACATGACGATCGTGGCGACCCACGCGAGGCAGCACCACAGGCACAGCGAGTTGATGTTGTAGAGCGACTGGTACATCAGCCAGGTGCAGAATCCGACGCCGAAGAGCATCCCGGCGTTCAGGGTCAGCCAGTACCAGCGCGGGAAGCGGGCCCCCGCGAGCAGGCTCATGCCGACGCAGACCACGATGCCGTAGGCGACCAGGCCCAGCATCGGGTTCGGAAAGCCGAAGGCGGACGCCTGGTCGCTCTTCATGATGTTGCCGCAGGACACGATCGGGTTGAGGCTGCAGCCCGGCGTGAAGTTCGGGTCCTCCAGCAGCTTGAACTTGTCGATCGTGATGACCCAGGCGGCGAGCAGCCCCGCGGCCCCTGTGATCACCAGCAGCAGGGCGAGCGCCCGGCTGCCGCCGACCGCCGTCCGCGGCTCCGCGGTGTCCGTGCCGGTCCCTCGTGTCGTCATCCCGCCCGCTCCACATCTGCAAGGTCAACAAGCACGGGCCATTGTGCCGTACGCGGCCGGCCGCGCACCCGGCTTGCCGTAGCCCTGTCCGCGCGCTCCGAGCGGCGGGGCCGCGTTCCGACCGGCGGGGCCGCGTTCCGGCCCCGCCGGCGGCGAGCGTCAGGCCAGGCGGGCCCGGACGGTGGCGACGACGTCGGCCAGGGCCACCGGGGCCTGCTCGCCGGACTCCATGTCCTTGAGCTGGACCACGCCCTCTTCGAGGTCGCGGTCGCCCGCGACGACCGCGAAGCGCGCACCGCTGCGGTTCGCGTCCTTCATCGCGCCCTTGAGGCCCTTGCCCCCGTAACTGATGTCCGCGGCCACACCGGCCCGCCGGAGCTCGGTCACCAGGCCGAACAGCACCGGCTTCGCCCCGCCCAGCGCCACCGCGAAGACGGAGGTCGCGGCCGGGATGTCCAGCTCGATGCCCTCGGCCTCGAGCGCCAGCACCGTACGGTCCACGCCCAGCGCCCAGCCGACCGAAGGCAGCGCCGGGCCGCCGATCATCTCGGAGAGGCCGTCGTAGCGGCCGCCGCCGCCGACCGCCGACTGCGAGCCCAGACCGTCGTGCACGAACTCGAAGGTGGTCCGCGTGTAGTAGTCCAGCCCGCGCACGAGCTTCTCGTCGTCCTCGAAGACGACCCCGGCCGCCGTCACCAGCGCCCGCACCTCCTCGTGGTACGCCTTGCAGGCGTCGCAGAGGAAGTCCCGCAGCACCGGGGCGCCGACGAGCTGCTTCTGCACGTCCGGCCGCTTGTCGTCGAGGACGCGCAGCGGGTTGATCTCGGCCCGGCGCACCGTCTCCTCGTCGAGGTCGAGCCCGCCCAGGAACGCCTGGAGGGCCTCCCGGTACACCGGGCGGCACTCCTTGTCGCCCAGCGAGTTCAGCAGGATCCGGAAGTCGCGCAGGCCCAGCGAGCGGTACGCCTGGTCGGCCAGGATGATCAGCTCGGCGTCCAGCGCCGGGTCCTCGGCTCCGATGGCCTCGGCGCCCACCTGGGAGAAGTGGCGGTAGCGGCCCTTCTGCGCACGCTCGTAGCGGTAGTACGAGCCGGAGTACCAGAGCTTGACGGGCAGGCCGCCGAGCTTGTGCAGGTTGCCCTGGAGCGCCGCGCGCAGCACGGACGCCGTGCCCTCCGGACGCAGGGCCAGCTCGTCGCCGCCCTTGGTCGTGAGGGTGTACATCTCCTTGCTGACGATGTCGGTGGACTCGCCGACACCGCGCGAGAACAGCTTGACGTCCTCGAAGCCGGGGGTCTCGACGTACCCGTAGCCGGAGTTCTTCAGGGGCGCGGCGATCGCCTCGCGCACCGCCAGGTAGGTGGCGGAGCGGGGCGGCAGCAGGTCGTACGTGCCCTTGGGGGCCTGAAAAGTACTCACGAAACTCTCGTCACATTCCTCGTCGTGGAGACGTGAAGCCGTCTCCCAGGCCGGCGGCCACCTGCCGCAGGTACGGGTTGGTGGCGCGCTCACGGCCAATGGTCGTGTGCTCGTTGTGACCGGGCAGCACCACGGTCGAGTCGTCGAGCGGCAGGCACACGCGGGCCAGCGACTCGAGCATGTCGGCGTGGCTGCCGCCGGGGAAGTCGGTACGCCCGATGGAGCCGGCGAAGAGCAGGTCGCCCGAGAACAGGAGCGGCGGGATGTCCGCCGCCCCGGGCATCCCGAAGGTCACCGACCCCCTGGTATGGCCGGGCGCGTGCGACACGGTGAGCTCCATGCCCGCGAGGGCGAGCTTCGCGCCGTCGGTCAGCTCCTTGACGTCCGAGGGCTCCCCCACCGTGAGCTCGCCCATGAGCTGCGCGCCGAGGGAGCGGCCGAGGGCCTTCTCCGGGTCGCTCATCATGAAGCGGTCCTCGGGGTGGATCCAGGCCGGCACGTCGTGTGCTCCGCACACCGGGACCACCGAGGCCACATGGTCGATGTGGCCGTGGGTGAGGACGACCGCGACGGGCTTGAGCCGATGCTTCTTCAGCGTCTCCTCGACACCCCGGGTGGCCTCGTGGCCAGGGTCGATGATGACGCATTCCTCGCCGGCGGCGGGGGCGACCACGTAGCAGTTGGTCCCCCAGGCCCCGGCCGGGAACCCGGCAATCAGCACGTTCGTCCCTCAAATCGTCGTCCGGCGGGAGCTTGCGCGGCCGCCGGGAATCGGAATGCCGCTGCTCAGAGCCTACCGGCGCGGCTCATTACACAGCGAACCCATATACGGTACGGCCTATCCCAGCCCGGACAGTGGTATCAGATACGCACAAGGAGACGACCCGGTGGTCACGAGCGATCAGCGGCGGCGCCAGCTCGCCAGGGAGAAGTACGAACGCCAGCAGCAGCGGCGTGCCGAGGCACGGCAGAAGTCGCGCAGGCGCGCGGCCGTGATCGGCGCGGCGGTGGCCGTGGTGGTCGCGACGCTGGTCGGCCTGGTGGTCGGCGGTGTCTTCGACAAGGACAAGAAGGACGAGGCGGCCGACCCGGCCGCGAACCCCTCGGCCTCGCCCACCCCGCAGCAGTCCCCCTCCCCCGCGATGGCGATCGACGAGAAGGCGAAGTACACCTTCGACCTGAAGACGAGCGCGGGCGACATCAAGTTCGAGATGGACGCGGCGAAGACCCCGCAGACCGTCAACTCGTTCAAGTCGCTCGCCGACAAGAACTACTTCGACAAGACCAAGTGCCACCGCCTGGTGACGAACGGGATCTTCGTCCTGCAGTGCGGTGACCCCCAGGGCACCGGCTCGGGCGGCCCCGGCTACAACATCCCGGACGAGAACCTCGACGCGCTGGGCAAGGCGAACGAGCAGGGCCAGGTCGTGTACCCGGCCGGCACGGTGGCGATGGCGAACACCGGCAAGCCCGGCACGGGCGGGAGCCAGTTCTTCCTGGTCTACAAGGACAGCCCGCTCGCCCCGACGTACACCCCCTTCGGCAAGATCGACGCGGCCAGCCTGAAGATCCTCGCGGACGTGGCCAAGGGCGGTACGGCCGACGGCGGCCAGGACGGCCCCCCGAAGACCCCCGTGACCATCGAGAAGGGCACCGTCACCAAGAACTGACCGGATCAGGCGCCCCGGGCCCGGGCTGTATCCGTGAGGGCCGCTCCCGTACGTCGATATTCCGTCGTGCTGGATGCGGACAGCCGGCCCGGCGGTCGCCTATGTTGGCGTTGTGCAGGGCGGGCGCGGCCCGCCCCAGGAAACTGTGGACGATGCCCAGGGGGCGAACCCCTCGCAGGGCATCAGGTGGAGGAGGCGCTGTGAGCAGCGACCCGTGGGGCCGAGTCGACGAGACCGGCACCGTGTACGTGCGAACCGCCGACGGCGAGAAGGTCGTCGGCTCGTGGCAGGCGGGCACCCCGGAGGAGGCCCTGGCTTACTTCGAGCGCAAGTACGAGGGCCTGGTGGTCGAGATCGGCCTCCTCGAACGACGGGTGCGGACCACCGATCTGCCCTCCAAGGACGCCCAGACGGCCATCGAGCACCTGCGCAAGCAGGTGGACGAGCACCACGCCGTCGGTGACCTCGACGCGCTGCGGGTCCGGCTGGACAAGCTGGTGTCGACGGTGGACTCGCGGCGCGAGGAGCGCAAGGTCCAGAAGGCCAAGCAGACGGACGAGGCCCGTGCGGCCAAGGACGCCCTGGTCGTCGAGGCCGAGCAGCTGGCGCAGAGCGACCAGTGGCGCAGCGCCGGCGAGCGGCTGCGGGCGCTGGTGGACATCTGGAAGGGTCTGCCCCGCCTCGACCGCAAGTCGGACGACGAGCTGTGGCACCGCTTCTCGCACGCCCGCTCCGCCTTCTCCAAGCGCCGCAAGGCCCACTTCGCCTCGCTCGACGCGCAGCGCGAGGACGCCCGCAAGGTGAAGGAGAAGCTGGTCGCGGAGGCCGAGGGGCTGTCGAAGTCGACGGACTGGGGTCCGACGGCCGCCCGCTACCGCGAGCTGATGGAGAGCTGGAAGGCCGCGGGCCGCGCTCAGCGCGAGTCGGAGGACGACCTGTGGAACCGTTTCCGCGGTGCGCAGGACGTGTTCTTCGCGGCGCGCAGCGAGGTCTTCGCGGAGCGCGACGCCGAGCAGGTGGAGAACCTGAAGCTGAAGGAGGAGCTGGCCGACGAGGCCGAGAAGCTCGTCCCGGTCACCGACCTGAAGGCGGCCCGTGCCGCGTTCCGCTCGCTGAACGAGCGCTGGGAGGCCATCGGCCACGTACCGCGGGACGCGCGTCCCAAGGTCGAGGGCCGGATGCACGCCGTGGAGCGGGCCATCCAGGAGACCGAGGAAGGCGAGTGGCGCCGCACCAACCCGGAGGCGCGGGCCCGTGCGGCCGGCCTGACGGGTCAGCTGCAGGCGGCGGTCGACAAGCTGCGCGGTCAGATCGACTCGGCCCGCGCGACGGGCAACAACGCGAAGGCCGACAAGCTGTCCCGGGAGCTGGAGGGCCGTCAGGCCCTGCTGGACCAGGCGCTGAAGGGCCTCGAGGAGTTCGGCGGCTGATTTCGGGCCGCCCCGCACGCACGAGGGCCCCCGGTACGGGATTTCCGTACCGGGGGCCCTCGTGCGTGCGGGGGTCGCCGCCTCGGCCCTGCGCGGCCGTCGTGCGCGCCGCGGCTACGGCCGGCGGGCAGAGGTGACGCGGTAGACGTCGTAGACGCCCTCGACGCCCCGTACGGCCTTCAGGACGTGCCCCAGGTGCTTCGGGTCGCCCATCTCGAAGGTGAACCGGGAGGTGGCCACCCGGTCGCGGGAGGTCTGCACGGCCGCGGAGAGGATGTTCACGTGCTGGTCCGACAGGACCCGGGTGACGTCCGACAGCAGCCGGGACCGGTCCAGCGCCTCGACCTGTATGGCGACGAGGAAGACGGAGGACTGGGTGGGCGCCCACTCGACCTCCAGCATCCGCTCGGGCTGCTGGGAGAGGGAGTCCACGTTGACGCAGTCGGCACGGTGGACCGATACGCCGCTGCCCCGCGTGACGAATCCGATGATCGGGTCGCCCGGCACCGGGGTGCAGCAGCGGGCCAGCTTGACCCACACGTCGTCGACGCCCTTGACGACCACACCGGGGTCCGCGTTGCCGCGCCGCTTGCGGCCGCGCGCCGCCGGGATCGTCTCCTCGAGGTCCTCGTTGGCCGCGTCCTCGCCGCCGAGCGCCTGCACCAGCTTCTGTACGACGCCCTGCGCGGCCACGTGGCCCTCGCCGATCGCCGCGTAGAGCGAGGAGATGTCGGGGTAGCGCATCTCGTGCGCGAGGGTGACGAGCGAGTCGCCGGTCAGGATGCGCTGGATCGGCAGGTTCTGCTTGCGCATGGCCCGCGCGATGGCGTCCTTGCCGTGCTCGATCGCCTCGTCGCGCCGCTCCTTGGAGAACCAGGCGCGGATCTTGTTGCGGGCTCTGGGGGACTTGACGAAGCCCAGCCAGTCGCGGGACGGGCCGGCGCCCTCGGCCTTGGAGGTGAAGACCTCGACCAGGTCGCCGTTGTCGAGGGTCGATTCGAGCGGCACGAGCCGCCCGTTGACCCGCGCTCCTATGGTGCGGTGGCCGACCTCCGTGTGGACGGCGTACGCGAAGTCGACGGGGGTGGCCCCGGCCGGCAGCGCTATGACGTCGCCCTTGGGCGTGAAGACGAAGACCTCGTTGCGCGAGAGGTCGAAGCGCAGCGAGTCGAGGAACTCGCTCGGGTCCTCGGTCTCCTTCTGCCAGTCCAGCAGCTGGCGCAGCCACGCCATGTCGTTGACCGTGTCGTGGCCCGCGCTGCCCTTGGCGGCCTGCGGGACGTCGGTACGGACCTTCGAGGTGCCGGCGACGGTCTGCTGCTTGTACTTCCAGTGCGCGGCGATGCCGTACTCGGCGCGGCGGTGCATGTCGAAGGTGCGGATCTGGAGCTCGACCGGCTTGCCGCTGGGTCCGATGACCGTCGTGTGGAGCGACTGGTACATGTTGAACTTGGGCATCGCGATGTAGTCCTTGAACCGGCCGGGGACCGGATTCCATCGCGCGTGCACGGTGCCGAGGGCGGCGTAGCAGTCCCGGACGGTGTCCACCAGCACCCGGATGCCGACCAGGTCGTAGATCTCGGCGAAGTCGCGGCCCCGCACGATCATCTTCTGGTAGACGCTGTAGTAGTGCTTGGGCCGGCCGGTGACGGTGGCCTTGATGCGGGCGGCCCGCAGGTCTGCCTGCACCTCGTCGGTGACGACGGTGAGGTACTCGTCCCGCTTGGGGGCCCTTTCGGCCACCAGCCGCACGATCTCGTCGTACATCTTGGGGTAGAGGATCGCGAAGGCGAGGTCCTCCAGCTCCCACTTGATGGTGTTCATGCCCAGCCGGTGCGCCAGCGGGGCGTAGATCTCGAGGGTCTCGCGGGCCTTCTTCTCCTGCTTCTCCCGCTTGAGGTAACGCATGGTGCGCATGTTGTGCAGACGGTCGGCGAGCTTGATGACCAGGACCCGGGGGTCCTTGGCCATGGCCACCACCATCTTGCGCACGGTCTCGGCCTGGGCCGCCTCGCCGAACTTGACCCGGTCGAGCTTGGTGACGCCGTCGACGAGCAGGGTCACCGCGTCCCCGAAGTCGCGGCGCAGGTCCTCCAGCCCGTACTCGGTGTCCTCGACGGTGTCGTGCAGCAGTCCCGCCATCAGCGTGGCCGGGTCCATGCCGAGCTCGGCGAGGATGGTCGTCACCGCGAGCGGGTGGGTGATGTACGGGTCGCCGCTCTTGCGCTTCTGGCCGCGGTGCCAGCGCTCGGCGACCTGGTAGGCCTGCTCGATCTGGCGCAGCGTCGACGTCTCGATCTTCGGGTCGTTGCTGCGGACTATGCGCAGAAGAGGTTCCAGAACCGGGTTGTACGGGTTCGTGCGCTGGACGCCGAGGCGGGCCAGCCGCGCGCGCACCCGGTTGGAGGACCCGGCCGACTTCGCGGGCACGGGCTTGACCGGCGGCGCGGGGGCCGGCGGCGGCGTCGCGGGGCCCGCGGCGGCCGGCTCGGCCTGCGGGTCGGGCTGCGCGGCGGAGATTGGCTGGACCTCGTCTGGCAAGAGCGCTCCTCTGGGGGTCCCCCCGGGCGGAGTCCGGGGGGAGGATCCGGTGGCCCCGGTCAGGTCCGGACAACCCATGGTAGCGAGGGATCCCGACGCCCGTTCCCCGAGCCCGCCCCGGCCGTCGCGGCACTGCTCCGCTGCCCGGGTCCCGGGCGGAGCCCCGGCGCCCCGGCACATGACGGAGCGGGCGCCCCCGGGAAATCCCGGGCACGCCCGCTCCGTGGAAAACGAGCTCAGACCACGATCAGCGCGTCCAGCGGAGCCCCCGCGAGGGCCTCGGCCAGGCGGTCACGTCCCGGCAGGAACGACAGTTCCATCAAGACCGCGACCCCGGCGACCTCCGCCCCCGCCCGCCGGATCAGCTCCAGCGAAGCAGCCGCGGTACCGCCGGTGGCGAGCACGTCGTCGATGACCATGACCCGGTCCTCGGCGCACAGCGCCTCGGCGTGGATCTCGATCTCGGCGGACCCGTACTCCAGGTCGTAGGACTGCAGGAGCGTCGCCCCCGGCAGCTTTCCGGCCTTGCGCACCGGCACGAAGCCGATGCCCGCCTGCACGGCCACCGGAGCCGCGAGGATGAATCCCCGCGCCTCCAGGCCGACGATCTTCGTCGCCCCGTACTTTCCGGCCAGCTCCACCAGCACGTCCGTCAGGGCGCCGAACGCCTTCGGGTCGGCCAGCAGCGGAGTGATGTCCTTGAACATCACTCCCGGCTTCGGATAGTCCGCCACGTCCGTGATCCTGCTGAGCAGCAGGTCCCGTACCTCGGTGGACAGCTCCACGGTCACCGGCGGCGCCCCGGGCGGCCCTGCGCCACGACCTGCGGGGCGTCTTCGGTCTCGTAGCCGTCCTCGGACGGCTCGCCCTTGGCCGCCGCGGCCGCCCGCTTCGCGAGCACCCGCTTCTTCAACGCCTTCATCGCCGGCTCGCGCTCCTTCAGGTCCACGACCAGCGGGGTCGCGATGAAGATCGACGAGTAGGCGCCGGCGGCGAGGCCGACGAACAGCGACAGCGAGATGTCGTTCAGCATGCCGGCGCCCAGGAAGCCGCCGCCGATGAAGAGCAGCGCCCCGACGGGGAGCAGCGCCACGACGGTGGTGTTGATCGACCGGACCAGGGTGCCGTTGATGCTGCGGTTGGCGACCTCGCTGAACGTCCAGCGGGTCTGCTTGGTGATGTCCCTCGAGCCCTCCTTGAGACCGTCGAAGACGACGACGGTGTCGTAGAGGGAGTAACCGAGGATGGTCAGCAGGCCGATGACCGTACCCGGGGTGACCTCGAAGCCGACCAGCGCGTACACGCCGACCGTGATCGTGAGGTCGTGGATCAGCGCGATCAGGGCCGCGATCGCCATCCGCCACTCGAAGGCGATGGCGAGGTAGATCACCACGAGGACCATGAAGATGCCGAGGCCCGTCCAGGCCTTGTTGGCGATCTGCTCGCCCCAGCTGGGGCCGACCAGGTCCGCGTTGATCTGGCCCGCGTCGACCTTGAGGTCGGCGGCGAGCTTCGTCTTCACGTCGGCGGCGGAGTCGGTGTCCAGACCCGAGATCTGGATGCGCAGGCCGCCGGTGCCGAGCGCCTGGACGATCGCGTCGTGGCCGGAGGCCTTCTCCGCGTCCTCCCGGGCCCGGGTCTCCGAGACGGAGGTCTTCGGGGTGGTGAAGACGGCACCGCCCTTGAACTCGATGCCCATGTTGAGGCCAGAGACGGCCAGGGCCACGATCGCCGTGATGGTGATCAGGATGGAAACGCCGTACCAGACGAAGCGCTTGCCGACGAAGTCGTAGCCGACCTCACCTCGGTACAGCTTGGCGCCGAGATCTCCGAGCTTCGACATCTCTCACGCCTCCTTTGCGTCGACGGGAGCTGCGATGGTCGCGGTGGCCGCGCCGGAGCCGGTACGACGCGAGCGTCGCAGCGGCGGCTTCGCGCCCAGTCGCTTCGGGTCCAGACCGGACCACGGGTGACCGCTGGAGAAGAACTTCGTACGGGCGAGCAGCGTCATGACGGGCTTGGTGAAGAGGAACACCACGACCACGTCGAGCAGGGTCGTCAGACCCAGGGTGAAGGCGAAGCCCTGCACCTTGCCGACGGTGACGATGAACAGCACGGCCGCGGCCAGGAAGGACACGAAGTCGGACACCAGGATGGTGCGCCGGGCGCGCGGCCAGGCGCGCTCGACGGCCGGACGCAGGGTGCGGCCCTCGCGGATCTCGTCCCGGATGCGTTCGAAGTACACGATGAACGAGTCCGCGGTGATGCCGATCGCCACGATCGCGCCGCAGACGGCGGGCAGGTTCAGCGCGAAGCCGATGCCCTTTCCGAGCAGCGCCATGATCGTGTAGGTGAGGACGCCGGAGACGACGAGGCTGATGATGGCGATGAACGCCAGGCCCCGGTAGTACGCCAGCAGGTAGATCACGACGAGCGCGAGGCCGATGGCGCCGGCGATGAGGCCGGCCTTCAGCTGCTCGCCACCGAGCGCGGCGGTGACGGTGGTGACGCTGTCCTCCTGGAAGGACAGCGGCAGGGCGCCGTACGAGAGCATGTTGCCCAGGTCCTGTGCGGACTGCTGGGTGAAGCCGCCGGAGATCTCGGCGTTGCCGCCGGTCAGCGCCTGGCTGACGGACGGGTCGGAGATGACCTCGCCGTCGAGGACGATCGCGAACTGGTTCTGCGGGCTCTGCTTGGCGGCGAGCTCACCGGTGATCTTGGCGAACTTGTCGGCGCCCTTGTCGGTGAACTGCATCGTGACGATCCACATGCCGCGCTGCGGGTCGATGACGCCCTTGGCGTCCTTCACGTCCTGGCCGTTGACCTGCGCCGGGCCGAGCACCCACTTGCCCCAGGCCTCGCCGCGCTTGCCACAGGCGAGCGTCGGGTCCTCGGGCTTGACGTTCTTGCTGACGGCGGCGCGCTGCGCCTCGTTGGTGCAGTCCAGCGCGGCGAACTTCGCCTGCAGGTCCGCGGCAGCGGCCTCGTCGGCGGTCGGTGCGGACGGCGACGGGGCGGCCTTGTCGTCTGCCTTCTTCGACTCGCTCGCCGAGGGCGAGGGAGAGGGCGCGCTCGGGGCCTTGAGGGCCTCGCTGAGCGCACGGCCCTGGGAAGTGGCGCTGGACGACGGGGTGGCCGCACTGGCGGACGGAGATCCGGAACCGCTCGCGGAGGGGCTCGGCGAGCCGCTCGGGTTGGCTTCGGGGGTGACCGGGGCGCCGTCAGCCATCGCGAGCACGGGGCGGAAGTAGAGCTGGGCGGTGGTACCGACCTGCTCGCGCGCCTGCTGCTCGTTCGTCCCCTTGGGGATGTTCACGATGATGTGGTCTTTGCCCTGCGTCTGGACCTCGGCCTCCGAGACGCCGAGACCGTTGACGCGGCGCTCGATGATGCCGACCGCCGTGTTCATGTTGGTCTCGTTGATCGCATCCGGCTTGCCGGGCTCGCTCTTGGCCTTGAGCGTGATGCTCGTACCGCCGGCGAGGTCGATGCCGAGGCGCGGCGTCGTCTGACCAGTGAGGAACATCCCCGCGGTGAGCGCCACCATCGCGATCAGGATGATGGCCAGGGCACGCCCCGGCCTCCCCTGAGCCCCCGTGGGCCGCCGGCCCTTCTTCGGTGCTGCCACCTTGTCGTATCTCCCTGTCCAACCGTTTCGCGCCGGGTCAGCGCGTGCACGGCCACGAAATGTGTGTGGGGACCCCTGCCCCCCGCAGAAGGGTCGCTGGCGGGAACCGCGTGGGCTGCCGGTCCGGCGCCCCTCGCGATCCCCGGCGCGGTGCTACTTGGCGCCGGTTTCGCCGTCGGTCTTTCCGTCCTTCGGCTCGTCGCCCTCGGGCTCGTCCGCCGCGGGCTCGTCGGCCTTGGGCTCGTCCTTCTTGCCCAGGTCGAGCTTGGGGGCGTCGTCCTCGGTCAGGGAGGACGCGTCGTCCGGGACGACCGGCGTGTCGATGGTCAGATCATCGGTGGTGCCGTGGACGATGCGGTTGTACTCCGCGTCGTCCAGGACGGCGCCGATGGCGTTCTTGGCGAAGATGGCGTGGACGCCGGGGGCCACCTCGAGGGTGACGGTGTCCTCACCGATCTCCTTCACCGTGGCGTACATGCCGCCGATGGTGCGGACCCCGGAGCCCGGCGCCATCTGGTCGCGCATCTGCACGGCCTGCTGCTGCCTCTTCTTCTGGCTGCGGGTCAGCAGGAACATGGCGCCGACGGCCAGGACGATGGGGAGGAGGAATGAGATATTCAAGGGACGCAGGTCCTTCGCATCGACCGTACGAGCGCACGGCCTTTTCTACGGGGGGTGGGTACGCCGACCGTAAGGGTCGGCATCGGCGGAGTCTAGGCGAGTCCGCACCGATGGAACAACGCCCAGCATGTCACCGCGGTTCCTGACGAGGCGAACGTCCGCGCCGTCAGGTCCCGAACAGGCCCTGTTGTCCGCTTGATCCGCTCCCGCCGTGCTGCGGGGGAACAAGTCCCAGGTGAGCCCATGCGGCCGGGGTCGCGACCCGCCCCCGGGGCGTTCTGGCGAGGAGTCCCTCGCGCACGAGGAACGGCTCGGCCACCTCTTCCACGGTCTCCCGCTCCTCTCCGACGGCGACGGCGAGGGTCGAGAGGCCCACGGGGCCCCCGCCGAAGAGCTTGAGGAGGGCCTCCAGGACGCCCCGGTCCAGCCGGTCGAGCCCCCGCTCGTCCACCTCGTATACCTTCAGGGCGGTGCCGGCGACCGCGCGGTTGATCACACCGTCGGCCCTGACCTGGGCGTAGTCCCGGACGCGGCGCAGCAGCCGGTTGGCGATGCGCGGGGTGCCGCGGGAGCGCCCGGCGATCTCGGCGGCTCCGGCCGTGTCGATCTCCACGTCGAGGAGGCGGGCGGAGCGGTGGATGACGCGCTCCAGCTCCTCGGGGGAGTAGAACTCCATGTGCCCGGTGAAGCCGAAGCGGTCGCGCAGCGGCGGCGGCAGCAGGCCGGCCCGGGTGGTGGCCCCCACGAGCGTGAACGGCGGCAGTTCCAGCGGGATCGCGGTCGCTCCCGGGCCCTTGCCGACGATCACGTCGACGCGGAAGTCCTCCATCGCCATGTACAGCATCTCCTCGGCGGGCCGGGACATGCGGTGGATCTCGTCGAGGAAGAGCACCTCGCCCTCCTGGAGGGAGGAGAGGATCGCGGCGAGGTCGCCGGCGTGCTGGATGGCGGGGCCGGAGGTGATCCGGATGGGCGCGCCCATCTCGGCCGCGATGATCATGGAGAGGGTGGTCTTCCCCAGTCCCGGGGCACCCGACAACAGCACGTGATCGGCGGTGGCGCCGCGCTGGCGGGCCGCCTTCAGGACCAGGTCCAGCTGCTGACGGACCTTCTCCTGGCCCACGAACTCACCGAGGTCCTTGGGCCGCAGGGCCGCCTCGACGGCGGTGTCCTCGCCGTCCGCGGCGGCCGCGACGATCCGGTCGTCGCTCTCGTCATCCCAGTTCACGGTGTCAGTCTGCCTTCTCGATCGTGCGGCGGTGTACGTGCGGGCCGGGCTCCCGGGTCCCGACCACGGCGACGGACCCGCACCCGTGGCCGTCAGCGGGCGCGGCTCAGGGAGAGCGTCAGCGGGCCCGGTTCAGGGACTGGAGGGCCGCGCGCAGCAGCTGCGGCACGGGGGCCGAGCCGCCGGCGGCGATGGCGGCCTCGGCCTGCGGGGTCACGGCGGACACGGCTTCCTCGGCATCGCGGGACGCGTAGCCCAGGCCGATCAGCGCGGCCGAGAGCTGCTCCGACCAGGGCGCCGGGGCGGAGGCCGCCGCGCGCTGCGCGCCGACCATCCCGCTCGATCCCAGGGGCGAGCCCAGCTTGTCCTTCAGGTCGAGCAGCAGTTTCTGCGCGCCCTTCTTCCCGATGCCGGAGACGGCCATCAGCGCCTTCTCGTCCCCCACCGAGACGGCGACGCGCAGCGCGTCCGGGCTGTGCACCGCCAGCATCGCCTGGGCGAGCTTCGGCCCGACCCCGCTCGCGGTCTGAAGCAGCTCGAAGACCTGCCGCTCGTCGTCGTCGGCGAAGCCGTACAGCGTCAGCGAGTCCTCCCGTACGACCAGGGAGGTGGCCAGCCGGGCCGGCTCCCCGGTCCGCAGGCCGGCGAGGGTGTTCGGCGTGCAGTGGACGGCCATGCCCACTCCCCCGACCTCGATCACGGCCAGGCTGGGGGCGAGCGCGGCGACCGGGCCGCTGACGAAGGCGATCATGAGGTGCGGCCTTTCAGGGCGGTGGCGTGCTGGGCCACGGCCTGCTGGAGACGGTTCTGGGCGGGGGCGCGCCAGATGTGGCAGATGGCGAGGGCGAGGGCGTCCGCGGCGTCCGCCGGCTTGGGCGGCGCGGACAGCCGCAGCAGCCGGGTCACCATGGCCCCGACCTGCGCCTTGTCGGCGCGGCCGGAGCCTGTGACGGCTGCCTTGACCTCGCTCGGCGTGTGCAGGGCGACCGGTATGCCGCGCCGGGTGGCGCACAGCATGGCAACGGCACTGGCCTGGGCGGTGCCCATGACCGTGCTGACGTTGTGCTGGCTGAACACCCGCTCCACGGCGACGACTTCGGGCCGGTGCTCGTCCAGCCAGCTCTCGATGCCCTGCTCGATCGCGACGAGCCGCAGGCCCAGCTCCGCGTCCGAGGGCGTCCGCACGACCCCGACTCCCAGCATCGTCAGGGGGCGGCCGGCCACCCCCTCGACGACGCCGACACCGCATCGGGTCAGCCCCGGGTCAACGCCTAGTACGCGCACCCCGCCCCCTTCTTCGATCTCCTGTACGTGCGGCTTCGCAGGCTATCGGGTGGCACTGACAAAGCAGCGGGCCGACGGGGTGTGTCCCCGTCGGCCCGCTGCCCCGACGCTGTGAGCGGTGGACGCCCGGATCAGGCGTCGACCTTCTCCATGACCTCGTCCGAGACGTCGAAGTTGGCGAAGACGTTCTGCACGTCGTCGCTGTCCTCCAGTGCGTCGATCAGCTTGAAGATCTTGCGCGCGCCCTCTTCGTCCAGCTCGACCTGCATGGTCGGCAGGAAGTTGGAGTCGGCCGAGTCGTAGTCGATGCCCGCCTGCTGGAGCGCGGTGCGGACCGCGACCATGTCGGTGGCCTCGCTGATGATCTCGAAGCTGTCGCCGAGGTCGTTGACTTCTTCGGCACCCGCCTCGAGCACCGTCTCCAGGACGTCGTCCTCGGACAGCGCGCCCTTGGGCAGCAGGACGACACCCTTGCGGTTGAACAGGTACGAGACCGAGCCCGGGTCGGCCATCGAACCGCCGTTGCGGGTCATGGCGACCCGCACGTCGGACGCGGCACGGTTGCGGTTGTCGGTGAGGCACTCGATGAGCACCGCGACGCCGTTCGGGCCGTAGCCTTCGTACATGATCGTCTCGTAGTCGGCGCCGCCGGCCTCGAGGCCGCCGCCGCGCTTGACCGCGGAGTCGATGTTCTTGTTCGGGACCGAGCTCTTCTTGGCCTTCTGGATGGCGTCGAAGAGGGTCGGGTTGCCATCGATGTCGGCGCCGCCCATACGGGCCGCGACCTCGATGTTCTTGATCAGCTTCGCGAAGAGCTTGCCGCGCTTGGCGTCAACCACGGCCTTCTTGTGCTTCGTCGTAGCCCATTTAGAGTGGCCGGACATCTGCCTGTCTCCTTCGCGTCACCAACAGTGTTCGCCTCAGATCCTACCGGGACGCCGTCAGAGCCCCGCGCGCACCATGTCGACGAAGTACGCGTGGACCCGGTCGTCGCCCGTCAGCTCGGGGTGGAACGAGGTGGCGAGGACGTTGCCCTGGCGCACGGCGACGGTGTGTCCGTCGTACGTGGCGAGCACCTCGGCGGCGGCGCCGACGGACTCCACCCAGGGTGCGCGGATGAAGACGCCCTCGACGGGGCCGCCCTCTATCCCGGCGAAGTCGACCTGGGCCTCGAAGGACTCGTTCTGCCGCCCGAAGGCGTTGCGGCGCACGATCATGTCGATGCCGCCCAGGGTCTCCTGGTCGTCACGGCCGTCCAGGAGCTTGTCCGCGAGCATGATCATGCCGGCGCAGGTGCCGTAGACCGGCATCCCGGCCCGCACGCGCTCGCGCAGCGGCTCCAGCATGCCGAACAGCACGGCGAGCTTCGACATGGTCGTGGACTCACCGCCGGGGATCACCAGCGCGTCGACCTCGGCGAGCTCCTCGGGACGCCGGACCGGCCTGGCCACGGCGTCAGCCGAGGCCAGGGCGATCAGGTGCTCCCGTACATCGCCCTGGAGAGCCAGGACGCCGACAACGGGGGTGTTCGTCATGAGGTGATTACCAGCCGCGGTTGGCGTAGCGCTCGGACTCGGGGAGGGTGTCGCAGTTGATGCCGACCATGGCCTCGCCCAGGTTGCGGGAGGCGTCCGCGATGATCTTCGGGTCGTCGTAGAAGGTGGTGGCCTTCACGATGGCGGCGGCGCGCTTGGCCGGGTCGCCCGACTTGAAGATGCCGGAGCCGACGAAGACGCCCTCGGCACCGAGCTGGCGCATCAGCGCGGCGTCCGCCGGGGTGGCCACGCCACCGGCGGAGAACAGCACGACCGGGAGCTTGCCGAGCTCGGCGACCTCCTTGACGAGCTCGTACGGGGCGCGCAGCTCCTTGGCCGCGGCGTACAGCTCGTTGTTGTCGTAGCCGCGCAGGCGGGCGATCTCGTTCTTGATCTGGCGCAGGTGGCGGACGGCCTCGACGACGTTGCCGGTGCCGGCCTCGCCCTTCGAGCGGATCATGGCCGCGCCCTCGGCGATGCGGCGCAGGGCCTCGCCCAGGTTGGTGGCACCGCAGACGAAGGGGGTGGTGAACGCCCACTTGTCGGAGTGGTTGACCTCGTCGGCCGGGGTCAGGACCTCGGACTCGTCGATGTAGTCGACGCCGAGGGACTGGAGGACCTGGGCCTCGACGAAGTGGCCGATGCGGGACTTGGCCATGACCGGGATGGAGACGGCCTCGATGATCTCTTCGATCATGTTGGGGTCGGACATCCGGGCGACGCCGCCGTCCTTGCGGATGTCGGCGGGGACCCGCTCCAGGGCCATGACGGCCACGGCGCCGGCGTCTTCGGCGATCTTCGCCTGCTCGGCGTTGACCACATCCATGATCACGCCGCCCTTGAGCTGCTCGGCCATGCCGCGCTTGACGCGGGAGGTGCCGATCGCCGACTCGGCGGACTGGGGGGTGGAGGGAAGCGTGCTCACGGATTGACCTCACTCGAAAGGAAGATTCAGGTGGAACAAGTGGAACTGGTGGTACTTGACCGAGGAAACCCTCTGGACCAGTCCAATGCAAGGGCCAATGCGCAGCCGGTGGCTCCTCGCGATTTGGCCATTGGGTACAAGTCAGGGCCGTTCCGCGAGGTCCGCCGGGGGCTCGTCGTCCATCTCGAAGGCCAGCGGGAAGGGCGCGTGGCCCGCCAGCCGGAACCACCGGACCTTGCGGTGCCGGCGCAGGGCGCGGGCGGCGCGTACGGCGTCGTTGTGGAACCGGCGCGCCATGGGCACCCGGCGGACCGCCGCCGCGAGCTCCTCGGTCGCCTCCGCCCCGCCCGGGGCCGCCTTCAGCACCTCGACCTGTTCTGAATCGGCGAACACCGCGCGCAGCGCCTGGCTCAGCTCGCTCTCCGCGACCTCGCGGTGCTCCTCCTCGGCCTGCCGGGCGGCGTGCGCGGCCTCGTACAGGACGATGGCGGACGCGGGGTCGAGCACCCCGGAGGCGGCGACCTCCACCACCACGGAGGCGCGCCGGACGAGCTGGGCGTCGAGCGCGGCGCGGGCGGCGTCCATCCGCGAGTGCAGCCGGTCGAGCCGTCCGGCGGTCCAGCTGAGGTAGACGCCGATGACGCCGAGCGCCAGAGCGATCCAGACAAGGGTTTCGGTCACGGGCCGCGACTCTACCTTTTGACGCGTGGCCCGTCGGGGCTACCCGTCCCGGGTCAGGCCCAGGCGGGTGCGCAGCGAGACCCGCTCGTCGGTGGCGACGGCGGCCGCGCCGTCGGTGACCGTTTCGTAGACGGCCAGGATGTCCGCGCCGACCGTGGACCAGTCGAAGCGGCGCACGTGGGCGGAGCCGCGGGCGCCGAGTTCCGCGCGGCGGGCCGGGTCCCGCAGGAGGGCGATCGCCGACTCGGCCAGGGACGCGGGGTCCTCGTTCGTGAAGAGTTCGCCCGCCTTGCCCTGGTCCAGGACCTGGGCGAAGGCGTCCAGGTCGGCGGCCAGTACGGTCGCGCCGGCCGACAGGGCCTCGACCAGGATGATCCCGAAGCTCTCGCCGCCGGTGTTCGGAGCCACGTACACGTCGACGCTGCGCAACAGCCTCGCCTTGTCCTCGTCCGAGACCATGCCGAGGAATTCCACGCGGGCGCGGAGCTCGGCCGGCAGGGAGGCCACCGCCTCCTCCTCGTCGCCCCGGCCCGCCACGAGGAGGCGTACCTCCGGGCACTGCTCCACGATGCGGGGGAAGGCCGCCATGAGGACGGGAAGGCCCTTGCGGGGTTCGTCGATGCGGCCGATGAAGCCGAGGGTCTGGCCGGACCAGGCAGGGTTCGGTTCGGCCCTGGCGAAGAAGTCCACGTCCACGCCGTTGGGGATCACCACGGCGTCCCCGCCGAGGTGCTCCACGAGCGTGCGCCGCGCGTACTCGCTCACGGCGATCCGGGCGCTGATCTTCTCCAGCGCCGGCTGGAGGATCGGGTACGCCGCCAGCATCGCCCGCGAGCGCGGGTTGGAGGTGTGGAAGGTGGCCACGATCGGGCCCTGCGCCGCCCAGCAGGTCAGCAGTCCCAGCGAGGGGGAGGTCGGCTCGTGGATGTGGACCACGTCGAAGACGCCGTCGTGCAGCCAGCGCCGCACCCGCGCCGCCGACAGGAAGCCGAAGTTCAGCCGGGCGACCGATCCGTTGTAGGGCACCGGCACCGCCCGTCCCGCCGAGACCACGTACGTCGGCAGCGGGGTCTCGTCGTCCGCCGGGGCCAGTACGGACACCTCGTGGCCGAGACGGATCAGGTGTTCCGCCAGGTCCCGGGTGTGGAACTGGACGCCGCCCGGCACGTCCCACGAGTAGGGGCAGACGATGCCGATCTTCACTCGGACTGCCCCTCGGGCCGGCCCGCGGTCTCCAGGTCCTCGGTCCACAGCCGCTGCAGCATGTGCCAGTCCTCCGGATGTTCGGCGATCCCCCGCGCGAAGGCGTCGGCGACCGCCTGGGTCATGACGCCCGTCTTCTCCTGCCGGGTGCCCTTCTCGGGTACCTCCACCGGGGAGTGGATCCGGCCGAACATCTTCGGCGCGGCCCCGTAGTAGAGCGTGGCGGGCAGCAGCACCGCGCCCGTCTGCTGAGCGAGGAGCGCCGGTCCGGCCGGCATCCGTGCCGCCGAGCCGAAGAAGTCCACTTCCACGCCGGACGCCGACAGGTCGCGGTCGGCGACCAGGCAGACCAGCCCGCCCGAGCGCAGCCGGCGCGCCAGCGTGCCGAAGGCGGCGCCGCCGTTGTGCGGGAGCACCTCCATGCCCAGGCTCTCGCGGTAGGCGACGAAGCGGTCGTAGAGGGTCTCCGGCTTGAGCCGCTCGGCGACGGTGGTGAACGGGACGCCGATGTGGGTGGTGGCCCAGGCGCCGGCGAGGTCCCAGTTGGCCAGGTGCGGCAGGGCGACCACGACTCCGCGCCCGGAGGCCAGGGCCTCGCGCAGGATGTGGTCGTCCTTCATCTCCACGTCGACGCCGAAACGTTCCTTGGGCATGGTGGGCAGCCGGAAGGACTCCATCCAGTACCGCATGTACGAGCGCATGCCCGCGTGCGACAGCTCGCGCAGCCGCTCCGGCGTCGCGTCCGGCACCACCCGGGCCAGATTCGTCTCCAGCCGCAGCACGCTCTTGCCGCGCCGCTTCCAGGCGTAGTCCGCGATCCGCCGCCCGAGGGCCGCCGCGGCGGGCTCGGGCAGCTTCTTGACCCCGGCCCAGCCGAGCCCGTAGAGCCCGTCGACCAGCTTGTCCTGAACCTTGCCCATCAGGCCGTACCGCCTTCGGAAGGGGTGGCGGGGCCGCCGGGAGCGGCGGCCCCGGCGGCAGCGGCCTCGGCGGCGGCAGCCGCGTCGGCCTCCGCCGACTCGCGCCGTACGGTGACCACCCGCTGGATCAGCGTCACGAGCGAGCCCGCCGCGACGAGCCACAGCGCGATCGGCAGCAGCACGCCGATCCACGAGGACACCCCGAAGGTCTCCAGCCCGGACAGACCGGCCGCGACCAGCGTGATCACCAGCCGTTCGGCCCGCTCGATGAGCCCGTTGACGGCCACCGGCAGCCCGATCGATTCACCGCGCGCCTTGGTGTACGAGACCACCTGCCCGCTGGCGAGGCAGAAGATCGCGACCGCGCACAGGGCGTTGTCGTTCCCGGAGCCCGCGTACCAGAGCGCGAGCCCGCCGAAGATCGCCGCGTCCGCGACCCGGTCGAGCGTCGAGTCGAGGAACGCTCCCCACCGGCTCGAGACGCCGGCCTGGCGGGCCATGTTCCCGTCCACCAGGTCGGAGAAGACGAAGAGCGTGATGGTGATCGTGCCCCAGAAGAACTCGCCCATGGGGAAGAAGACCAGTGCTCCCGCCACCACTCCGGCCGTGCCGATGAGGGTGACCGCGTCGGGACTCACTCCCAGCCTGAGCAGAAAAGCGGCGAATGGCGTGAGAACACGCGTGAAGAATGCACGCGCGTACTTGTTCAGCATGGCCTTCCCGGAGGGTCGCTGGGCCGCACGGCCACCACGGCCACCGGCTGGCCCATCGTAGCCAGCGCCCCGGCCCGTCAGCGCAACGCACCCACCGGTTCACCCCGCGTGAGCCGTTCCCGGGCCCCTCGACACGTCCCGGACGCCCGCCCGGGACCTCCGGCCACCCGCGCGAGCCGCCGCGTACGACGTATGGACGCGGTGTGACGGCAGTGCAAAGCTCGAAGAACCCCATTTCCTCTCCGACCGGGAGGCACGAGCACCATGGGAGCCACATCACACCAAGCCGGGGCCGCCGGCAGGGCACTGACGGCCGACCGCCCCAGCTCCGTACGGAACGTCGTGCTGGTCGGCCACAGCGGATCCGGCAAGACCACCCTGGTCGAGGCCCTGGCCCTGACCGCCGGCGCCGTCAACCGGGCCGGCCGCGTCGAGGACGGTTCCACCGTCTCCGACCACGACGAGATCGAGCACCGGCGCCAGCGCTCGGTGCAGCTCTCCCTGGTCCCCGTGGAGTGGGCCGGAATCAAGATCAACATCATCGACACCCCCGGATACGCCGACTTCGTGGGGGAACTGCGGGCCGGTCTGCGCGCCGCCGACGCGGCCCTCTTCGTCGTCTCCGCCGCCGAGGACGGGGACGGCCTCTCCGGCGCCACCCGCATGGTCTGGGACGAGTGCGCCGCCGTCGGCATGCCCCGCGCCATCGTCGTCACCCACCTCGAGGCCGCCCGCGCCGACTACACCCAGATGACCACCGTCTGCGGCGACGCCTTCGGCGCCGACGACCCCGACGCCGTCCGCCCCCTCTACCTCCCCCTCCACGGCCCCGCCGCCCACGACGGGCACGCCCAGGTCGCGGGCCTGCTCGGCCTGCTCTCGGGGCGGGTCTACGACTACACCTCCGGGGACCGCGTCGAACGCGACCCGGACCCCGCCGAGCTGGAGCTCATCACCGAGGCCCGCGCCCGCCTCATCGAGGGGATCATCGCCGAGAGCGAGGACGAGACCCTCATGGACCGCTACCTCGCGGGCGAGGACATCGACCTCAAGACCCTCGTGGACGACCTGGAGCGCGCCGTCGCCCGCGGCACCTTCCACCCCGTCCTGATGGCCGCCCCCGCCGCCGACGGCGCCCGCAAGGGCCTCGGCACCGTGGAACTCCTCGAACTGATCACCGGCGGCTTCCCGACCCCGCTGGAGCGCGCCCCCGTCGCCGTCACCGCCCCGGACGGCGCCGCCCGCCCCGCCGTCACCTGCGACCCCGACGGCCCGCTCGTCGCCGAGGTCGTCAAAACCTCCTCCGACCCCTACGTCGGGCGCGTCTCCCTCGTCCGCGTCTTCTCGGGCACCCTGCGCCCCGACGAGACCGTCCACGTCAGCGGGCACGGGCTGGCCGACCACGGCCACCAGGACCACGACGTCGACGAACGCGTCGGGAGCCTCACCTCCCCCTTCGGCAAACAGCAGCGCACGCTCACCCAGTGCATCGCCGGAGACCTGGCCTGCGTGGCCAAACTCACCCGCGCCGAGACCGGCGACACCCTCTCCGCCAAGGAAAACCCCCTCCTCATGGACGCCTGGTCCATGCCCGACCCGCTCCTCCCCCTCGCCATCGAGGCCCACAGCAAGGCCGACGAGGACAAGCTCTCCCAGGCCCTGGCCCGGCTCGTCGCCGAGGACCCCACCATGCGGCTCGAACAGAACCCGCACACCCATCAGCTCGTCCTGTGGTGCCTGGGCGAGGCCCACCAGGACCTCGCCCTCGAGCGGCTGCGCACCCGCTACGGGGTCCAGGTCGACCCCGTCCCCCACCGGGTCAGCCTCCGCGAGACGTTCGGCGCCAGAGCGGCCGGCCGCGGCCGGCACGTCAAACAGTCCGGCGGACACGGCCAGTTCGCCATCTGCGAGATCGAGGTCGAGCCGCTGCCCCCCGGCAGCGGCATCGAGTTCGTCGACAAGGTCGTCGGCGGGGCCGTCCCCCGCCAGTTCATCCCGTCCGTCGAGAAGGGCGTACGGGCGCAGGCCGCGCGCGGGGTCTCGGCCGGATATCCGCTGGTCGACGTGCGCATCACCCTCCTCGACGGCAAGGCCCACTCGGTGGACTCCTCCGACGCCGCCTTCCAGACCGCCGGCGCCCTCGCCCTGCGCGAAGCCGCCGCCGAGGCCGCCATCCACCTCCTCGAACCGGTCGCCGAGCTCGCCGTCCTCGTCCCCGACGAGTACGTCGGCCCCGTCATGAGCGACCTCGCGGGCCGCCGCGGCCGCGTCGTCGGCACCGACCAGGCCGGCCCCGGCCGCACCCGCGTCCTCGCCGAGATCCCGGAGATCGAGATCGGCCGCTACGCCGTCGAACTGCGCTCCGTATCGCACGGCACCGGCCGGTTCAGCCGTGCGTACGCGCGCCACGAGCCGATGCCGCCCCAGCTGGCGGACAAGCTACGCGAACAGGCGGAGAAGGGAAGCCAGTTGACATAGCGCCATTTGGCGCCCGTTCAACCCGCTTGCGGCGGGCGGCATTTGGCTGTCCCATGACCACGGGGAGGAATCCGCCGATAGGCTCGTCCGCGGTGAAGCGGGGGTTCCGAGCGGGTAGACCAACCGAGCGGGCGCCACGGCGGGACCGCGCACGGACGATGGGGTGGAGCGGCGCGGGCCGCGCGGGCAGGCCCGCACACGAGCACGACGCACAGCGATGGGGGCAACGGTGGCGGACGACGGATTCGATTTCAGGCCCGGAGCGCAGGTGCCGCTCCAGGGCGGCGGCGGGCAGACCGCCGCGACCAACGCCCTGGCCTCGGCCGCCTACCGGGACGGGGCGCAGGACACCAAGCTGCCCTCCATACTCGACGCCAACAACGAGTACCACGAGTCCGTCGTCAAACCCGGCAAGATCGCCCTCTTCGAACCCAACCTCGGCGAGGCCTTCTGCCGCGCCGTCGAGGCCCGCACCATCCCCCCGACCCGCAAGCCCCTGATCCAGTCCTTCGGCGCCGACCCGCAGACTGTGGTCGAGCACTGCCTCGCCGCCTCCCGCATCCGCAAGGAGCGCGACCGCAAGCTCCGCTGGATCATGCTCGTCTGCGGGCTCGTGTTCCTCCCCGGGCTGCTCCTGTGGCTCGGCCTCTTCTGGGTCCGCCGGCTCCTGGCCGCCTCCGAGGGCAAGCGCGCCTCCTGGATGGGCACCGCCCTCCTCGTCGGCGTCGCCGTCGTGGTCGCCGTCCTGATGTTCCGCCTCCCGCTGACCGGCGTCCTCGGCCTCTACGTCCGCGCCATGGTCATCGCCCCCGCCCTCGGCTGGTTCTTCGCCCGCCGGATCTGCGAGGCCACCGCCGCTGACCTGCGCTCGCGCTGGGACGGCCTGCTCGCCGGCGGCGGAGGCGTCGCCGCCAAGATCCCCGAGGCGGTCCCCGGCAACCCCGACGAGAAGGCCCGCGAGGACCTGCGCCGCTCCCTGGCCAAGCTCACCGCCGAGGACCGCAGCAACTCCGTCTTCTACGCCGGCCCCAAGGGCATACTCGGCATGGGTACCCGCTGGGGCAGCTGGCAGATGGCCGAGGAGCTCGCCCCCAAGACCGAGGGCGCGGAGATCCACCCCTTCCGCAGCTGGGACGTCATACGCGCGGTCGACACCCAGCTGCGCAAGCTGGAGCGCGGCCCCCTGCACACCGGCGGGCTCCCGCCCGCCTCGATCCAGCACTGGATCGTCAGCCCGGTCGGCGAAGGCGCCAAGGAGGTCGCCCGCCCCACCGGAGCGGATGTCGACACCTTCCTGATCAAGCCGCACGAGATCACCCGGATCTGCAACGAGCAGCAGTTCAGCGCCGGCAACCGGCACTACCTCGGCATCCAGTACCCGCTCTGGGACGGCCAGCTCGTCATCACCATGCTGGTCACGGTCACCGTGCTCTACAAGACGCTGCGCGTGGAGGTCACCGGCCACGCGCTGGGCCCCGTACACGGCCTGTTCACCACCAAGTCGAAGGCTCCGGTGGTCGAGGTTCCCAAATCCATCCGGTTCTGGGAGACCGTGGAGCGCCCGCTGCCCCTGGTCGACGCGAACGAGGTCGTACGCCTCGCCGTGCGGGCACCGTTCACCTGGTACCCGCCGCTCCTCGACTACCTCGGCGGCAAGCTCGTCCTGCCCGAGCCCTTCGGCGTCCGGCACGTCTGGGCCGGCCAGCCGTGGCGCCACCGCTTCATGGCGGACGACGCGATGCGCGCCGCGACCCCCGTCCTGCGGGCGGTGCACACCGCCGCGATGCGGGTCCTGGACGAGAACGGCGTGGACATCGACCGCTTCACGAACCGCTCGTCGATCATCAGCGGCCTGGTCCAGGACGCGGCGCCGCGCAAGGCGGACGTCTACGACGCCTGAGCGCGGCCGGGAGGACCGGTGGCCCGGTCCCGGCCCGGTGGCCCACCGGGAGGACCGGGCGGCCGGGCGGAACCGGAAGGGACTACTCGACCGGCCAGGCGTCCGCGAGCATCTGCCGGGTGTCCGCGAGCAGTTGGGGCAGCACCTTGGTGTGGCCCACGACCGGCATGAAGTTCGTGTCCCCGCCCCAGCGGGGCACGATGTGCTGGTGCAGGTGCGCGGCGATGCCTGCCCCGGCGGCCTGGCCCTGGTTCATCCCGATGTTGAAACCGTGCGCCCCGGAGGCCTTGCGCAGCGCGATCATCGCCCGCTTCGTGAGGTCCGCGAGCTCGACCGTCTCGGCCGCGTCCAGGTCCGTGTAATCGGCGACGTGCCGGTACGGGACGACCATCAGGTGGCCGCCGTTGTACGGGTAGAGGTTCAGCACGGCGTAGACGTGCTTCCCCCGCGCCACGATCAGCCCGTCCTGGTCGGACATCTCCGGAATCCCGCAGAAGGGACAGCCGTCCCCGGCCTCCGGCCCGGTCGGCTTGTTCTCCCCCTGGATGTAGGCCATCCGGTGGGGCGTCCACAGACGCTGGAACGCGTCCTGCGTGCCCACACCGATCTGCTGCTCCGGCTCAATCGTCATGGGATGCAGCATATGACCTTGCCCCCGCCCGGCGTGTCGCCGGGGCGAAGACCGGCGACGGGCTCGTCCTCGTCCCGGATGTTCCGGGCGTTGCGGGCGTTGCGGGCGTTGCGGCGGGAGGACGAAAGGGAGCCCCCGGGGAACCGAGGTTCCCCGGGGGCTCCGGTCGGTCCCCGCCCGCGCGGGGTCCGGATCACACCTGTACGCGGCGCTCCACCACGTCGACGAGCTTGGCCAGCGCCTGGTCGCGCGGGACGCCGTTCTCCTGCGAACCGTCGCGGTAGCGGAAGGAGACGGTGCCCGCGGCCATGTCCTCGTCACCGACGATGATCATGAACGGGACCTTGAGCTTCTGCTGGTTGCGGATCTTCTTCTGCATCCGGTCGGACGAGGCGTCCACCTCGACCCGCAGGCCCTTCTTCTTCGCCTCGGCGGCGAACTCCTGCAGGTACTCGATGTGCGAGTCGCCGATCGGGATGCCGACCGCCTGGACGGGGGCGAGCCACGGCGGCATGACGCCCGCGTAGTGCTCCAGGAGCACCGCGAAGAACCGCTCGATGGAACCGAACAGCGCACGGTGGATCATGACCGGCCGCTGCTTGGTGCCGTCCGGCCCGGTGTACTCCAGGTTGAAGCGCTCCGGGAGGTTGAAGTCGAGCTGCACGGTCGACATCTGCCAGGTGCGGCCGATCGCGTCGCGGCACTGGACCGAGATCTTCGGGCCGTAGAACGCGGCGCCGCCCGGGTCCGGGACCAGCGGGAGGCCCTGCTTCTCGGCCACCTGCTGGAGGGTCGCGGTGGCCTCTTCCCAGATCTCGTCCGAGCCGACGAACTTCTCCGGGTCCTTGGTCGACAGCTCCAGGTAGAAGTCGGTCAGACCGTAGTCGCGGAGCAGGTTCAGCACGAAGGTCAGGGTGCGGTCGAGCTCCTCCGCCATCTGCTCCTTGGTGCAGTAGATGTGCGCGTCGTCCTGGGTGAAACCGCGCGAGCGGGTCAGGCCGTGCACGACACCGGACTTCTCGTACCGGTAAACGGTGCCGAACTCGAAGAGGCGCAGCGGGAGTTCGCGGTAGGAGCGGCCGCGCGCGTCGAAGATCAGGTTGTGCATCGGGCAGTTCATGGGCTTGAGGTAGTAGTCGGTACCACCGTCGAGCTGCATGGGGGGGTACATGCCCTCCGCGTACCAGTCCAGGTGCCCGCTCTTCTCGAAGAGGGTGCCCTTGGTGGCGTGCGGGGTGTAGACGAACTCGTAGCCCTCTTCCTCGTGCCGCTTGCGCGAGTAGTCCTCCATGGTGCGGCGGATGACGCCGCCGCGCGGGTGGAAGACGGCCAGGCCGGAGCCGATCTCGTCCTGTACGGAGAACAGGTCGAGCTCGGTGCCGAGCTTGCGGTGGTCGCGCTTCTCGGCCTCCGCGAGGAAGTCGAGGTGGGCCTTCAGCTCCTCCTTCGACGGCCACGCGGTGCCGTAGATGCGCTGGAGCATCGGGTTCTTCTCGCTGCCGCGCCAGTAGGCGGCGGCGTTGCGCATGAGCTTGAACGCGGGGATGTTGCGGGTGGTGGGCAGGTGCGGACCGCGGCACAGGTCCGACCAGGACACGTCGCCGCTCTTCGCGTCGATGTTGTCGTAGATGGTCAGCTCGCCGCCGCCCACCTCGACGTTCGCGCCGTCGTCCGCGGTCGCGGCCGAGCCCTTGAGGCCGATGAGCTCCAGCTTGTACGGCTCGGCCGCGAGCTCCTCGCGGGCCGCGTCGTCGGTGACCACGCGGCGGGCGAACTTCTGGCCGCGCTTCTGGATCTCCTGCATCTTCTTCTCGATGGCCTTGAGGTCATCGGGGGTGAAGGGCTTCGCGACGTCGAAGTCGTAGTAGAAGCCGTCCCGGACCGGCGGGCCGATGCCCAGCTTGGCCTCGGGGAAGAGCTCCTGCACGGCCTGCGCCATGACGTGGGCGGTCGAGTGGCGCAGGATGTTCAGGCCGTCCTCGGAGGAGATCTCCACCGGCTCGACGGTCTCGCCGTCCCGCACCTCGTACGCGAGGTCCTTCAGCTCACCTGCGATGCGCGCGGCGACGATGGTGCGCTCGCCGGCGAAGAGCTCCGCCGCCGTAGTGCCCGTGGCCACCACGCGCTCGTCCCGCTCGGAATCGCGTTGGATGATCACACGGACGTCTGACACCGGTCTCTCCTGACTCAGGGGGTGCGCGAGCGAACACCGCGCGCCTGAATCGTACCGAGCCGATGGGCCGCGCCGCTAAACGGTTGTTCCGGCCCCCCTCGGCGGCGCTGGACGGGCGGGGCTGACCGAGGGCTGATCGGGGGCCGATCGAGGGCCGATCCGGGGCTAATCGTCGGACGGGAGGACCTCCGACGGGTCGAAGGACTCCTCCAGCGACTTCATCAGGCGGTCCCGCTCCACCTCGTCGAGCGGCACCGGCCTGACGTCCGTGGCCTGCGTCAGGCGCCGGAAGCCGCCGCGCCGCTGCAGCCGCCCGCTGACCCGGATCGGCAGTCCGACCAGGTGCGCGTGGCCGGCCACCCGGTACGACTCCTCGTCGAGCACCGCCCGGACGTACGGGATCTCCGCCCCCGCCAGCACCCGCAGCCGGACCGTGCCCCCGCCGCCGGAAGCCGCACGGCGCATCCGGACCACCGCGCCCGCCACCCGGACCGTCTGCGCCGGCTCGTCCCGGGTGTAGCGCGCGGCCGCCTCCCGGAGCACCGGGAGGTCCCCGGGTGAGAACTCCACCGGCTCCGGCCGGGCCGCGCACCCCGCCGGCACCCCCGCGGCCGGGGCCCAGGCGAGCGTGACGCGGGCTCCCTCCGAACCGCGGACCAGCGCGATGAGCGCCTCGGCGAGCTCCCGGCTGACCCCTGCCTGCACCGCCGCGTCGAAGGCCTCCATGCCGCCGGTGGCCCGCCGGTAGTCCACGGCCTCGCGGGCGGCGTGCAGCGCGTGGTGCAGCCGGGCCACCGGGCCGCGGCCCCCGTCGACGGGCACGTAGGCGGTGAGCCGCCGCCCGTCGGGGGCCGGCCCGACGAGCACCCCGTCCAGCGCCCGCTCGGCCTGCCCCCGGTGCCGGGCGCCGTAGTACCCGGCGCGGGCCCGGTCGGCCAGCGCCCCGGCGAGGAGCAGCCGGCGGGCGGCGGAACGCAGCTGCTCCTGCGCGGTCCAGTCGGCCTCGCCCCGGAATCCGCCGGCCCCCTGCGGGATCTCGCGGTCCCAGCGGATCTCGTCGCTCGGCACGATCAGCCCGTAGAGCACCTCGCGGG
>NZ_JAGGOW010000157.1 GCF_018614135.1 Streptomyces sp. ISL-66
GCCGTATCCGCCGCGGCGGCCCGCGCAACCCGCACAGCCGCCCGCCGGGCCCGGCGGGCCGTCCCGGGCTCCGTACGTGCCCCCGCAGCAGGGCGGCTCGTACAGCGGAAGCGGAGCCGGCTCGGCTGCCGCCGAGGGCGGGTACGACAGCGGGTACAACACGGGACAGGTCTACAGCGGCGGCGACGGGCGCGGCGGCCAGCAGCCGCCGGCCGGGCCGCGCGGGCGGGGCCGGAGCGGTCCGGCAGGTCCCGCGGGCCCGGCTCCGGACTGGCGGGGGCGGATCAAGATCGGCGCGATCGTGCTGGTCTCGGGCCTGGTCGTGACGGGCATCGGCACCTACTTCTGGGCCGACTCCCACGTGCGCCGCGAGGTCGACCTCTCCAAGGTCATCGAGCGCCCGAAGGAGGGCGACTGCACGACCTACCTGATCGTCGGCTCCGACAGCCGCGAGGGCATGTCCGCCGAGGAGAAGAAGAAGCTGCACACGGGCTCGGCCGAGGGCAAGCGGACCGACTCGATGATGATCCTGGCGAAGTGCTCCAGCGGTAACACGATGATCTCGCTGCCGCGCGACTCGGACGTGGAGATCCCCTCCTTCGTCGGCTCGGAGTCGGGCAAGAAGTTCGCCGGCACGGGCAAGCGGACCAAGCTGAACGCGGCGTACGCCGAGGACGGCCCGGAGCTGCTGGTGCGGACGGTGGAGTTCAACACCGGTCTGCGCATCGACCACTACGCGGAGATCGGCTTCGCCGGCTTCGCGAACATCGTGGACGCCCTGGGCGGGGTGGAGCTGAACATCGAGAAGGGGTTCAAGGACGAGAAGTCCGGGGCCGACTTCAAGGAGGGCACGCAGACCCTGAACGGCGAGCAGTCGCTGGCCTACGTACGCACCCGCTACGCCTTCGCCGAGTCGGACCTGCAGCGGACGAAGAACCAGCAGAAGTTCCTGTCGGCGCTCGCGAGCCAGGCGGCGACTCCGTCGACGGTCCTCAACCCGTTCACGCTCTACCCGGTGCTGGGCGCGGGCCTGGACACGCTGATCGTGGACGAGGACATGTCGCTGTGGGACATGGGCCGGATGTTCTTCGCGATGAAGGGCATCAGCGGCGGTGACGGGGTCTCGATGAACATGCCGATCTCCGGGCAGCGCGGCGGGAACCTCGTCTGGGACAAGGCGAAGGTGCAGCAGCTCGTGCAGCAGATCCAGAAGGACGAGAAGGTCACCGTCCGCGGCAACTAGCGACGGGTTCGCGGGGGCCCCTGCGCGGCGCCTTGGCTGGGGCCTTGGCTGGGGGCTTCGCGCGGGGGGCGGGCGGCGCGGAGGCCGTCAGCGGTCCGAGGAGAAGCGGACCGAGGCGGCGGGGACCCGCGCCTCGCACCACACCCGTACCCCGGCGAGCAGCTCGTTGTCGGCGCCGACCACGGCCCCGTCGCCGATGACGGCGGAATCCAGCACGGTGCGCGGGCCGACCGAGGCGCGCGCGCCGACCAGGCTGGCGTTCACCCGGGCGTCCGGGCCCACGATCGCGCCGTCGAGCACGATGGAGCCCCGCACGACCGCTCCCGCGCCGATGCGGGCGCCGGCTCCGACCACGGTCCCGCCCGAGAGCACCGCCCCGTCGGCCACCTCGGCGCCCGGAAGCACCAGGGCTTCGCCGCGGGGGCCGGGGACCGCCGGGGAGGAGACGACCCCGAGCACCAGGTCGGCCGAGGCCCGGACGAAAGCCTCGGGCCTGCCGAGGTCCAGCCAGTAGGTGGTCTCGGTGAATCCGCGCAGCCTGGCGCCGGAGGCGAGCAGGCCGGGGAAGGTCTCGCGTTCCACGGAGACGGCGCGGCCGGCCGGGATGGCGTCGATCATGCTGCGGCGGAAGACGTAGCAGCCGGCGTTGATCTGGTCGGTGGTGATCTCTTCGGGGGTCTTCGGCTTCTCGGTGAAGTCCAGTACCCGCCCCTCGGAGTCGGTGGGGACCAGCCCGAAGGCACGGGGGTCCGCGACCCGCACGAGGTGCAGGGAGACATCGGCGTCGGCCTTCAGGTGGGACTCGACCAGGCCGGCGATGTCCAGGCCGGTGAGGATGTCCCCGTTGAAGACGAGCACCGGGGAGTCGGGGCCGCCGGTCAGCCGTTCGGCGGCGTTGCGGATGGCTCCGCCGGTGCCCAGGGGCTCGTCCTCGACCACGTACTCGAGGGTGAGGCCGAAGGCGGATCCGTCGCCGAAGTAGGGCTCGAAGACCTCGGCCAGGTAGCAGGTGGCCATCACGATGCGGGTAACTCCGGCGGCGGCGGCCCTGGCTATCTGATGGGCGAGGAAGGGCACACCGGCCGCCGGCACCATCGGCTTGGGCGTGTTCACGGTGACGGGACGCAGCCGCGTCCCCTGCCCGCCGACCAGCAGGATCGCTTCCGTCATGAGCCTTCTCCCCCAGCCGATCGGGCGTTCGAGCCCCCAAGCTAGCCCATCCGGGGGACCCCCAAGGCCCGAGGCGGCCCGTGTCGTGACCTCGGGTCCACCGCGGGCGACACCGCCGGTTCGGCCGGTTTCCCGTTCCCTCAAGCATGATCCCTTGACCCTGCGGTCACTGGCTCGGGAGCACCGAACGCGGCACTGCGCCGCACGGTGACGACTGCCCCACGAGAGTTCTTCATCCTCGACGTCACCGACGCCCCAACCCGCTCGACGGCGTTCCCGACTTCCGGCTGTTCGACTCGAAACACACAGCCGTCATGCGATACGACGACACCGGGGCATTCCTGCGCCCCGACGTCCGCCCGCGAAACGAAGCCGCCACCTATGCCGCTTACGGGAAACGGCCCTCACCCACGCGGAGCCGTTCACTGACTGGTGGGCAAAGCACGGCGAGTGAACAAAGCCGAGGCCATCCCGACTCAAGGGCTGTTCCTGCCCCCTTGACGCTCCCACACGGCCACGAGGAAGCTCGTGCAAGTTGGCGTAAGCCACTCGACACCGGAGGCAGTCATGGCACTACGGTTCATCGGGATTGATCCAGACACCGGGCAGCAGGGCTCTCCCACCGTATGGGTGGACGAGGAGAAGGCGGAGCTGGTGCTCCAGGGCTGGAAGCCAGACGAGAAGCTAGAGGCGGAGTGCGCGGCGTTCGAGGTTCCCGGGCACGTTCCGGGCATCCCTGCGCACGAAGCCGTGGTTCGGATTCCGGCCCGAATGGTGCCGATGCTCAGGAAGGCGTGCGATGTCGCAGAAGGAGCCGGGCTTTAACGAGCTGCTGGCCGCAGCCAAGCACTCGGCTGTGCACCTGGAGCTGCGCGACTCGTACGGCGTCGGGGAGGAGGCCGAGGACTTCGAGACCTGGACGCGTACGGGCCAGCGCGACATCGACCCGGCGTCCGCCTATTGGACGCCGTGGGTCGATTTGATTCGCAGCACCGTGGCCCGAGGCGTGGCCGTCCGCCGCGCCCGTGTCGTATCGGAACCGGTCACGGATTACATCCGGTACGAGCACGCCGGCACCGTGGTCAACCTTCATGCCGGGGAGCAGGTCCGCTGGCTGCCCCGGCGACAGGCCTCGGACATCGCGCTCCCCGGAAACGACTGCTGGGTGTTCGACGGACGGATCGTGCTCTTCAACCATTTCTCCGGGGATGGGAACTGGTCCGACCCGGGCTGGGAGGTTCGCTCCGAGCCCGCCGTGGCACGACTGGCCTCGGCTGCGTTCGAGGCAGTCTGGGAGCGCGGCATCCCGCACGAGAAGTTCACGGTCTGACTGACGGAAAACGAAGAGCCCACTCATGTCTGCGTCCCCCTCGTCCAGCGCCCAGGCCGCCCGCGAGGCCATCGCCACCCGTCTCGGGGGCCTGCGCCAAGACGCGGAGCTGACCGGGCACGAGTTGGCTCTTCGGTGTGGCTGGAGTCCCGCGAAGTCGTCACGCATCGAGCGTGCCAAGACCCCTGCATCAGCCGCCGACATCCGCGCCTGGTGCAAAGCGTGTGGAGCGGAAGACCGGGCAGACGACCTGATCGCGGCGAATCGGCAAGCCGATCAGATGTACGTGCACTGGCAGAAGCTCCATCGCCACGGCATGCGCCGGGCGCAGGAGGAAGTTGTCCCCCTGTACGAGCAGACCCGCCTCTTCCGCGTGTACTGCTCGAACGTGGTGCCGGGCATGCTCCAGACCGAGGCGTACGCGGCAGCCCTGCTATCGACCATCGCCGCCTTTCAGGGCACCCCTGACGACTCGCAGACGGCGGCGGAATCCCGAATCGAACGCTCGCGCGTTCTCCACGAAGGCAGCCACCGCTTCGCGCTGCTGCTGGAAGAAACGGTGCTCCGCTACCGCATCGGCGCTGCTGCCACCATGGCCGGACAGCTTGGCTATCTGCTGGCTGTCATGGCGCTGCCGAACGTAAGCCTTGGGGTTATCCCCTTCACCGCCCAGCGGCTCGTCTGGCCCCTGGAAGCCTTCTATCTGTTCGACGGCCGTCAAGCGAGCGTCGAACTGCTGACGGCCGCAGTGAACGTCACGGCGCCCAGCGAAGTTGCCACGTACGCCAAGGCGTTCTCAGAGCTGTCGAAGCTCGCTGTCTACGGTGCCCCGGCCCGGGCTCTGGTCTCGGACGCGATTACCTCGCTCGGCTAATTCGCGTGCAAGCCCGTGCAAGGTCCTGGATGCCTCACGGGTGCCTTCTCTAACGTCGTCTTCACAAGGAGTGACGGCGAGCACCGCACAGTGTGCGGGTGCGGTGAGGGGCGCGACATGGCAGGGGAGAAGAAGGCGAAGGCGCCGGAGTTCGATCGGGGCGCGTGGGAGTACGTGACCTACGCGCCCGGATACGAGTGTTCCGCCTGTCATCGGCCCATCGGGGCGCTGGAGCCCGCCCTCCGAGGAGCCGTCGACCGGGCGTCGGGCGCGCCCGGCACCGTCTACCGGCACAACGAGTGCCCCGCCCGCGCGGTGGCCGCGTGATGGACATGCAGACCTGGCGAGACGGTCACACGCGGGCCACGGACGCCGCCGAATCCCTGCGCGCGGCATTGGCCGCCCTCGGTGTCCCCGACACCGCGTGGAGCGGCATGCGGCCCACCGTCACCTACAACGGCCTCCCGTACGTGCACCTGGGGATGCTCCCGGCGGACGTGGTGGAGCAGATGGCCGAGGCCGTGAGGGCCGCCGTGAGGACTTCCGCCCGCTGAGGGCGGGAGGCGGCCGTCAACGGGCCGACAGATGATCAGGAAGGGCAACGATGACCGACCTGTACGCGCTCGACATCGACACCGCCGCCTCCTCGAAGGCGTGCGGCGGCAGCACCCATCCGGACGGGGAGGCGTGCGTGACCCTCGCCAAGATCGGCCCGGACGCATGGGCCATGGGTGACGGCAAGCGGCCGGACGCCGAGCCGCTGCGGTTCACCACGGCGGAGCTGGACGCGGCGGGCATCGACCCCGCGCGGTTCGACCTCTCCGCCTGATCCCCGAGCACCAGCTGACTGACGGCCCCGCCCACACGCCGACGGGCGGGGCCGTCGCCATTCCCCGAAACGGAGCGGCAGTGCACCACCACGGTTACGCATGGGTCGGAGAGAAGAAGGCGTTCGACAACGAAGCACTGCGCCGGCCTCCACATCCCGATCCGCCCCCGCCTGCGGCCAAGGACGACGCGGCGGCCCAGCGGCTGGTGGAGCGGTATCGGGAAGTGGTCGCGGAGTTCGGCGTGACGGGCCTCCCGCCCCTGCAGACCGCCCACTGGCTGATGAAACCGCCCGGGACGGTCAAGGGCACGTGGGAGGAACCGAAAGAGGCCGGGGAATGGCTCGGTCTCCAGTTGGCGCAGGCCGCTCCCCGGTTCGCCTCGGAAACGGACCGGGAAGTGACCCGGCCGGTGCTTGTGGTGAAGGCGGCGGTGGAGCGGCTGACCTGGGGCGGGAATGTATCGCTGGGGCACTACCTGAACGGGACGCTCTTCCATTCGGTCGCCCCGGTGACCCGTTGCCCGAACCGGTCCAGTCCTGAACTGCCCTGCCCGCTCGGATGGCCCCGGCGGTAGGGCTTCCTTCCCGTCCCTACTCGGCCGCGCGGTACGGCAGTGCGGCCCAGGACCGGGTGCCGCCACCGGGCTCGCGGGCGGGGCCGAAGCCCCATTGCCCCTCGCAATCGCGGACCACTGCGGCGAGGACCCGCGGCTCCCCGGGGAGGGTGAGGCTGTAGCTGAGGGCGGACGGGGCGGGCGGGCAGCACCGCGGCCCCCGGCGGGGAGCCGGGGGCCGCGGTACGGGTGCGGGTCAGACGGGGCCCGTTACGGCAGGTTCCTCGCCATCACGATCCGCTGGACCTGGTTCGTGCCTTCATAAATCTGCGTGATCTTCGCGTCGCGCATCATGCGCTCCACCGGGTAGTCCCGCGTGTAGCCGTAGCCGCCGAGGAGCTGGACCGCGTCGGTGGTGACCTCCATGGCCACGTCCGAGGCGAAGCACTTGGCCGCGGCGCCGAAGAAGGTGAGGTCCTCGTGCGGGCCGCCGGCGGAGACGCGCTCCGAGCGGGCGGCCGCCGAGTAGGTCAGCTGGCGGGCGGCCTCGATCTTCATGGCCATGTCCGCGAGCATGAACTGCACGCCCTGGAAGTCGCCGATCGGCTTGCCGAACTGCTTGCGCTCCTGGACGTATCCCTTGGCGTAGTCCAGGGCGCCCTGCGCGATGCCGAGGGCCTGGGCCGCGATCGTGATGCGGGTGTGGTCCAGGGTCTTCATGGCGGTGGCGAAGCCGGTGCCCTCGGCGCCGATCATGCGGTCGGCGGGGATGCGCACGTTGTCGAGGTAGACCTCGCGGGTCGGCGAGCCCTTGATGCCGAGCTTCTTCTCGGGCGCGCCGAAGGAGACGCCCTCGTCCGACTTCTCGACGACGAAGGCCGAGATGCCCTTGGAGCGCTTCTCCGGGTCCGTGACGGCCATGACCGTGTAGTACTCGGAGACGCCCGCGTTGGTGATCCAGCGCTTGACGCCGTTGAGGACCCAGAAGTCGCCGTCGCGCACCGCGCGGGTCTTCATGCCGGCCGCGTCGGAGCCCGCGTCGGGCTCGGAGAGCGCGTACGAGAACATCGCGTCGCCCTTGGCGAGCGGGCCCAGGTACTTGGCCTTGAGCTCCTCGGAACCGGACAGGATCACCGGGAGCGAGCCGAGCTTGTTGACGGCCGGGATGAGCGAGGAGGACGCGCAGACGCGGGCGACTTCCTCGATCACGATCACGGTGGCGAGGGCGTCGGCGCCGGCGCCGCCGTAGGTTTCGGGTACGTGGACGGCGTGCAGATCGCTCGCCACGAGGGCGTCGAGGGCCTCCTGCGGGAAGCGGGAATCCTCATCGACCGCGGCGGCGAAGGGCATGATCTTCGCCTCGGCGAGCGCGCGGACGGACTCGCGGAGCATGTCGTGCTCCTCGGCCGGACGGTACAGATCGAAGTCGGCAGAACCCGCCAAGATTTCTCACTCCCCAAGTGGTGCGATGCTAACTACCGTTAAGTAACCCAAGCTTAGTGTCCGGTGCCCGGCCAGGACACGGCCGTCGTACGTGAGCTGCGTGACAGCGGGGGCGACCGGTTGACGAGGCCGCCCGCCAGTGGGTGGCACTGACGGAATGCGTCCCCGGTGGATCGCGCGACTATGCTCGGTTGCCGCTAACGGCCCCGCACCTCCAGGAGCACGCATGGCCCCCCTGAAGATCACTGTGATCGGCACCGGATACCTCGGCGCAACGCATGCCGCGGCGATGGCGGAGCTGGGGTTCGACGTGCTCGGACTGGACGTGGTGCCCGAGAAGATCGAGATGCTGGCTGCCGGCCGGGTCCCGATGTACGAGCCCGGACTGGAGGAGCTGCTGGCCTCGCACGTGGCCGGACTGCCGGGTTCCACGGGCCGGCTGCGCTTCACCACCTCGTGGGACGAGATCGGCGCCTTCGACGGCGACGTCCACTTCGTCTGCGTGAACACCCCGCAGAAGCACGGCGAGTACGCGTGTGACATGAGTTACGTCGACGCCGCCGTGGAAGCGCTCGCCCCGCGGCTGACCCGGCCCGCCCTGGTCGTCGGCAAGTCCACCGTGCCCGTCGGCTCCGCCGAGCGCCTCGCCGCGAAGCTGGCCGCGCTCGCCCCGGCCGGGGACGAGATCGCCCTGGCGTGGAACCCGGAGTTCCTGCGCGAGGGCTTCGCCGTCCAGGACACGCTGCACCCCGACCGGATCGTCATCGGCATCCACGGGGAGCACGGCGAGCGCGCCGAGAAGGTCCTGCGGGAGGTCTACGCGACCCCCATGGGCGAGGGCACCCCGCTGGTCGTCACCGACTTCCCCACCGCCGAGCTCGTCAAGACCGCCGCGAACTCCTTCCTCGCCACGAAGATCTCCTTCATCAACGCGATGGCCGAGGTGTGCGAGGCCGCCGGCGGCGACGTGGTGAAGCTGGCCGAGGCCATCGGCCACGACGAGCGCATCGGGAAGAAGTTCCTGCGCGCCGGCATCGGCTTCGGCGGCGGCTGCCTGCCCAAGGACATCCGCGCCTTCATGGCCCGCGCCGGCGAACTGGGCGCCGACCAGGCGCTGACCTTCCTGCGCGAGGTCGACTCGATCAACATGCGGCGCCGCGGGCACATGGTGGAACTGGCCCGCGAGGCGGTGGGCGGGTCCTTCCTCGGCAAGCGCGTCGCCGTCCTGGGCGCCACCTTCAAGCCCGACTCCGACGACGTCCGCGACTCCCCCGCGTTGAATGTCGCCGGGCAGATCCACCTCCAGGGCGGCCAGGTCACCGTCTACGACCCCAAGGGCATGGACAACGCCCGCCGGGTCTTCCCCACCCTCGGCTACGCGGACTCCGCGCTCGGGGCCGCCCGCGGCGCCGAGGTCGTCCTGCACCTCACCGAATGGCGCGAGTTCCGCGACCTCGACCCGGCCGAGCTCGGCGAGGTCGTCACGGACCGCCTCGTCCTCGACGGCCGCAACGCCCTCGACCCCGAGCTCTGGCGCTCGGCCGGCTGGACCTACCGCGCCATGGGACGGCCCCGCGCCTGATCCCCCGCCTGATCCTCTGATCCCCGCTCGATCCCACGGCCGAACCCGGGGCCGAACCCGGGGCCGAACCCGCGCCAGGCCCCTCAGTTGATCCACTTCGTTGCGGAATGGGCGGTTTCGGATCTCGTCACCGGATCGTTGGGCGGAGCCACCGGGGGCCCCGGGAACGGATCGCTAGACTCACGGCCGATGACCAGTACGAGCACGAGAAGCCCTCTCCGCCCCACCGCAGGCGCGCCGGGGCCGGCCCCGCGTGCCGGTCGGGGACCCTTCGACACCTTCCTGCGGGGGCGCGCCGGCCACCTGGCCATGGCGGGCTTCTGGCTGGCCACCCGCGCCCTGATGGTGGTCCTCCTCGTGGTGAACCTGCACGGCACCTCCTCGGTGCGCGTGGAGATCACCGAGACCTACAACAACTGGTACGACGTCCTCATCACCGGGACGATGCCGCACGACGACGTCATGTGGCAGTACCCGCCGGCCGCGGCGGCCGTCTTCCTGTCGCCCGACCTGCTGCCCTTCCTCAGCTACTTCCAGGCCTTCGTCGCGCTCACCGTCGTCTGCGACGCCCTGATCGCCGTCGGTCTGGTCCGCGCCGCCCGCCGCCCCGACGGCAGCACGGCCGGCGCCGTGCTGTGGCTGGCCACGCTGCCGCTGCTGCTCTCGCTGCCGTTCGGGCGCTACGACCTCCAGGTCACCCTGCTCGCCGTCGGCTCGCTGCTGTGCCTGCGCTTCCGCCGCAAGCTCGGCGGGGTCCTCGCCGGCATCGGCGCCCTGGTGAAGGTGTGGCCGCTGCTCACGCTGATCGGCACCCCGCGCGGCCGGACCACCCGCGACGCGATCGTCTCGGCCGCGGCGTCCGCGGCCGTACTGCTCGCGGTCCTCGCACTGTTCTTCCGCGACACCCTCGGCTTCCTGGACAACCAGGGCAACCGGGGCATCCAGGTCGAGTCGCTGGGCGGCTCGGCGCTGATGCTCGGCAGGCTCGTCGGCGCCTGGTCCGGGAAGATCGAGGTCCGCTACGGCGCCTACGAGTACCTGGGCCCGTACGTCTCCAGCGTCGCCGTGCTCTCCGTCGCGCTCACGGTCGTCGGATTCGGCTGGCTGCTGCTGTGGCGCGTGAAGGCCCGCCGCTGGTCGACCGCGACCCCGCTGGACGCGGCGCTGTGCGCCATCCTCGTCTTCACCATCACCAGCCGCGTGCTCAGCCCGCAGTACCTGATCTGGCTGGTCGGCCTCGCCGCGGTCTGCCTGACCTGCCGGCACACCACGCAGCGCCCGGTCGCCTGGCTGATCGTCGCCTCCACCGCGCTCAGCACGGCGATCTACCCGCTGACCTACGGCTCGCAGATCCTCCCCGGCACGGTCTTCGGGACCATCCTGCTCTGCGTCCGCAACGGCCTGCTCGCCTGGGCCGCCGTCTGGTCCTGCGTCCGCCTGTGGCGGGCCAGCGTCACCGCCGCCCCGGAGCCCGGGCCGGCGGCCGCCGCCGCGGCCGCCGC